>NZ_CAUI01000023.1:361591-723182 GCF_000350165.1 Halanaerobium saccharolyticum subsp. saccharolyticum DSM 6643
CATCGTAAAATTCAAAACCAACTACAACTACCACGTCTCCATACATTGAGCCCTGAATAAGACGATCTCTAAATAATGAAGGATCATTTCTACATTCTAAAACTCTGGAGTCAATACCAAAGTCCTCTTCTGCCCACTCTACCCCTTCGGCAGATGAATCATAAAATGAGCGGTCACCCAGACCTCCAGAAACTACAAGTGCAACTTTAAGCTCTGATTCTGCCTGTACAGCTTCTGTTTCTAAAATAACTGCGGAGCTAAAAAGAAAAACTAAAGCTAATGTTAAAAATAAAAATTTTTTCATTTAAATAACACCTTCCCTTTTTGTTTTTTATATATTTAAACCGCTTTATTGGTAGCGGCTTAATTCCTCTTCCTGTTTCAGTGCTTTTAGATCCTTAATAATAATGCTCTGGCTGCTGAATTCTAAAATGCCTTTTTGACTCAGTTTTTTTAAAACTCGATTAATGCTTCTTTTAGTAACTGCCAGCTGGTCAGAAAGCTGCTTTTTATCGAGCTTTAGTTCAACCCTACCTGAACTCTTTTGGGCTGCTTCTACTTTATAGACCAGATAATTACAGATCCGATATCTTAAAGAATAAAGCATATCCTCGCCGGCCTTCTGCGAAAGTTTATAAAAACTATCACAGAGGGTTCGGGTTAAATAAAGCAGGTAGTCCTGATCTTCTTTAAGCCACTGCATAAAATATTTTCTCTGCAGACGAATAATTTTGCTGCTGCTAATTGTTTCAACAGTGCAGACATAAGGCTGCTGATTAAAAATTTCCAGTTCACCAAAATAGTTAGCTCTTTTGTAAATTGACTGCACATATTTGCTGCCGTTTTCTGCCATTAAATAAATGCTGAGATAACCATCAAGAATATAATAAAAGTAATCTGAGATTTCTCCCTGGTGACAGATGATTTCTCCTGCCTGATATTCTTTCACTTCCCATTTATCAATGATTGAATCCGGCATGTTTTTAAAAATATTTTGAAATTTTTTATCGTTTTTTATAATTTTTCTAAAATTCAATCTTATCCCCTTAATTGTAAATTATTTAGCCAAAAAAATAAAGGACATATGTCCTGAGGCTTAATCAACTAGTTTTATTTGTTTAATTTAGTCAACCAATATTCAGACAATCAGTTTTAAACATGCTCGTCCAGAATATGCTCTTCTTTTTTATCTTCAGCATAGATAAAACGATCTGAACCGGAGGCAGTCATCTTGACACTAACCTTACCGATTCCAAATTCTTCGTTAACCTGCTGCTGAATGGCAGCCTGAATCTCTGTTAAATTATATTCTCCCGGATCTATTTTTACAGCTTTATTGCGGTTATTGTGGTTAATAAAAAAGATATTATTGCTGTTGTTGATTTTAATCGGTCTTTTAACCGCATCAGAAACTGCAAAATCTTCTAAGTCATAGGTGACTTTGGCTGGCTGCTGTGATTTAGTAAATCTATCACCTTTTTCTGGTTGGACTTCGGTTTGATTGGGTTGATTTAACTTCTGGACAAAGAAATTTTTGATTTGGCTTAGTACAGAGTTGGTTTTTTCTACAGCAGACATTTTTGGTCACCTCTTTTAGTATTCTTCTAATAATTCCTGATTAAAGTCTTTTAACTTCTCAATATATTCTACCATTTCTACTTCTAATAAATCTCCCAGGTAATCATAGTTTTCATTCTGCAGAGCAACCATAGCCCTGTTTAGTGCCTGGGTAAAATCAGATAGTATCTTATTACCTTTATTTTTTAGCTCTTTATTATCTATTAAGGATATTATACCATTGATGACTTCCAGATACCATTGAATTCCTTCTAGAGTCTTATCCAGCAGCTCAGAAGCATCTGCTTCCTTACCATTTTTAAAAAGTTCTGCTGAGTTATTTAAAGCATTTTTTAATTTAGGCAGGTAGTCTTCTGCTTCTTTAAGGGTTTCAGTTATTAGCTGCTCAACTTTTTTGCTTTCAAACTTTATCTTATCTATTCTTTCTAGATCAAGTTCATTTTCCCGAAAATATTCTAAAGAGACCTCAACTTCATCCAAATGGAGTGTATCTATTATTTCATTTTCTAACTTTGATTCTACCAGTTCTAAAATATCATTTTTATCAGTGGCATCTTCTGCTATTGAATTCTCGTTTATGTATATTTTCATAATATATTTTCCTTCCCTAAAACAATTAAAGGAGATCGGTATCTATTCAGCTCACCAATCTCCTCAAAAAATTACAAATTACTATCATATTAGTTATTACTACTCAGCATGCTTGTTGAACCAGCTAGGCTTGAAAGCTGACTCTGCATCCAGCTCATCTGCTGATTCATCTCAGAGATAGCTGTTTCCATTGCAGCAAACTGTTCTACATATCTGTCTCTGGTCATTTCTACTTTTCTTTCCACATCTTCTATATCATCATTTAGACTATCTATCCGAGTATCATAGAAATCCAATCTTCTAGGTATTAAACCTGTATTTGACTGCATCAACTGGTCAAGATAGCTGTCCATTCTGACAGCCATGCCATCAAATCCATCTGAATCACTTTCACCATTAAAAATAGACATTACTTCTTCTGAAGATTGATCTAAAGCTTCTGTGAATTTAGATTTATCAAAGCTCATTACTCCATCCCTGTCGATTTCTATTCCAACTGATGATAGAGTCTTAAAATCTCCAGTATCCTTAATTTTAGATGATACCAGACTTCTAAGTCTTGTCTGCAACCTCATCGCAGTTGAATCACCCTGCAGTACAGCACCTTTTTCTTCTTCCTCATCATAATCAGTTTTACCATCAAGGAAGTTCATTACACTGTTGTACTGATCAACAAAAGCCTTTACAGCATCAGTGGCTTTACCTGTATCTTTGCTTACAGACACACTGGCAGAAGCAGTATCTATTCCATCATTAACAACAGCATCAGGATTGATATTAAATGTTACACCATCTACAGCTTCTGAAAAAGTATTTGTAGAACTAGTAATACCTTCAATACCATTAATATCTATATTTGCATCTTCTGCAGTCTGAAGTTCATTTTGATAACTTCGATTACCAAAAGCTAAATCTGACAGGATATTCTCAGTTCCAGTATTACTCAGCTTAATATCTGAACCAGCTGTAGAACTACTTATTGATAGAGAAAAATATCCATTAGCTTCATCAGTTACTGAAGCGGAAAGGTCTCCACCAAGTGCAAGTGCATCTACTTGACTTTTAATATCGTTTAATGTAGTGGTTTCATCTACTATGATTTCTCCAGATCCAGTACCACCCTCTACATCAATCTGAAAACTTCCAGTTAATCCCAAAGCAGTGTCAGCATCTTTAACTTCCATTAAATTTGTAGATAGACTGTTATCATTATCTCCAGTCTGTAGAACACCTAGGCTATTAAATAGATCATTATCATCTACTAAAGCAATCTGATTTTTTTCACCTGTATCAGCACTTTCTAAAACAAGGTGATTATCTACAATAGAAGCATTTACTCCAGCCTCTGCATCATTAATCTTATTACTAATATCAGCTAAAGTATCGCTATCGTTAATTGTAATATCTGTTCCATTAATTTGAATATTATTTTCTGCGGCTATTGACCCAAACCCTGTAAGATCCTTAATTGCTGTTGTAGAATCATCCAATCTGTTACCTGATATTCTTTGAGTACTAGCTACATTATTAACAGTAATCGAATAATTAGCTTCATTAGAATCATTACTTGCTGTAGCTGTAACAATATCTTTATCACTGGAACTTGCACTGCGAGAATTATAAGTTGAAGATAACTTTAAATCAGTTGTTCTATCTTCTAACTTATCCAGCCTGCTGTTAACATCACGCCAGGCACCTTTAGTCATCTCCAGTTCAGATATTTCCTGCTGATAATTATAGATTGGTCTCTGTTCTAGGGCAACCAACTGATCAATTACAGCAGTAGTATCCATACCAGTTGCTAAACCATCTAGTTGCATACTATATAACACCTACTTCCTCTTTAAACCTTTTCATCTATTAATATACCTACCATTTCATGTATTCTTGCTTTTAAATCCAGCATTTCTTCAGGTGGCAATTCTTTTATTACTTCATCTGTATTAATATCAATTACCTGAACCATTAGCTCTTCTGTATCTTCATGTATCTGAAAGGATAATCCTTCTTTTACTTGATCTACTATTTCATTTACATCTTTTACAGATTCTCTAACTTCATCTTCAAGTTCTTGCTGGTTGTATTCCTTTTTTTCCTGAAGAGATGTAGCTTTTGTATTAGTTTTTTTATTATTAGATTTAATTTTTTCAGTTCTAATATTTTCACTGCTATTGTTGTTATTATTGTATAGCTGCTGGCTGGAAAGCGAGTCTACTCCTTCTGTTCTCATAAAGCTTCCACCCTTTCTTAAAAAATAAGCCAGCCGGAAAACCGGCCGGCTTTATTTTTATTGTATATTTAGTTCTCTTCAAGAAATTAACCGAGTAACTGCAGTACTCCCTGTGGCAACTGGTTAGCTTGAGCCATCATAGCTGTACCAGCCTGAGAAAGAATCTGCTGTTTACTCATGTTCATCATTTCTTTAGCCATGTCTACATCAGAGATTCTGGATTCAGCAGCTGTAATATTTTCTTCAGAAGCGCTTAAATTATTTATTGTATGATCTAATCTATTTTGATAAGCACCTAATTTAGAACGTTCTGCTGAAACAGTTCCAATAGCTTCATCTAATATTTCAATAGCAGCTGTAGCTTTATCATGAGTAGAAACATCCAAAGCTGCCTCAACATTAGTATTGTTTGTACCATCAGTAACAGTATTAGCTGCTGTAAATGCAGCACCATTTGAACCAACTGTACTTCCTGCTGTACCAGCAATATTAAGAGCATTAGATCTCATATCAGAAATATCTACAGAGAAAGCTTGTTTCATATTTGAACCAATTTGTATTTTCGCAGTACCTCCTGTTCCTTCGGTACCATCAGTAGCATTTAACTCATCAATTGTACCAGTACCAGTGGCACTTGAATCTATTATTCCCCTCACATCGTCACTACCAGCAAAATCCCCTGCGTCATTTGCTTTAATAGTAATTTCATTACTATTATCTGTAAATGTGAAGTTAGATAGATTTTCATCGACAGTATTAGTTCCATTTGCACCAGAATTATCAGTCCCATTTGCTAAATCATCAAAAGCATCCTGAAGAGCAGCTCCAAAAGCAGCATCTGCACCAGCACCATTAGCTACATCAATAGTCATTGTCTTTGCAGATGTATCTATACTATCAGCATCATCATTAGCATCTGCTAAGTTAGCAGTAACAGTCCAAGTATCTTCTCCCACTGTAATATCATACTTGTCACCATCTGTTACTGAATTAAACCCTAATGTCATTTGACCACCAGTCGCTCCAGAACCTGCGCCTTCCATACTTCCATCTAATACTTCTTGAGTATTGAATTCAGTAGTATTCCCTATTCTATTAAGCTCTGAAGTAAGGTTATTGACCTCTTTTTGAATTTCAGTCCTATCTGCATCAGTATTAGTATCACTTGAAGCTTGTACGGTTAATTCTCTCATACGCTGAAGAATAGAGTGAGTTTCTTTAAGAGCACCTTCAGCAGTTTGAATCATTGAAATACCATCCTGAGCATTTCTTTGTGCTTGAGCTAATCCTTTAATTTGAGAATTCATTTTCTCACTAATAGCTAAACCAGCCGCATCATCAGCAGCACTATTAATTCTTTTACCTGAAGACAACCTTGATAAAGACTTACTTAAGTTATTGTTTGTATTTTTCAATTGATTATAAGAGTTTAAAGCAGCGACATTCGTATTAATTCTCATTATTTATTCCTCCTTGAAATTTTGTGTAGTTATACTGGCATCCTTGCCAGTTATTCTAATTTGTTTTGGTTATATGAGCACCTCCACAGCAACACTTCGGCCGATAGTGTTGCCAGCAACGGTGTTTTAGTAACCATTACAACTATGGTAGTTTATTAAACCATAGTTATAAAAGCCACTAAAAATTTATCTAATAAAATCTACTAAAGACTGCTGCATAATTCTTGACCCCGAGGCCAAAGAAGCCCTATAAACTGTTTCTTCCATTTTGAGTTCTGTAATTACCTCTGCTAAATCAGCATCTTCATTTTTAGATTTTAAAGTTCTAAGATGAACTTCATTTGCTTCTAATCGATCAATAATGTTTCCTGTACGCTGAAGCTTTCCACCAACTTGGGATCTTAATTCTGCATAATCATTAATAAAATCATCCATTTCATCAAGATTATCACTAAGATCTTCACCTTTGATGTCTTTGCCAGGTATATTATTTTCTAATTGTCTATAAATTTTATTAAGTTTATCAATTTTATCTTTAAAAACCTCATGTCCATTGAGGTTAACCCCCATCTCAACATTCTCATTTAATCTTCTCTTAACACTATTTTTATCCCCTTGATAGTCAACATAATTATCTATATCCGTTTTGTCACTATTAAGTATAAATGGCTTTTCTCCTGTTTTCTGACCGGAAAATATGTAACTGTCACCAAGTTTAGCATTCGAAATATCAATTAGCTCATCTCGAAGCTGTTTCATTTCCTTAGCTACCATTTTGCGATCATCAGAAGTCATTGAATCATTGGCAGCATAAATTGTTAATTCCCTCGCTCTTTGAATTACCTCGGTTCCACTTTTAAGAGCACTCTCAGTAGTATTTAACCAGTTTTCTGTCTGATTAAGATTACGCTGGAACTGATTATTTCTATTTAACTGTGATTTATAATTCATGCTATCTGCTACCTTAATTGGTGCATCAGATGGCATTTGGAATAACTTGCCTGAACTTAACTGTTCATTTAAGTCATTTAAATCTCCTAAATTATTTTGTAGATGGTCTAACATATTTCTAACCATCATTGAGTTAGTAACCCGCATTCTTTTCAACTCCTATATCTTAAACTATTGTCATTAATGAATCCAGTAATTCTTCTGTTTTATTAATATATTTAGCTGCTGCTGAATATGACTGCTGATATTTAATTAAGTTAGCCATTTCCTCATCTAAAGAAACTCCAGAAATACTCCTATCAAGAGTATTTAACTGTTTCAAAACGACTTCCTGATTATTTACCATTTTCTGAGCTCTAGATGATTCAGCACCTACAGAAGTAATGATTTTTCTAAAATCAGATTTTACATTTTTGCCATCCTGATTAAAGATATCAGAAAGAGCATTAGCATTTTCTCCATTGCCAATACTGTAACCTAAATCTACTTCAGCAGTTCCTTTGCTTTTAGCAGTTATATCAAAGTCAGCATTAGCCTGACCAGCTGCAACAAACCCAAGATCTATATCAAATCCAATTTTAAAATCATCCTCTTCTTTAGCAAGTCCAGTTATTGAATCTCCTGTTTCCAGATTTGTTACTTCAACTTTATAATCATCACCATCTTTTCCAATTGTAATTTCAAACTTATCCTCTGAATCACTGGTGTCAGCTTTTTCAATTCCTATAATTGAAAGATCAGAAACTGTATTTCCAGCTGCAATTTTATCTAAACCACCATCAGGATTATCAATCTCATCTGTTAAAGCCAGTTGAGAAACTGCCTTATCCGAATCAGTAATTTCAACAAAGAAATCTTTACCCTGTTTTCCTTCTGCATCATAACCAGCTTTGTGCTGTTCATTAAATTGAGTTACCATATCATTGGCAAGTGTATTTAAATCAGCTATTTTATCATCTAAAGTTTTAATTAAATTTTTATCTCTTTGATCTACCCAGACACTAATTTTACCATCTTTAATTTCAACCGGTGAGCCTGTTTTGGAATGTCCCAAAATCATTTTATCCGCATCATTCGGATCTTCAATCATCTCTAGCTCATAAGCATCTGAGCCATTAACAATCTGTTTTCCATCGGCAGAGATTATCAAATTACCTGCTTCATCTTCTCGGGATTGTACATCTAACATCGAGTTTAGCTCTTTATATAATGCATCTCGCTCATCTAAAAGATCATTAGGATTCTGATCACTACCATTGACCGAAACAATTTGTTTATTTAGATCTGCAATCTGCGTTGTCAAACCATTAACTTTTTTAGCTGCATTTGTTAAATTTTCATTTATACTTTCCTTGTAATCAACTAACTGATTTTCTACACTCTGAAAAGAATCAACTAGATTACGGGCGTTTTCTCTGACCATGTTACGGGCTGCGTCATCACTGGGATTATTACTTAAATCCTGGAGTGAATTCCAGAACTGGTCCATCGCAGTGTCTATTCCGGAATCAGAAGGTTCATTAAAAATATACTCTATCTTCTCCAAACCCCGCTGCATTTCAGTCCAGTAACCTGTAGTTTGAGTTTCATTAAAAATTTGAGAGTTTATAAACTGATCTTTAACTCGCTCCACACTTTCAATCTCAACTCCAGTCCCAAACTGTCCGGCTCCTCCGTTATTGGATAGCCCAGGAGCTGTATAAGGATAAGAGGCTTTATGTACTGCCCGCTGTTTATTATAATTTTCATTATTTGCATTTGCTATATTATGTCCTGTCACATCGAGAGATTTACGCTGAGTCTCTAACGCTCTTAACCCGACATGGAGGCCGCTGAATATATTATTCATTATATTTAACCACCTTTAAACCTGTTTATTTAATAACCTCGGCTGACCTTTATTCTCTTTAGCATCTTTACTATATGTGTTTTTTTCATTATCTTTTATGCTGTTTAAAATAGTCTCTATCGAAAAAGTGTTAAGCTCTAATGCCTTTGTGAGCAGTTCCTGGTTTTGATCATTTAAACTGTAAAATTTATCTGTAAGTTCTATTAATTCTTCTCTGATACTATTTAAGTCTGCTCCCCAGTCAGCAGGAAGCTTTTTAATGAAATCACTGTATTTATCATTTTCAAGTTTTAGCTCAAATTTTTCTTTGATTTCAGTTATTATTTCTTTTCTCTCTTTTTCCTTAGCTTCTATCTTTTCTATCACTTTTTGATCACGTTTTAAAGTTTCAGCTAAGGCTTCTGTATCATTTTCAACTAAAGCTTCATTTTTGGCTTCAGCTATTTCAAAAAGTTCTTGATAAAGTTCTTTTTCTTCTTTTAGTAATTCTAATAAGTTATTTTTTAGCTCACCCTGCATTAATATTTCACCTACTTAATATTTTTTAACATCTTTTCAGCAATTTTTTTGCTGTCTATTTGATAGTTACCATTTTCAAGCTTCGCTTTTAAATCAGCTACTTTATCTGTTCTGATCTGAGGTCTATTTTTCAACTCAGCCTTTGCAGTTAAAATACCCTTAGCCTGCGAAGAAATTTTAATCTGATCATTTTTAGAGTTTTTAGCAGCTTTATTCTGTTTTTGTTTTAACTGCTGATAGTACTGTTCTATTTTTCCTGCTTTAATATTATTAATCTTCACAGCTTTCCCCTCCAGTTAAATCAAAGTTTTTTTATCTTCTACTACTATTATCGTCAGCTGCTGATATTTATTAAATTTATTCTAAGCTGATTTATAGCTATTTTAATCTATTAAACTCAATTATCTAATTATAGCTCCTAAATAAGACTCTAGATAAATTAATAAAAAAATAACCGCCTTTTGAATGCTTTTAAACACTCTCAGGCGGAATTAAATAACTTATAACTGCTTTTACTAGCTCTTTCTCTATCTTTCTTTTTTCTTAAATCTGTCACTTATAAACATCTTGTCACTCTTTTTCCCCTTATTTTTATCTTTTTCAGTTTCCTGACTGGGTTTAGAGCTTAAATCGTTAATCATCTTAGTGCGGCAGCTTTCACAATAAACTCCAGCTGCTATCTCTTTATCACAGATTTTACACTTTAAGCTGTAGTCAATTGCTAGACCATCACTCTGAAGTCGGTTATCTTTAATAAATTTAATAATTAGCTTTTCCTCTACACCCGTAGCTTCCGATACTGTCTTTACTGTAGAGTTAGGATGATCCCAGAGGTAATCTTTTACCAGTTCATATTTTTCTTCTTCGCTCTTCCTGCAGTTAGGACAAACTTTCTGTCCTGCAGAAGCAAAAACTTTCCCACATTCCTGACAGTTAATTAAATTCATTTATAATCCCCCTGTTATTTTAAAGATTAATTTGATAGAATATTATTTAATACAAAATTCGACTTTTTTATTGAAATCAAATATATTGTATCATTTTAGAAAGAGTTTTGAAAATATTTTTTCAAAAAGGTTTTGCACCATCTTTGAAGAATATGGTTTATATAGTCCAAAAAAAGCAGGAGGTTTTTAAAATGCTAAAAGTTATGATCTGCGATGATTCGGCCTTTATGCGCAAAATATTTTCCGATACAGTTGAGGCTGATTCGGAACTTACTGTAATAGATACAGCCTATAACGGACAGAATTTATTAGATAAATTAAAAAAACAAAAACCAGATTTACTGATGCTTGATATAGAAATGCCGGTACTTAATGGTCTTCAGACTCTTAAAATAGTTAAAGAAAAATATCCGGAGATACCGGTAATCATGGTAAGTGCTTTAGACAACAGCGAAACAGTTTTCAAAGCTCTGGATATCGGGGCCTTTGATTTTATACCTAAACCAGGAGGTTCAATTTCTTTAAATATTGATTCTATCAAAGAAGAACTGATAACAAAACTTAAAGCTGCTCACAAATCTAAAAAAGAAAGAGTAACTAAACCGGTGAAAATTAGAAAAAGAATTAAATCTTTTCCGATAGTTGCTATCGGAACTTCTTCTGGTGGACCTAGAGCCTTATCAACACTTTTAAGCGGCATTCCCAATAATTTCCCTGCCGCCTTTGTTATTGTTCAGCATATGCCTGCTGGTTTTACTAAAACCCTGGCAGATAGGTTAAACAGCATCTCTGGTTTAAGTATTAAAGAAGCTGAGGCAGGAGATAAATTGAAAAAGGGACATGCACTATTAGCGCCCGGAGATTATCACTTAGAAATTAATAATAATGGTCAGGTTAAATTAAATCAAAATCCCAAAGAACACGGTGTTCGTCCTTCAGTAGATTATATGCTCAAAAGCCTGGCTCAAAATTATAATGCTGAGCGCATAACTGCTGTTATCCTAACTGGAATGGGACGTGATGGGGCTGTAGGTATGGAGGAACTGACCAATAACGGTGCTTATGGTATAATAGAAGCTAAAGAAAGTGCCTTAGTTTATGGTATGCCATCAGCGGCAGCAGCTAAGGGTGCCTATGATGAAATCTTAAATATTAATGATATAGCGGCAAGATTAATCGAAATTGTGGAGGGATAAATTAAATGAGTTTAACATTTTCGGACTTTAAGAATCAGGCAAAAGAGGTTTTAAATATTGATCTAGATGGCTATAAATTGGATAGGGTCGAAAGAAGAACTAAAAGTTTAATGCGCAGATATGATGTTAATGATTTTGATGAATGTATCAGCTTAATTAAAAATGATACAGCTTTTAAAGAAGCCTACTTAAATCATTTTACTATTAACACTTCCGAATTTTTTCGTAATCCAGAGAGCTTTAAATTTTTAAAAAATGATATATTACCAGAATTAGCAGAAAAGAAAAGGAAGATTAGGATTTGGAGTGCCCCCTGTTCTAACGGCTGCGAGCCCTATACTCTAGCAATTATTTTAACAGAACTAGGTCTGGCGTCAAATCGTTTTGAGATTTATGCAAGTGACCTTGATCCCGGCATTTTAGATCAGGCTAGAAGTGGTATTTACAGAGAAAATTCATTAAAAAATGTCTCGACTAAGTTAAGGCAGAAATATTTTAAGCCCCATCCGGAAAAAGATAACTTTTTTGTTTTAGATTCTAAAATTAGAAGACTCGTTAATTTTGAAGAAAAGGATTTGATTAATGGTAGATTTGATAGAAACTGGGATCTTATATTAAGCCGCAACTTTTTTATTTACCTGACAAAAGACATGAAGGATCAGCTGATAAAAAAGTTTCTTTCTGTTTTAAATCAGGATTACTATTTCTTTTTAGGTAACACAGAGTATATTTTCTCGGCTGAAAAATATGATTTAGAGAAAGTATATCAGTCTATTTATAGGTATAACAAAAATAATTAGTTTTGATTAAATTAATAAGCTATTTTAAAACCCCGTTCCCTTTTAAGTGCTTTAAAAAAAATAGACACTTTAAAAGAAGAACGGGGCTTAATTTATTAGTTAAAAAAATAAAGTATTAACCTAATTATAATATTTAAAAAAATACTTAAAACCAGCATTGTGGCCATTGGAAAGTAGAAAGTAAAATTTTCTCTCTCCACTTTTAAATCACCTGGTAAATTTCCAAACCAGGAAAATGAAGCTCCGGCAAAATAAATTACTGCTCCAACTAAAGCAATTATAAGAGCGAGTATTATCAACAAAATACCAATATTTTTATATTCGTCCATCTGCCAAAACTCCCCTCCTAAAAAATTATTTTAACTTTTTCATCTCTTCAACAACCCAATCTCTAAACTGCTTTTGATCAATTCCTACTGCCAGCTTCACATTTTTTTCAGCTGTATATCTAGCTGCTAAATCGGCGACTGTAGTTCCAGCAGCCGGGCCAGCAAGCGCCACTTCTAAATAAGTTTTTTGAAATTCAAAAATTTCTGGGCGTAAAAGATAGCAGATCGTACAGATATCATGCATCATTAAACCAACAGTTTCTAAATTGCCACCGCGATAGTGGGTAAATAAAGAATAGAGCATTTCTCCTGCCTGACCCAAAGTTTTTATTTCTTCTATATCGTTTTTATTTAAAACGGCTTTGCTGGTTGTTCTCAGACCAAAAATAGTTATTGGCAGCCCTGAGTTAATTACCATCTGAGCTGCATGAGGATCAACTTTAATATTAAACTCAGCACTAGAATTAGTATTGCCGGCGATTGTGGAGCCACCCATAATCACAATTTCTTCTATTTTATCCTTAACTTCGGGATACATGCTTAAAAGTAAAGCTGCATTTGTCAGGGGACCGATTGTAACCAGAGTTATTTTTTCAGCAGCAGCTAAAATTCTATTTTTCATCTCAACTGCAGCATGTTCGGACAGCAGCTGCCTGCTGCTTTCGGGAAAATCATAACCACTCATTCCTGTTTCCCCGTGAAACTGACTTGCATCCTCATACTCTCTTAAAAGAGGTAGAGAATTCCCCCGGGCCAGAGGTGTATCTTTCTCAAAAAAATCTAAAATCTTTTTAGCATTTTCAGTTGTATAATTTAAATTAACATTCCCGGCAACCGTAGTCAGCATTTCTACTTCTAGTTCTGAATTATTTAAGGCAATCGCCAGTGCTGCTGCATCATCTATTCCGGGATCTGTATCTATTATTATTTTTCTTTTCACTAAATCATCTCCTGTTAATCATTAATATATTTATAACCTGCCCCAAGCAGCGTTATCCAGTCAGATTTGACCAGCTATAATTTAACTGTAGTCAGATAGTTATATCCTTCAACTTCAGCCGGGCTTTCACTTAATTTTTCAACTTTAAAATCCTGCTGCTGATGATCTGCAGCCAGCCAGAGGTGAGCCAGAGCAATCCCCATATCAATTTTATTCATTTTTTCATAGAAAAATTTCTTAATAAAGTTGGGCTCTACCTGGTATAAGTGAATCTGGTCTTTTTCTGAAATGAAATACCAGGGCTGTCCATTTGTTGCAGATGGTGCCAGCCTGACTGCTTCTAAGAGATCATAATGCGTTTCACCCTTTTTTATTTCTGAAAGAGATTTACGATCAAAATCTTCAATTGAATCACGGTGGTTTTCTGCTTTAGAATTACCAAAGACTAAAGTTATCACATATTCTAAATCTGACTCTGCTATTATCTCTTTTTTAGGCTTAGCCATTCCAAACCAACAGCTTCCTAAATCATTTTTTGAAAGATATAAATCAAGCTGCTGCAGAACAAAACCTGCATTTAAAAGATAATCACCTTTAGCCTCCGAAAAAAACTGAAGATAATGAGGGGCTTTAATAGGAATTAAACTTTTTACAGCCTCAGAATCAACAATTTTGGTTTCAAATTTAATCTCTGGATCTAAAAGCTCTGCCTTATTTAAAAAATCTTCAATATCCTGCAGCTGATCCTGACTCAGCTTTGCTTGCTCATATTTTCTGACTGACTGGCGTTTATAGATTGTCTGATAAAGTTCAGATTTTAGTTCTTTAGTCATCCTAGACTGATTCATCTTATATCTCTCCTATTGTGTTATTCTTATTATTTAAACTTAAATTAGACAAAAACTGCTCTAAAATAATTTAATAAGCAAGAAGTTCCTGTATATCATCCCAGCTGATAGCTTTAATTGGATTAACATTATTTTCAATTATATTATCAAATAAATCCTGTTTTTTCTGCTGCAGTTTCAACATCTTTTCTTCCACCGTGCCCCTGGTGATTAACTTATAGACCATCACTCTATTTTCCTGGCCCAATCGGTGGGCACGATCTGTTGCCTGCCTTTCTACCATTGGATTCCACCAGGGATCAACATGAACAACCATATCAGCAGCAGTTAGATTTAGGCCTACTCCACCTGCTTTTAGACTGATTAGAAAGACTTTAACCTCTTCGTTACTGTTAAATTCTCTTACTTTCTCCATTCTTTTTCGAGTTGAGCCATCTAAATAGAGATAGTTAATTCCATCTTGATCTAAGTCATTTCTAATTAGTTTAAGCATTTTAACAAACTGGCTAAAGACAATAATTTTGTGGCCTCCACTTAAGGCATCTGATAACAGTTCTCTTAAAGCATCAAGTTTACCTGAATTATGGGCCTTCGCATCTTCTCCCAAAATCAAAGCAGGATGATTACAGATTTGGCGCAGTTTTGTTAAAGCAGCTAAAACATTAATCCGCGAGCGATTAAAACCTTTTTCTTCAACTGTCTGATAGAGCTCCCCCCTTACTTCCTCGAGCACAGTCTGATAACTGTCTTCCTGAAGTTGAGTCATACTTACAGGGTGGACATTAACTATTTTATCGGGAAGTTCTTTTAAAACCTGATCCTTGCGGCGCCTTAAAATAAAGGGTGCGACTCTTTCTTTTAACTCTGTCATCTTTTCTTTCTCATTATTCTTATTTATTGGATTTAAAAAGTGTTTCTTAAAATAGCTGTAATTTCCTAAATAACCGGGCATCAAAAAATCAAAAATCGACCAGAGTTCCTCTATAGAATTCTCAAGCGGGGTTCCTGTTAAAGCAAGGCGAGAACTGGCCTGAATATTTTTAACAGCCTTAGCCCTTTTTGTCCGGTGATTTTTAATATGCTGAGCTTCATCCAAAATTGCGAAAGAGAAACTTATATTTTCTTGATCTAGCTCTACTACATCTCGGCTGATAGTCGAATAAGAAGAAATTATTAAATCATAATCACTAAAATCCTGGCGCATTTCTTCTCTCTCTGCCGGAGTTCCATAATAGACAAGGGTTTTTAAATTATCGAAAAATTTATCTGATTCCTCCTGCCAGTTGTAAATTAAAGTTCTAGGACAGAGCACAAGTGCCGGTTTTTCTGGTTCAACGCTTTTTAAAAGTGTCAGCATCTGCAGTGTTTTTCCTAAACCCATATCATCCGCTAAAATACCGCCAAAATGATATTTATGCAGAAACCGCAGCCAGTTATAGCCATTTTTTTGATAATCACGCAGCTTATCTTTAACTTCAGCTGGTATATTTCTTTCTTTAACCACATTTAGACCACTAATCTCATCTTCTAATTCATTAAAAACTTTATTACCTTTAAAATTAATACCGCTTTTTTCAACTAAATTCTTATAATAAAGCAGATTATGATAGGGGGCTCGATAACCATCAGCCTGTGTTTCAGCATCTTTTAGCATCTGTTCTACCTTTTCTTCCTGAGCACCACTTTCTAAAATATAGTAGTGATTATCAAGTTTAACATAAGCTTCTCCATTTTTATTATAAGAGATTAGCTGCTGCAGTTCTTGCCGGGTATATGTTTTACCACCAAGATTGTAGCTGATGCTGAAATCAAACCAGTTTATTCCCTCACTGTCTTCAATTTCAATGATCGGCTCTAATTTTACCTCTTTAATTTCTATCTGATCAAAACTTTCGCTGCGCTCAACATTCCAATCCTCAGGTATATGAGTCATTCCATCAGTGATAAATTCCTGAATTTCATTGTTATCTTTGATAATAAAATGCTCGGGTCTAACTTTAAAATTATAGTCTTCTAAAAAATTAATAACCTCTGCTAAAGCTTTATTATCTCTTCCATACCAGAGCTTTGGATCTTCCGAATCTTTTTTATAAATATTTTCATCAGTGTTAATCCCCAGCAGTTCGGTGTTGCTGTATTTTTCACCTGCAAATTCAACTTCTAACTGACAGCTTATTTTTTGCTGAGTATAATCAAGTTTTAAGTCAATTTTAGGACTTTCTTTAATTAGTTCATAACCTTCCAGTTCTTCTGAACGATCAAGCTCAAGGTTTTTCTCTAAGGTTGGTATTATTTCAAATAAAAATTCTCCCTGCCTCTGCTTAGGTATTATAAAGTTAGTTGGAAGTTCAGAAAAATTATAAAAATCAACCTTATGAATCGTATTTCCAATCATTGTCCAACGGCAGCTTTTTTCATCTCCCTGATAAATAGGAAAGTCATCTTCTTTTAAATCAATGCTAATTTCATCTAAATTACCTTCCAATTTAAGTTCCGGCCGCAATGTTTTTCCTTTTTTAACTATAATCCCATTTTCTTCTAAAGTTAATTCGAATTTCTGACTTAAGTTTAAAATAAAGTCAAGATTTTCTGTGTTTTTATTTAAGCGCAGTGAACAGCCTCTGCCTTTACTCTTTTTTAGATCTGACAGTTTTTCTAAAAGTTCTAATTCTTTACCATAAAAATATTTTTGCAGCAGACTCTCTTTATAGTAGGCATACTGCTTATCTTCATTTAATGATCTAACCACTTCTTCAAGCTCCTGCTGACTTAGATAATCTGTATCAAAAATAATTTTAAAGTTTTTAAGTTCCATATTTGAAATACCCTTAATACTATATTCTAATTTTGGCATTTCACTTTCATCATAGTTTTTAGTAATCTCCAAAAGCTTTTTAAAACTGCGATCAGCAATTCTTTTTTCAACAATTCCAGTTTCAACTTTATTTTTAGCTGCTTCTTCTTCTGTAATTTCGACTTCTTGAACAGCTTTTGGCTCATAATTTACTTTAGGAGAACGATAATCTTCTTCCATAAATTTATAAAATACAGCAACTTCGTGTTTGCAAAACTCTTCCCAATCATAGGGACAGCTGCAGCTGCTGTCAATATCTATACCTTTTTCTCTTAATCTAATTTCAGAATTCACCTCATATTTTTTGGTACCTGAAACTCGAGCTGAAATCTGATAATGATTTGGCTTAACTTTATTAATCCTATACTGCAGAACCCGACCGCGATTATAATAATTAATTCCACGCTGATATATTTTATTTGAAACTAAGTTTTTAATGAATTCTTTGCTGCTCATTCTTTCAGCTCCTGCTTTGTTAACTTTTTTCAACCATTTTTTTAAGCATCTTTTCAGAAAAGTTTTTAACTTCCTCAATTTCATTTTCTATTATTGCCTCTACAATTTTTAAGTTCAACTTTTGATATTCGTGAACGGCAATATTTCTGAAACCAACCATAGCTTTAAGCTTTTCAGCAGTCCTATTTTCAATTAGATCATTCTCAACTAAAAATTGAAAAGCATCTCTACTGCTTTGGGGAACTCCCAATTCTAATTCAGCAACCACATGCATTGCAATGTCGATTGCTGCTTCTGAGAGACGCTGAATATTTAAAATAATCGAATCCTGTTTTGTATAATTCTTCAAATTTGCAGGATTATTCTGATATTCTTCATTAATTCTTTTTAGACAGCGTTTAACTGTTTCGTTTTTATTAATTAAAATATCATCCATTTCCAGCACCTCTTTCAATTTTTTCTATAATTTCTTTTCTTTCCTCATTTAAACGAGCATATTTTTTTAAAGTAAGAAGTTCAAATTGCTGTTTCTGCTGCTCATTTTTTGCAAAAAGTAAATCCCCTTGAATGATTTGAGTTTTAAATACTGTAGAAGCCTTAGCTAAATCAACTAAATCTATGTCAATATTTAATTTAGAGGCTAATTTTTGAGCTGTTAAAAAACGCTGATAATCATCAATCTCTTTCGACGATAAAAAAGCCAGATCCAAATCACTGTCATCTCTCGTTTTACCGACAGCATAGGATCCAAAAAGATAGATCAATTCAGCCTCCAGCTCTTCTATTAAAAATGATTTGATATA
Source organism: Halanaerobium saccharolyticum subsp. saccharolyticum DSM 6643 (assembly GCF_000350165.1). Taxonomy (NCBI): domain Bacteria; kingdom Bacillati; phylum Bacillota; class Clostridia; order Halanaerobiales; family Halanaerobiaceae; genus Halanaerobium; species Halanaerobium saccharolyticum. Next base: position 379,943 of record NZ_CAUI01000023.1, read on the forward strand.
ATCAAGATCTAAATCCATATTAAATCCTCCATATTAAAGGCTCCAAATTCAAGTCTATATTTTATTATATTATATTTAGTTGGAGAGAACAAGCATCAACTTCAGATTTAGAAGCTTCAAATACTTTTTTATTTTATCTTTACCAGAACTTTGCTGACCAAAGATTAATAACAATTTGACATTTAAACAAAAAAAATACTCATACCTTTTACAATATGAGCAATTAATCTTAGTTAATATATTAAATCATTTTAAATTCTTAAATTGCAGTGTTAAATTAAATCATCAATTATTTTTTCAATACCTGTTTTAAATTTCGCTGAAAAATCTCATTATCCGGTTCTTTTTCAATTGCTTTTTTGAAAAATTGTGCTGCTAAATCTGAATTCCCAAGATTATTGTTGTAAATTGCCCCGATTTGATTATAAATATAACCAGTTTTACTGTAGTACTCTGAAGATTCTTTTAAAAGTTCAATACTTTTTTGCCAGTTTTCATTTTTTTGTTCCTCAATAGCTTCTTTAAGCAGCTCAAAATGTTTTAAATAATTTTCTTTTAATTCATCACTACCACAAATCACTTCTTTTTTAAGCTCATAAAAATCTTTTTCAGGCTCAATTTCAATAGCTTTATTAATAGCTTTTTCAGCTTCATCCCATTTTCGCTGCAGCAGGTTTACTTCTGCCAGGGTAGCCCAGATATAATCATGCTCAGACTCAATCTCAATAGCCCGGTGTAAATATTTTTCTCCTTCCGGCAGCTTATCCTGTCCAATCAAAGCGCCACCTAAATTAAAAAAGAGCATTTCTCTATCTACTAATTGACTGTCCTTTAGTTCAGACAAAATTTCTTCTGCTTCTTTATAATATCCCTCATCTAATTTTTTGATTCCTTTTTGTAAGCTCGTTTGTCTTTGATTTCTTGAATAAAGTTTTTAATTTTATTTAACATTTTATCATCCTTTTTTTAAGTTTTAGTATCAACATTTTAAGAAATTTAAATAATCTTATAATTTAATGATACAAGTTATTCCGACTTATTACAATAAAATATCGCTAAAAAACAAAAAATTACCCACATCTTTCTAATATGGGTAATTATTAAGTGCTAATTATTATTTAATTAATAAACCCTGATTATCAAAGAGCTTAATTGTTTCTGCTTCAATATTGATAGCTACTTGATCATCCTGTTCTAAATCCATTCCTGAATGTTCAGAAACAGTAATAATTTTATCTTCCCACACAACCTTAAAATACCATTCTGAGCCAGCCGGTAGGACTGAATAAATTTCCCCTTTATATTTAGCATCTGGACTTTCAGCTATTGGCCTAATTTCTATATCCTCAGGCCGAATCCCGATATTAATTTCTGCTCCAGCTTCAAGAGCATCAAACTTTTTATCAGCAAGTAAAAGTTCAAGCTTTTGAGACAGCTTTGCTTTTCTAACTCCAGTTTCAATTTTTAACTCTGCCTCAAATAGATTTATTGGAGGATTCCCAATAAACTTTGCCGTAAATAAATTTGCAGGCTGATCATAAACATCCATCGGCCCAGCATACTGCTGCAGCAAACCAGAATTCATTACTGCTATGTTGCTGGACATTGTCAGAGCTTCTAACTGATCGTGAGTTACATAAATAATTGTAGAATTTAATTCATTGTGCAGTCTTTTTAACTCAGCTCGCATATCCATTCTAAGCTGTGCATCTAAATTAGATAACGGTTCATCCAACAAAAGAATATCATAATCCATAACTAAAACTCTGGCAATAGCTACCCGCTGCTGCTGTCCACCAGAAAGCTCATTTGGATATCTTTCTAAAAGATCAGCAATCGCCAGAATATCTGCTACTTTCTTTGTTTTTGCTTTAATATCCGGCTTATTATTTATCTGCAGCCCAAAAGCAATATTATCAAAAACTGTCAGATGAGGCCAAAGCGCATAACTTTGAAAAACCATCCCCAATTTTCTTTTTCCTGGTGGTACATAGATATTTTTTTCTTTTGAATATACGCATTCATCTTTAATCCATATCTCTCCAGCTGTTGGTCTTTCTAAACCTGCAACCATTCTTAGAGTTGTTGACTTACCACAGCCTGAAGGCCCTAATAAAGTTGTAAATTCTTTTGCATCTATAGATAAATCAAGATTTTTAACAGCGGTAACATCTCCGAATTTTTTTGTGATATTTTTTAATACTATTTCTGCCATTATTAGCCTCCTAGTCCTTTAGATAAATCTGTTCCCATAAGGAAACGACTTAAACTAACCAACATAATTATAATTAAGATTAATAAAGTAGTTACTCCATTAGCAATCGGATACCAGCCACGCTCAGTATACATTACTGTAATTGAAGTAATTACTTGATTTCCTGGTGATACAAGTAAAACAACAAGACTTAATTCTCTCATAGCAGAAATAAAAGGCAATAACATGCCTGAAAAAAATGAATGTTTCTGCAGTGGAAAAATAATTCTTTTCATGCGGGTAAACCAGTTGGCTCCAAATAAAATTGCTGATTCTTCAAGCTCAGGTCCAATCTGCCTCATAGCACCAATTCCTGCCCTAGTTGAATAAGGAAGATATTTAACCACACAGGCTACAACTAAGAGCCAAAAACTTCCATATAAACTTGGAATAGGTCCTCTGCGAACAGCAAATAAAGCTAAAATTATTGAACCAAAAGCAATACTTGGAATCATATATGGTAAAAAAGAAAGTTGATCTAAAAAATTGGCAAATTTAGTTCCTCTGAGTCTGACTACAGTGTGTCCGACTAAAATCCCAATAATACCTGTGATAATAGCTGTAATAAAACCTAACTGCAGTGTATTTAACATTGCACTTTGAAATCTTGAATTTAAGAGGATTCCTCTTTCACCTGTCGCCAGTCCAAATTCTCTAGTTGCTTCCCCAATCCAGTTATGCAGTGAAAAATTTGAAAGTTCATAATGGCCAGGGATCAACATAAAGGAATCAATAGCTAAAATGCTAATTGGAATTACAGAACTTGCAATAACAAAAATCAAAGCCAATACAGCTATCAGATTTTTATACTTCCCCAGGTCAATTTTATTACTATCTCCACCTTTTCCAGAAACAGTAACAAAACTTTTTCTAGCTCCAATAACCTTTTGATCCATATAAAGTATTAAAATCCCCATTAAAATCATAATAAAAGCAACAATATAGGCTGAACCAACTCGTTGTCCAACCAAACTAGACTCTAACCTGGTTGAAAGCACATAAAAATTTACAGGTCCACCCAAAAAGTGCGGTGCCCCAAAAGTTCCTAATCCTCTGGTAAAAGTTAAAAGAATGGTAGAAAAAATTACAGGCGTTAAAAGTGGAATAATAATCTTTTTAATAATTGTAACTCTACTTGCTCCCAGTAGTTCAGCTGATTCTTCAAGGCGGGTATCAATTCTATTTAAAGCACCACCTAAAAGCATAAAACCAAAGGGGAAATAATGGAGGGAAAGACAAATAATTATTGGTAAAATACCGAAAGAAAACCAGTTTGGTAATATGTATCCGGTCAAACTCTGAAAAATACCAGGAGTTCCTCCAACTCTAGGATTTTTAAATACTGTCATCCAGGCTAGAGCTAAAGTCCAGGAAGGCATAATATATGGCAGAAGAGCTGCATTAGAAATCATTTTTTTAAAAGGCATATTTGTTCGAACAACTAAAAATGCCAGTACCCCACCAATGATTAAGGCCAACAGCGAAATAGCCGTAGCAATAATTAAGGAATTAAGAAATGGTTTATAAAAAGCTGTCATCGACATCTCACTAAAAAAGTTATAAATCCAGTGAAAGAAAGTGAAAGAACCTATCTCTTTTCCAACTCGAAAGCGCTCCATTGGATGAACAATAAATGTTTCAGATAACATAATATATAATGGATATAATACAGTATAAATCAGAAAACCAATTATAATAACACTAAAAACATTGGTCATATTTAAATTTAATTTTATTTTCCACAAAAGATCTTTGACTATAGATTTTAATTTCAAATTATCTTCACCTCACAACAATATAATTTATTAATAGCCCCGTCTAATATTAAACGGGGCTATTAAGTTTAAACTAAAACTAATTTTACTGAATACTTCTCTGCCAAACATCAGTAATAATACCTCTCTGCTGTGCGGCAAAATCAGGATCATAAGTCCATAAGCGTTCTTCCCAGTAACCCCAAGGCTTATCCATTGGGTGAAATTCAACATTTTCATTCATTGAATAGACACCAATATCATCAGCCCAAGGAGAAAATCCTTCAGGGCCAACTAAAAAGTTAGCTAAAACTTTAGCTGCATTTGGATTTCTTGCTTCACCTGCAAGCTGCACATAAAGCCCGTAATAGTAACCAAGATTAGGCTCAATATTCCTCATATAATCTAAAGCAAGATTTTTATTTTCTATATCTCTATGCTTTGAATATACATAAGTAAAACCCAGAGGAGGATCTTCTTGACCTCTAGTACCTACAGCTTCAGAAATCCTGGTGTCACTATCCATTACCACTGGATCATTCTGTGCTAAGCGCTTAATAAATTCTAAACCTGCATTGTCTTCAGTAATCTCTAAGGGCTCACCATAAAATTCTTCATAGCTTGCAGCCATTTCATCAGAACGTCTTACTATTTCAGAGAAATAATTTAAGTGTTCACCGGTGATTTGTGGATCACGAATCATAAAACGTCCAGCCCACTCAGGATCAGTAAACTGCCAGATATTTTCAATTGGTTCTTCATAATACACTTGAGTGTTATATCCGTAAACTCTATTTATATAACCTAAAACCAAAGGCTCATGATATTTTTCTGGAATATTGGCTTTAGCTTCTGGTGGAATATAATTTACTAGATATCCTGGTCTAATTAAGAGTTCGCGCATAGTTGTTAAATCTTCAATAATTACTATGTCAATATTTTGCTGACCAGTTTGGGATTCTGCTCTCACTCTTTCGATTAACTCAACTTCACTTAAGCGATGAGCATCAACTTGTATTCCATACTCTGCTTCAAAAAGTTCTGCTGCATCATACACACGACTTGTTGTTGAATAAATTGTTACTTCTCCCTCTTCTTTAGCAGCTGCAACAATTTCTTCCCAATTTTCCTGAGCCTGCACAGAAACAGCAACAGTTAAAAGTAAAACAGCTAATAAAATTAAAGATATTGATCCAGTAATAAATTGTTTTTTAAGTTTCAAAATAATCCCTCCCGTTTTTTAATGAATCTCATACTAAAAAAAATATACCGTTAAATTATACCACCTCCATCCAAAAAAAAATTGCTATAACTTTATTTTTGTTTTAAAATTAAGAAAATTTTCAATATTATACTTAAATATTTCTACATTAATATTTAAATCCCTTTTTATATTTTAACTTTTTAATTAAATTTTTATTTTTTTATTAATTTTACCTTTTTATCTAAAAAACAAAAAAATTACCTACATAATTCTAATGTAGGTAATTTTATAACTAAGCCTAATTAATTGAAGAATTATTATTTAATTATTTCTTTAACTCTACCAACCGTTCCACTTTCGAGCATTACTTTTATTCCATGGGGATGATTAGCTGAATTAGTTAAAATTCTTTTAACTGTACCTTCTGTCAGCTTACCGCTTCTTTGATCCTTCTTTTTCACTACTTTAACCTTTAAACCTTTTTTGATATTAGTTCTCTTATTTCCATCCATAATTTCACCCTTTCTTTAATATATTTATTGGTACCGAATACAGTAAATTTCTTTGATATCTGGTACCAAATTATTGGTAGCAAATTATTTAAATTTCAAATAATTGTTCAAGTTCCTTTTTATATTTAGCAAAAACATCTTCTCTGATGCAATAGCAGACTCTAGGGCCATCGATTCTTCCTTCTATCCAACCAGTCTCTTTTAAGATTTTAAGATGCTGAGAAACAGTTGATTGAGCGATTGGGAGTTGATCAACTATACTGCTGACCATACATTGATTATCTGAGGGTAATTTAGCCAAGATCTTTATTATTCTAAGTCGGTGGGGATGACTCAACCCTTTTGCCAGTTCAGATAGTTGGTTTAACTCTTCAGCTCTAATACTTTTAGTCATTCTAACCACTCCAAATTGCTGCATTTATTTTTTTGCTCTAATATAGGCTGAATAAATATAATTATTGATATCTATTCCAGAAATCCAATCCTCCACTATTTCAGCACTATTATTTTTTCTTTCAACTTCGATATTTTTAAATTCCAACTCATCTAAAATTGAGAGCAATTGATCTTTTTCAATGCTTCCTGTTATACAGCTGCTAAAATTATCAAGATTGTCTTTAATTGCTGCTGGAAAATCTTTAGCCTTTAATATATCAGAAATAGCAAGTCGACCTCCATTTTTCAATACTCTTTTTGCCTCAGCAAAAACTTTTGCTTTAGCTGGAGAAAGATTAATCACACAATTTGAAATAATAACGTCAATACTATTATCAGCCAGCGGCAGCTCTTCGATTTCCCCTAGTATAAATTCTACATTATTAATCCCATTTTTAACTGCATTAGCCCTGGCCTTTTCTATCATAGCCTCTGTCATATCAACACCTATAACTTTTCCATTTTCACCAACTTGTCTGGCAGCTAAAAAAACATCAAAGCCGGCTCCACAGCCTAAATCAAGAACTGTTTCTCCTGCCTTTAAATTTGCAATAGCCCCTGGATTACCGCATCCCAGACCATAATTTGCTTCTGCAAAAGCTGATTCAAGTTCCTCAATACTGTAGTCCATTTTTGCTGCCAGTTCTTTTGCTTTATCTTCTTTACTATCTGAACCACTACAACAGGACGAGCTGCAGCCACAACCACTTTGGTTTCTAGTTACTACTTCTGTATAATTTTTCTTAACCTTATCTTTAATTTCTAAATCTTTGTTTGCCATAATCAATCCCCCCTATATTAAAATTATGCATCTAATACTAACTACTATTGATATTATAACACATTTATCGTTAATCGCAAATGAACGATAAATATATAATTTACTTATTTTTAAAGGATAATTTTAAATTATGAATAAATATTATAATAACTACATTAAATTAGGGAGTGATATTGTGAAACATTCTACAATTATGGCGATTTTGATTGATCAAAGAACTGATGCAGCACCTGAAGTCCAGAAAGTTTTGACTGATAATGGCTGTTTAATTTCAACCCGGCTGGGAATGCATGAAAGCAGCAGCTGTGCTGAAGAAGGCATGATTATCTTAGACCTTGTTGGTTCTCAAGCAGAAGTTGCTGAACTGCAAGAAGCATTAACAGAGATTGAAGGCGTTAAAGTTAAGAGCATGGAACTTGATTTTGAGTAAATTTTAAAAAGCCCATTCTATATTTTAAAAATAGAATGGGCTAAAATATTGTCTATTAAATTCACTTATAACTTTTCCAGTTGTGAATCTGGATTACAGCCATTGGAATAACTACTGCGACAGCTGCAGGCAGCCAGAGTGAGGCTTGAACTGGAACAGTAGAAAGAATCCCCTGTAGTGCTGGTAAATAAATTGCTGCCAGTTGAAAAATAAAACCGATTCCAACTGCAAGCCAGAGATATTTATTTTCAAAAACTGTTTTATCAAAAGCAATACCTGACTTACGGCGAGCATTAAATACATGGAAAAGTTGAGTAAAGGCTAAAACTGAAAAACTTAAGGTTCGGCTTAGTTCTAAACTATAACCACTTTTTAAAGCCCAGACATATAATAACATTGGTCCGACAGCTAAAATAATACTATGAACTGCAACCTTCTTTTTAAAAGATCTATCCATAATATTACGCTCAGTCTTAGCTCTTTCTTCCATAATCTTATCTTCTTCTTGTTCCCAGGCTAATGATAACGCTGGAAAAACATCTATTACAACGTTAATCCAAAGAATCTGCATTGCAATTAAAGGTAAGGGTAAATTGAAAATTATACCTAGAAAAATATATATTATCTTACTTAAGTTATTAGAAAAAAGATAATAAATGAATTTTTGGATATTATCAAAAATAACTCTTCCTTCTCTAACTGCTGTAACAATTGTAGCAAAATCATCATCAAGCAGGATCATATCCGAAGCTTCACGAGCCACTGAAGTTCCCCTTTTGCCCATCGAAACACCAATATCAGCTTTCTTAAGGGCAGGAGCATCATTAACTCCATCACCCGTCATTGCAGTAATTTCCTTTTCTTGATTTAAAGCATTGATAATCTGCAGTTTATTTTCCGGTGTAACTCGAGAGAAAACTGAATTACTTTTAATTAATTCCTTTAATTCAGAACCAGAAGCAGCTGAAATCTGCTGACCGCTGACGACATTATCACTACCAGTTATTCCGACCATTCTTGCAATAGCTGCCGCCGTATCCATCTGGTCTCCAGTAATCATCTTAGTCTTAATACCTGCTTTTTTCGTCTCTTCAATGGCCTTTTTAACTGATTCTCTGGGAGGATCAATAATTGCTGTTAGAGCTAAAAAAGTTAATCCCTCTTCAATATTATTATTAATCTCAGCTTCAGAATTTAGATTTTCACCTGTTTTAAAAGCAACTCCCAAAATTCTAAGGCCTTCTTCTCCCATTTTTTTATTTTCTTCTTTTATTTCTTCTTTTTTAGCAGCGGTTAACTCTTTAATTTCTCCCCCTGACAAAATTGAATTACACATTTCTAAAACAACATCCGGGGAGCCCTTCAAATAAAGATGTTCCTTATTTTCAGCTGTGCTGTAAGCAACAGCCATGTACATTTTTTCTGAACTGAAAGGGATTTCAGCCAGTTTCTGATAACCCTCTTCTTTTAGACCTGCTTTTGAAAATCCAGCTTTTCTCCCGGCTGTTAAAAGAGCGCCCTCGGTTGCTTCTCCGAGAACAGTATATTCTCCATCTTCCTGTTTTAATTCTGCAGAAGTACAGAGCAGAGAAGCTTTAAGAGTCAATTTTAAATCATCAGCTTTACTTAAATCAATTTTATCACCAGCTTTAGAAAAATCTCCCTCTGGTTGATAGCCGGTACCACTTATCTCTATTTCTTGATTATCTAAATATATTTTTTTTAAAGTCATCTGGTTTTCGGTAATTGTTCCGGTTTTATCTGTACAGATAGTAGTGACTGAGCCCAGAGTTTCAACTGCTAATAATTCTCTAACAAGCGCCTTATGTCTAACCATCTTCTGCATCCCGATTGCTAAAGTAATAGTAGCAATAATTGGCAGTCCTTCAGGCACAGCTGCAATAGCAAGGGCAATCCCTGTTTTAATGGTTTCATAAACAGGTCTTCCCATGACAATACCCAGCACAGTTAAAATTGCAATTACTACTAAAGTAATTTTAACCAGAGATTTACCAAGTTTATCAAGTCTTTTCTCAAGCGGTGTTTTCCCTTCTTTTGTTTCATCAAGCATTTCTCCAATTTTACCGATCTCAGTCTTTTCAGCAGTAGCAGTAACAATTGCCTTCCCTTTACCGCGGGCTGCTGTTGTTCCCATATAAACCATGTTAGTTCTTTCAGCCAAGGTCTTTTCTTCTTCAAAGTTAGCTGCAGCATCTTTACTTACACTTTCGGATTCCCCTGTTAAAGAAGCCTCATTAACTGTTAGATTAGTAGATTCAAAAAGTCTTGCATCAGCCGGGATCTGATCTCCTTCTTCAATAAAGATGATATCTCCTGGTACCAATTCTTCTGCTTTTATCTCTTTTTTAGTCCCTGAGCGCAGAACTAATGCCATTTTACTTAAAACATTTTTTAAAGAAGCTACGGCTTTTTGGGCCTGATATTCGGTCACAAAACCAATTATTGTATTAAAGATTATCACAGCAAGTATTGCAAAGCCTTCTAAATTGTCACCTATTAAAAAAGCCAGTCCAGCTGCAATTATCAAAATAATAATAATTAGATCTTTAAGCTGATTTAATAGAATCTGCCAGAATGAAACTCCTCGAGATTCACTCAGCTTGTTTTTCCCATATTCTTCTTTCTTTTTTTCTACAGCATTTTGAGTAAGTCCCTGACTAAGATCTGTATCAAAATCTTTGACTATATTATCTATTTTTTCTCTATAATATTTTTGACTCAAGCTGCATCACCCTTTATTTTTTCCAGCTTCCCCTGCTGAAATCAATTGCATCATTCCATTTTGCGACTAAAGCAGTCACAGCAAGGTCGCCGGTAACATTATTTACTGTTCTAAATCTATCTAAAATAGGATCAATTCCTGCTACAAAACCAACAACCGAAAGTGGTAAACCAAGTTGAGTTAAAACAAGTGTCAGCATAATTAGCCCACTACCCGGTACACCAGCAGTTCCAATACTTGCCAGCACAGCAGTTACAACAATTGTTGCTTGTTGAGCAATAGTTAATGTCTGTCCGATCAAGTTAGCAGCAAAAACAGCCGCTACTCCCTGATACATCGCTGTTCCATCCATATTAATTGTAGCTCCTAATGGTAAAGTGAAACTGTAAATTTCTTCGTCTATACAAAGATTATCTTCAGCATTTGCCATCGAAACTGGCAGTGTTCCACTGCTTGATCTAATACTTAAAGCTGTAATCATTGCATCTTTTATTCCCAAAAGAAAGCTTGTAGGTTTCTGTTTTAAAAATCCCTTAACTATAATTAAAAGATGGGTAATAGTTATATGAATAATAACGGCTAAAAATAAACTTAATATTAATTTAGCAAAGGGTATCAAGGCATCAACACCTGTTTTAGCAAAAACCGAGGCCATCAGCGCAAAAACACCAATAACTCCATACTCCATAACTCCCCAAACAACCTTAAACATTGCCTCTGCACCAGCTTCAACAATATTAAAAATACTTTCCACTCCAGCTTTGACACTACCTTCAGCCTTTTCCTGTAAAACTGCTAGCGCCAGCCCAAAGACTATGGCAATGAAAATTGTCTGCAGCACATTACCTTCGGCAAAGGCTGAAAACGGATTGTCAGGCACGATATTCATAAAAACTTCTGCTAAAGATGGTGCCTCTTTTGTCATGATCTCTGCTTCAAGTGGTAAAGTAAGACCAATACCTGGTGCTATTATATTTGCGGTAATTAAACCAATAACAATTGCCACAGCTGTTGTTATTAAATATAAAGCAACAGTCTGGCCTCCAACTCTACCCAACTTGGAAGGAGTTAAACTTCTCATTCCAGCAACCAGAGTTAAAAAAACAATTGGAATTACAATCATTTTTAATAGTTTAATAAAAAGTGTTCCCAGTGGTTCTAAAACAAGTACTGATTCTCCTAAAAACAATCCTAAAAGTGACCCTAAAATAAAGGCAATACCTATTCTCAAAACAAGTGGTTTTGATTTATAGAACTGCCAAATTGTCGATTTCGTCTCGTCCATTTTTTTATCATTCCTCTCTACTCTCTAAATTTTTATGTTAATTAATTTTTATTTAAAAGGAATCAAATCATTCCTTTATAGTTTTCATATTTATTTTTTACAGCCTCTAATTCCTTTTTATCAATAAGTCTTAAAAAAGCCGCAGCAGCCCGAGGTGAAAACTGACTTCCTTTGTTATTTTTAATCTCTTTTATTGCTGCTTCTTTAGAAAGTGAATCTCTGTAAGAACGGTTAGAAGTCATTGCATCCCAGGCATCAGCAACAGCAATAATTTGAGAGACAAGCGGAATATCCTCAGCAGCTAAACCTTCTGGATAACCGTATCCATCCCAGCGCTCATGATGATAGAGCACATATTTAGAAATATGTTTTAAAGTTTCAGAGTCAGCAAGGGCTCTACTGCTCCAAACAGGATGTTTTTTTATAATATCATATTCAAATTCTTCAAGCCGCTCAGTCTTATTTAAAATTTGCACTGGTACCAGCAGTTTACCGATATCATGTACCATACCGGCCCAGTAAGTATCAAGTACAGTTTCTTCGGATAAACCCATTTCTTCTGCAATTAGCATTGATAAATTAGCGACATTTTCGGAATGACCTTTAGTATATTCATCATAGATTTCCAAAATTTTTATAATAGAAGAAATCAACTCTTTAGTAAACTTCCCCTGCAGTCGATCAAATCTCTTATAAGCAAAAAAGGAGGAAGCGAGAGTTGAAAATGATTCTAAAATATGAGTAGTTCCCTGATTAAAATTTTGCTCACTATTTTCAGCAATATCAAGTGAAATCCTACCTACAACTCTATTTTTTACTTTAATATCAATATACATTGATTCTTTAATATTTTTTAGAGCTTTTTTGAAATCCTTTTTTTTAGCTGAAGTTAAATCATCAATATTCACTGAATAATTTTTTGAAAAATTAACGCCTTCACTATCAAAATCCAAAAGACTTTTTTCAAAAATATTAATTTGCTTCAGAGCATCTATATCATGACCAACAGCTTCTATAAAATTGCACTGTCCATTTTCGATCAGGTATATTTTTCCATAATCTGCCTCTGGTATAATTTCGATTATATTATACAGTAAGTCTGATAAAAATTCTTCTTCATTTAAATTTGATTTTTCATTCAAACTATAAACAAAACTAATCATTTTAACAAATCTCTTATTTAATTTTTCTAAAGATTTTAAGGAAGCATCAAGTTCCTGATTTATAGTATCTATTTTTTTATTAGATTCAATTAATTTTTTATTTTTTGCTTCTAGTTTTTGGTGCTGCTTTCTTAGATCATTTAAATATTTTTTAAATAAAAAGTAAAATATAATAGCAGTAACAATTACATAGAAAATACCTTTATATGTCTGCAGCTGATTTAGTTGAACACTATCTCCAATAAAAAGCAGCAAAATTTTATCTGAAAAATATATCCAGCCAAAGCCAATCAGCAAATAAATCATTACTATCTTAACTTCTTCTTTTAATTTCAACATATCAGCCCCTTAATCTATTTGAGATTAATTAATATTTCTACAGACTCGATTGCGTCCATTTTCTTTGGCTTGATATAAAGCCTGATCTGCTCTTTTAATTAAAGACATTAGATCATCTTCATCATCTTGATATTCTGCCACTCCAAAACTACAGCTTAAATTATTATCTTCACTACAGTTATAATAATCAATAGCTTCATTTAATCTTTGAGCAAGCTTTTCAGCATCTTTTAAACTAGTTTCAGGACAGATAATCATAAATTCATCTCCACCATAACGAGCTAAAATATCATGTTTTCTAATCTTTTCTTCAACTATCGATACTATTTTTTTTAAGATTTGGTCTCCTACATGATGACCATAATTATCATTAAATTCTTTAAAATAATCAATGTCAATCATTATTAAAGATAGCTTGCTTTTATATCTTTTAACCCGGTCTATTTCTCTTTCTAATTCTTGGTTAAATTTAGCTCTGTTATAAATTCCAAGCATTTTATCGGTTTCTGACAAGATGGTTTTTTCTTTTAATTCTTTTCTTAAATTTTTAACTATATTTTTAGATGTATTATGCAATACTTTAGTTACAAGAAATGCAATCGCCAAAACAGTTAATAAAACCACAAGTATTATCTTATATGAGATTCTACCAATCGTATCATAAATCAAAGAAGCGGAAGTTTCTGCTTGCAAAAAATAATCAGTGTTATTTAATTCTCTTATTTCAATGATCTTATCTGCTTTAATTCCACTATTCAGTACAGGCTCTCCCCTTAGAATATTATAGTCTATTTCTTCAGGATTTAACTGTCTTAATTCTGAAAGTATAGCATTTAAATCATAAATTATATAATCACTACCCAGTCGATTTCCCGCATCAGTTAAGATAGATGACTTAACAATAATATATCTTTGATCAGCGGTGACCAGTAAATTATCAGCTTCACTTTCTAGAAAGCCATTATTAGCCAGCAGCTCTAAATAATCTCCTCCATAATTAGCTAAAATTCTACCATCAACAAATCTATAAGCTGCAAGTAAATGTTTATGAATAGCAGCTCCATCCTCATATTTAGGCTGAGTATATTCCTGGAGTTCCTGATAATTAATTTCCCCCGCCTGATATTTTTCTAGCTCTCTTCTAATCATTGTCCTGCTTGATAAACTCTCTGCACCTTCTAAAGCCCTATTTAAATGATTTTCTAAAGTGATTTCAGCATTAGAAACCATATTTTTAAAACCTTGATGTAGTGAATCTTCTAATTCATTTTTTAAAGGAATATACACGCCAAAATAAGATGCAAAAATTATTATAACAATGATTATAGCAAAAATATTTTTTAATTTATTAAAAAGTCTATGCATAAAAAAAACTCCAATCTTAAAATAATTTCGTTTGACGTTATCAACCTAAATTCCCTTATCATTATATAATTCACTAAATTTATGAAATATCCTTTAATTAATTATTTTTATCCTGTAGTTCTAATATCTAGCACAATTAACTTTTACTTTAAAGCTTATTTGAAGTTAGATAGTAAAAGCAGCTAGCAAAATAATCAGCTAACTGCTCTTAAATTTTATTATTAATTTTTATAAATTATTTCTTCTGTAAACTCTTCCATTAATTCAAGGTATTCTTTTTTTGTTAGTGGTGCTTTAAAATCTTTAATTATTTTTTTAGCTTCAGCAGCATTATCATAAAGAAGATCAACAACTGTCATTGCCAGAGCTTTAATTGGTAAAATATAGGCATCATCTTTATTCTTAGTTTTAAAGTTCCTGGTATGAAGATCTCCAGCTACTCCACCGAAAAATGGATGTAGAGCAGGCATTAAATGCGATACGTCTCCAAAATCAAAGGAACCCGTAAAATCACCACCAACTGTAATTTCTGCTTCATCTACTAACTCTAAAAGATTTGACTCTAAAATTGAATCTAAGCCTTCATTATTTAAAAGGGGTAGATAACCAGGGATATCAGTAATTTTTACATCTGCCCCAACTGCCATTGCTCCTGCTTTAAGAGAACGATCTACCTTTTCATTTGCTTTTTTAATGGCTTCAATATTTCGAGCCCGAACATAACTTTCCATCCTCACATCTGCCGGAACAATATTAACTATATCTCCACCTTTAGTAATTATTGGATGAACTCGAACTCTATCTGCCTCAGCAAAAGTTTCTCGCTGGGCATTAATATTATTCATTGCTAAAACAGCAGCATTTAAAGCGTTGACTCCTTTTTCCGGAGCTGAGCCTGCATGAGATTCTTGACCAATGAATCTAATGTTTTTACCGACAAAGCCATTTCCCTTAGGAGCAACTAAAGCCTTTTTGGAACCTAAATCAAGAGCATGCATCATGATTGAGATATCTACATCATCAAAACTACCTCTTTTTATTAATTCCTGTTTACCACCAAAGTAATTTATTTTACCTGCTTCTCTAAGTTGATCCCGGTATTCCAGTTCAATAAATTCCTCGGCTGGAGTAGTGATAAAATTAAGAGTACCAGCTAGTTCAGACTCTACTCCTGCTTTTTTAAAAGCAGCTGCAACTCCATACATTACTCCCAGTTGAATATTATGACCACAGGCATGGACAGCATTAGTTTCTGGATCGGCATCAGGATGTTCTGAACAAGTAACTGCATCTAGTTCTCCCAGAACAGCAATTTTAGGCCCCGGATTTTCCATTTCCAGTAGAGCATTAATCCCACTTAAATTCTGATGTTCTTTAAAATCAATTTCTAAATCAGAAAAAGCCTCTGCTATTATTTTAGTGGTCTTCTCTTCTTTATAGCCAAGCTCTGGATTTTTATAAATCTCATCAACGAGCTCAACAATTTTACTGCGATTATTTTCAATAGTTTCGATTATCTTTGCTTTTATTTCGTTTTTCTGCAAAGTTAACACTTCCTTTTTTAACTTTAATTAAATAATACCCTGCATTTTAAGGACTATGTGGGCTACGATTGCAGAACCAAAATATGTACCAATAAATACTGCAATAGCAATAATAAATACTTTCCAGCTCAATTTTTTTAATTTCTCAATCTTATTTCCAACAGAAATCCCTGCAAAAGCCAAGATCGGGGTTGTTGTACCTAAAAAATTAACCTCGTTTGTATACTTTAAAAACAGGTCTGCTGTTGGCATAAAAGGCATACTTAAAATTAAAGCAGTTAATGATGCCCAGGCAAATGCCGGAAACTGCAGCTTAGGAAAACTATCTTTAATAGTCAGTGCTAAAAAAGAAATTAAAATAACTAATACCATTCCCGGTAGGGCTGGTAAAATAGGAATTCCATAACCCAGTCTCTGACCAATTAAGATTAGGACTCCAACAACAATCAGCATCTTTAAATATTCTAAACTTCTATCAAAATTAAGGCTCATTATTCATCACCTCTATCTTTTTTGGACAAAATAGGACTGAGCTTATCATAAAGGAAATTAACTAACGGTAGTCCCAGGAATATAACAGAATATAATCCAGTTACTCCAGTCAGCATATTACTGGTAGCTGCATAAGCTAAGATTTCATCTTTCATTGCTGGTACTGATTCCGCAAGTGCACCAGAAGCAGCTGCCATCATCGATCCACTTCCCATTCCACTTGCCATTGCAAGTGCTAAAGGATGAAGACCTGTTGCTGCTGATATACCACCTAAAAGGCCGAAGAAAATTGTACCAAAAACTGTTCCCATTAAATAAGTACCGAGTACTCCTGTACCTTCTGGAGATGAAATTCCATATTTTTCTCCAATTACCCCAAGGGTAGGTTCGCGGGAAATACTGGCAGTAGCACCAACAGCTTCTCTTTTCATTCCTAAAAGCAAAGCCAGAGGTAAAGCAATAAATATTGTACCTAAGTTACCTAACTCCTGCAGTAAGAATGCAGGTCCAGCTTTTACTACTTCCACAATATTTGGTCCTACAAGGGTTCCATATTTTACTCCTAAAGGTAATAAAGCTATCATTACGTATGTGCCTGCATTCTCAACTTCTTGCATCGAAATAACTTTTTTAAGAGCTTTAATTTTACTACCTAAAAGATCAGGTGTAATTAACATTCCAATAATCACAGCAAATAACATTGGCAGTAAGACTACCTGACCAGGTCCAAGCTTAAAGGTTTTTGTGCCGAAAAGCTCAGTCGCTGCAACAATCAGCAGCACTGAGATAAATAATTTTAAAAAAGAATTAAAATCATTTCCCTGCCTAATTTCTGCTTGCTTTTCTTTATTTTTTGCCATCTTAATAACACTCCTCAATTCTTTAACTTCTCATATTTTTAATAATTAAAAAATAATTACCTAAAAGTTTAGCTAATTTTGCTTAACTTCTACTTTAAGTCTAACTTTAAAACTAATAACTTTCTTCACCTCCTCTTTCAAATTTTACATATTATTTAATGATTCTTGATAATATTTTAGAACTTATTAAGTTTAGAGTCAAGGAATTATCAATTTAATTTAGAAAAGTATACATGTATACAGCTGTATTTTCAGTACTTTTATAATTTTTTGTGATTTTATTATTTATCTTAGCTAAAGCAAACTAGAAAAAAGCTGTTTCTTATTTAAGAAACAGCCAGAGTTTAAAACTTCTAATTTAAATTTTACCTATTATAATACTAATTGATTATTTTTCCATAGAATCATCAAAAGCCAGATTGGATGGCGCAAAATCAACATTACGAACAAAGTTAAGAGCTTCTTCAGCTCCATACATTCTATCCATCCCACTATCTTCCCATTCAACAGAAAGGGGGCCAGTATAATTCATTTTATTTAACTCTCTTATAATCTCATCAAAATCTATATCTCCATGTCCTAAAGACCTGAAATCCCAACCCCGACGGCGATCACCAAAGGGTAAATGAGAACCTAAGATTCCTTCCCGTCCATTTAAGCTTACAGCAGCGTCTTTCATATGAACATGATAAATTCTTTGACTAAAATCTCTTAAAAATAAATAGGGAGTCATTCCCTGCCAGATTAAATGGCTGGGGTCAAAGTTAATCCCAAATTCAGGCCGCCAGTCAAATTTATCTAAAAGCTTTTTTGTAGTGTAGAAATCAAAGGCAATTTCAGTTGGATGAACCTCTAAAGCAAATTTAACCCCATTTTCTTTAAAAACATCTAAAATAGGATTCCAGAGTTCTACTATTTGATCAAATCCTTCTTCAATCATTGCTTCTGTAGTTTGAGGAAATGAATAAAAAAACTTCCAAATTGGTGAACCAGTAAATCCTGTTACTACCTCAACTCCTAAATTTTTAGCAGCAGCGGCCGTTAGTTTCATCTCTTCTATCGCCCATTTTCTAATTTCATCAGGCTGACCTGCATATTTTTCTGGAGCAAAATTATCAAGTCTGGGATCATAGCGATCACCAACACACTGACCGGCAAGATGATTACCAATAGTCCAAACTTGCAAATTATTTTCAGCTAATATTTCAAGCTTTTTTTCAACATAAGAACTATCTTCTGCTGCTTTTTTAACATCTAAATGATCACCCCAACAGGCAATCTCTAAACCATCATAACCAATTTTGTCCATTGTTTGAGCCACTTCTGCAAAGGATAAATCTGCCCATTGTCCTGTAAAAATAGTTACCTTTCGACCCATTTTCTACACCCCTTTAAATAAAATTTTATACTTCAACCCATTTTTCTGCTTGAGAGCTTTTTAAAATAGCCTCTGTAATTTTAACTTCCTGCTGGCCATCTGCAAAAGTAGCAAAATCATAATTAGCTGGATCTCCTTTTTGTAAAATACAATCATAAAAATCTTTAATTGAATTTTTTAATCCCTCTGACCAGCCTTCAATATGTCCACCAGGATAATAACAGCGCTCAGCTGCTTTTCCTTCTAAAAGAGCAGGATCACGAGTTAAATTCTGATTTGCCTGATCTCGATAACCGATAAATAATTGGTTGGCATTTTCCTGGGACCAGCTTAAACTATTTTCGCTGCCGCTGATTTCTATAAATAGATCATTTTTGTGGCCGGCATCAACCTGCGAAACTGTAAAACTACCTGCTGTTCCGTCTTCCAGTTCAAAAAGTACCGCAGCATAGTCTTCAGTTTCAACTTCATATTTTTCATATTCTTGATTCTGATCACTCTGAGTAAAGGTTTTGGTTTCTGAAACTGGTTTTTTGCGCTCTGGATGTACAATCTTTGTAGCAGCTGTTAATCTGCTAATTTTTTGACCTGTTAAATACTGCAGCAAATCACAAAAGTGAGAACCAATATCTGCTACAACTCTAGATTTACCACCCTTTTCTGGATCAATGCGCCAGCTGTAATCAGTATCAAAAAGCATCCAGTCCTGCAGATAGTAACCACGGATATGAAAAAGTTGTCCAATTTGCTGCCGCACCTTATTCTGCATTTCTTTAACTAAAGGATAATGGCGATAATTATAGTTTACTCCTGTATATACATTATTTTTTGCAGCAATTTTTAGAAGTTTTTCTCCTTCACTGCTATTCATCACTAGGGGCTTTTCGGAAAAAACATGAACTCCAGCCTCCATAAAGGCTTTGTTAATTGGAAAGTGAAGCTTGTTTGGAGTACAATTATGAACTACATCTAAATCTTCTTGAGCCAGCATTTTCTCATAACCAGCATAATAATTGGGAACATTTAATTTGGCTGCAGCTTTTTTTGAAGATTCGAGGCTGCTGGCTGCAACAGCTTTAACATCTATATTATGCAACCTTCTTAAAGCTTCAACATGAGCTTCGCCAACAAAACCAGTACCAATGACTCCTGCTTTTAATTTAGCCATCAAACCACTCCTTTTCCATTTTCATTTATTCTTTTATTCTATAAAAAATTTACACTGATTTTTGTTTTTTCTGCATTAGAACAGCTCCAATTAAGATTAAGCCTTTAAAAGCCTCTCTTAAGAATGGTGGTACTCCCATTAAGTTAAGCAGATTATTCATAACTGCAATAATTAAAACTCCAAGCAAAGTACCGATAACTGTTCCCCGGCCACCACTCATACTGGTTCCACCAACAACAGCAGCTGCAATTGCTTCCATCTCATAACCGCTGCCGGCATTGGCATAATCCATAGAACCAATGCGAGAAACCTGAATGATTGCTGCACAGGCAACTAAAAAACCGGTGATTGCATAAACTCTGCGCTTTACCTTTTTGACATTAACTCCCGAAAGATTGGCTGAACGCTCATTAGAGCCGACAGCAATAATTTGGCGGCCAAAGGTTGTTCTTTTTGACATAAAATATAATACAGCTGCAATTAAAAGCCAGTAAATAATTGGCATCATTCGATAAGGTCCGATCTGAAAATTAGAAATCGGCAAAAACTCTAACGGTACTCTGGGGTTATAACCCTGCATAAAATGCTGAGTCACACTGCGGTACAGTTTCATAGTTGCCAGGGTTACTACAAAAGGAGGAATTCCTCCTCTGGTAATTAATAAGCCATTTAAATTACCTAAAAAATAGCCAAAAGCCAGTGAGAGCAAAACTGCAATTAAAATTGCTGGAATACCTTCGATTCCTAAATTTATTAAGAGCCCATTGGGGCCTCTATCAAGCAGCATCATTAAAGCTGCTCCAACAGCAACCATAGTTGATCCAACAGAAAGATCAATCCCCGCTGACATAATAACAAAAGACATTCCTAGAGCAATTAAACCAACTCCAGCGTTATTTCTCAAAATATTTATC
This sequence comes from Halanaerobium saccharolyticum subsp. saccharolyticum DSM 6643, assembly GCF_000350165.1. NCBI lineage: Bacteria > Bacillati > Bacillota > Clostridia > Halanaerobiales > Halanaerobiaceae > Halanaerobium > Halanaerobium saccharolyticum. The sequence continues at coordinate 400,564 of NZ_CAUI01000023.1, forward strand.
CAGTTATTAGTCCAGGTAAAAAACCAGCTGCCAACAGAGTCATAATCAAAACCAAGACTCCAGGTCTGTAATATTATCATTACTAATAAGGCAATACTGGTGCTAAAAATTGGCTTGTTTGTCCAATTATTTAGAAACCAATCCTTAAATCCTATATTTTTTTCTTTTTCTTTATTCTGCATCTTATGCCCCCTCCTGACCTGAATTTGCTCTGGCACCAGTTGCCAGCCGCATAATCTCATGCTCTGTCATTTCATCTCGACTTAGTTCTCCCTGAATTATTCCATGATACATTACCAAAGCTCGATCACAAATTCTAATTATTTCTTTAGCCTCACTTGATAAAATCACAACTGCTATATTTTCTTTTGCCAGTTTTAAAATAATATCATAAATATCTTCTTTAGCTCCAACATCAACTCCTTGAGTCGGATTATCTAAAATAAAAATGTCTGGATTAGCAGTTAACCATTTTGCTAAAACAATCTTTTGTTGATTTCCACCAGATAAACTGTTGATGGAATCAGTTTTCTTACCCATTACAATTCTGAGTTTTTCTACCTGTTCCTCAAACTTATGTTCCTGCTTTTCCTGATCAATAACTCCCCATTGATCAAAAAGAGGCCAGGTAACTATTGAAGCATTATCAAAAATGTCCATATCTTTTATTATTCCATTTTCTTTTCGATTTCTCGGCAAATAACCGATTCCCTTCTCCAGAGCATCAGTAGTATTTTTAATTTTAACCTCCTGCTCATTTAAATATAATTTCCCAGATTCAATTTCACCCCTGCCAAATATAGCCTGGAATAGTTCTTTTCTACCGTCTCCCAAAAGACCTGTCACTCCAAGTATTTCTCCCTGATGAACGGCAAATGAAATATCCTTAAAATCATTATTATAGCTTAAATTCTCTGCTCTAAGTACTTCCCTTCCCGGCTGCGTTTCTCTTTCTAAAGATCTTTGTGTCAGCTCATGGCCAACCATATCTCTGGCCAATTGATCTACATCAACATCTTTGACCATTCCTTCAGCGACCAGCTCTCCATTTCTTAAAACTGTATAGCAATCACAAAATTCTATTACCTCATTTAATTTATGAGAGATGAAAACTATACCTACATTTTGTCTTTTTAAGGTTTCCATCATTTCAAAAACTCGCTCAATTTCCTGATCAGTAAGCGAAGTTGTCGGTTCATCCATAATAATAATAGAAGCATCCATCATAATAGCCCGCGAAATCTCAACAATTTGTTTATAAGAAGTATCAAGATCTCTGACCATTGTTTTAGGATCCAATCCAATTTCCATCTCATCAAAAACCGCTTGAGTTTTTTCAATCATCTTTTCTAAATCTAGAATTCCACCCTTTTTCTTTAACTCCCTGCCGATAAACATATTCTCATAAATTGGAAGGTCATTGATCAAATTCAATTCCTGATGAATAAAAGCTATACCAGAACTCAAAGAATCAGCTGGCTGCTCAAAGCTTACTTTTTGTCCATCAATTAATATTTCTCCCTTATCAGCAGGCAGGACTCCACCTAAGATATTCATCAGAGTAGATTTACCAGCACCATTTTCACCGATCAGGGCACAGACTTCTCCCCCTTCAACTGAAAAAGAGACATCTTTAACAGCTTCAATTGCACCAAAGCTTTTATAGATCTTCTTCATTTCTATTTTCATCAAATCACATCCCATCAATTCAAATCAGAGGCTATGGAAACCATAACCTCTGAATTTGTTGTCTATTTAATTTCTCAATTATAAACATTTAATCTGCATTAGATTAATTTGAGAAATCATTTTTAATATGGAGAATTTGGATCTAAGAATTCTTTATAATTTGTGCGATCAACTATTGTTGTAGGAATAATTGTTTCTTGAGGTACTTCTTCACCATCTAATAACTTAACTGCTACATCAACTGCATCCTTAACCATTGCTGGAGAATAGAGAGCTGACTGCAGCCAGATGTCATCATATTTAGGCATCATTTCGAAGTACTCCTGCATTCCGCCACCACCAGTTACTACCTTAATATCTTCACGGCCGGCTTCTTCTATTGCTTTTACTACTCCAATTGAAGTTTCATCATCCATGGAATATACAGCATCAATGTGATCATGTCTAATTAAAATATCTGACATATCATTTAATCCTGCTTCTCTGGTAAATTGAGTTGCATAGGTGTGGAGTTCATAATCAGCACCAATTTCATCTAAGGTGTCTAAAAATCCTTCTTTCCGTAGTTCAGAAACTGAGCCAGCTGTTGGTACTTCGAGAATAACAACTGTTCCTTCTTTACCAATTTTATCGGAAATATAATGAGCTCCCTGAACTCCCATATCATAGTTATCACCAGCAACACGATAAACACCATCTACGTCAATTTCAATATCAAAGTTGACTACTTCAATACCATCCTGAATAGCCATTCTTATCGGTACTTCCATCCCGGTCCACTGAGGAAAAGCAACTACTGCCTCTGCTCCCCAGGTTTTTAGATCATCAAGTTGAGAAGTCATCTCAGCTGCATTACTGCTGGTCTGAATTCTATATTCAATTTGATCAGAAAGCTCTTCCGCCCGTGCTTCAGCATGATAAGCTACAGCTGCTACCCAACCGTGAGTAACTGCAGGCGCTAAAATCCCAACCTTATGCTTATCTTGAGCACTGACTCCACTGGCAAAAACAAGAGTTAACAGCAGGGAAACCATAATTAAAAAAACTAAAGATTTTCTCATAAAAAATTTCCTCCTCATTTTAGTTGACTATAATCTACAACTTAAGCAGCAGTTTAAAAATCAAAACCGCTGTTGATGCCATATTAAATGAAAATTCAAAAGCTAATTTTAATAATAAGCTAAATTATAAGCCGGCAATTTCTTCTAAAATTCCAGCAGTTGTAATTAACTGTTCTTTAGTTATTCTGTCTGAATAAACACCTTTTTCTGCACAGTTAACAAAATGAGAAAGCTCATTATAAAACATAGCTGTTGGCGGCAGATTAATCCCAGTTTCAATCTTCGGTTCAGCCTCTGTCTCAAAGATAAATGCCTCTCCTTCTGCCGGATAAAAAATCAGCTGCTCCTCATTAACTAAAAGACCTTCTTCAAAATATACCCGCCAATTAGCTGTAAAAGGATAACTCGCATTATACCAGGCAGCTTCTGCCCCAACATTTAGTCCGTCAAAGTTATAATTAAAACGATAATGTTCTTTAAACTTACTATTTTCTCTTCCGGCAGCAGTATAGCTATAACTTGTTGGCGGTCCAAAAAGGCTGATAATCAAATCAAGATCATGGATGTGTAAATCAAAAGGCAGCAAGCCACTTTTTTCTTTGTCAAAGAGCCACCCGCCAGCAGACCAGTCAGGAGCTTCAGTTAATCTAGTAAAATAAGCATCTAAAACTTTTCCATATTTACCACTTTTAACTGCTTCTTTTAAGATCTCAACCTCTTTAGTAAAATGTAATACCTGGCCCACAAAAACCAGGGCCTCTTTTTCTGAAGCCAGTGCAAAAATCCGTTCGGCATCTTCTCTGTGCAGGGCAATCGGTTTTTCAATAATTACATTTTTCCCAGCATTTAGAGCCTTCAGAGCGTATTCAACATGCAAAAAAGTTGGAGTACAAATATCAACAATATCAACTTCTACTTCCTGCAGCAGGCTGTCTAAATCTTTATAAACTTCAACCCCCCACTTTTTAGCTTTTTTCTGATCAGACTCAGAGGGGCCAACTACTGCTCTGACCGCTGCTTTTTCAATCTGATCATAATTATTATAGTGAACTGTTCCCATTCCACCTAAGCCAACAATTGCTATTTTCTGCATTTACTCCCCCCTCTCACTTTAAAAATCTATCCCTAATTTTTTAAGGTAATTATAGGAATCTTTTACTGCTTGATTTACTTCATCTAAGTCAGCTGCTCCCGCTTCAGTAAATTCAATCTCTATACTTAAAGGAGAATCATTATTGTGTGCTTCTAAAATTTCAAATATTTCTTTGAAGTCTAAATTACCTTTACCAATAGCCGGGAAATCCCATTCGTCCTGAGCTCCTGCCTTATCTTTAAGATGTAAATGTCCTATCTTCTTAACTGCAGTTTTAAGATCCTCAGCTAAATCTACATCACCATAAAAAATGGCATTTGCTGTATCATAATTTACTACTACCCGCTTAGAATCTATTAGTTCGACAATGCTTTTTAAATGCTTTCCGGTTGCGTGTTTACCGTGGTTTTCTAATCCTAAAATCAAATCGTATTCTTTTAAATAAGGAATTAACTTTTTTATATTGTCAGCCACTTTTTGATCTGACGCCTCGGCCTGATCTTTAAGATGAGCCTCTCCTATAGAAGAAATTATATATTTACTTTCAAAAAAAGCTGCCAGTCTGATATTAGCTATAAAATCTTTAAGTCGCTGATCATCCATTAAATTTGTATGACCACTTAAAGATATAGGACTCAGACCAACTTTTTGTAGCTGATCTTTAATCCTGTATAGTTCCCGAAGTGACATTGTAGGAAAAACATGTTCTGTCCAACCTTTGGTGGCAGTCAGTTCAATATAATCAAAGCCTGCTTTTTTAATACCTGCAATTGCTTCTTCTAAATCAAAACCATGGTAAGTATTTGAGTTAACAGCAATTATTTTTTTCAATTTATCCCCCCTTTCAAAAAAGATTTATTTAATCAGAACCGCTGTCAAGATAAACCATTTCAGTAACGTTATCATGCGAATAAATTTCATTTACAGCCATGGCTGCAGCCCCGATTACAGCAACTTCCTCATTTTTTTGTGATAATTCTATTTCCAAATCTTGAACTGCCAGTGAAGTAGAATGCCGAAGCACTTCTTCTTTGATTGAAGAAATTAAATAATTACCTAGATTAGCAACTCCCCCTCCAATAATTATCAAAGATGGATTATAAAAATTAACTAATCTAGATACAACCTGACCAATTTTTTGACCACTATTTTTTATGATATCAATTGAAGCTTTATCATTTCTTTTCACTGCTTCGCCAACATCTTCAGCTGTAAGCTCTCCTTTTATATTTAAAAAAGATAGCAAGATCTCACTTTCCTTATTTTGAGCTGCTATTTTTGCTTTTTTGGCGATTGCCGGTCCGGCTGCTACTACTTCTAGACAGCCCCTATTTCCACAGGGACAGAATTCCTGTTCTCCTTCAACAGCAATATGCCCAATATCACCAGCACAACCTTTGGAACCCCTGTATAATTCGTCTTCGCAAATTATGCCGGCCCCAATTCCTGTACCTATTTTTATAAATATAAAATTAGAAATATTTTGGGCTAGACCTGCGTGTTTTTCTCCAACAGCCATCACATTAACATCATTATCGATAAAGGCTGGACAGCTGTATTTCTGCTGTAGAACTTTTTTTAAGGGGAAAAGATGCCACCCCGGCATAATAGGTGGCGAAACCGGTGTTCCTTTAGAAAATTCAACTGGTCCAGGAACTCCCATTCCGATTCCAAATATCTTTTTATCAGCTATTTCATTAGATTCCAATAATTTTTCAATGAAAATATCAATTTCTTCCATAATTATTTTAGGGCCATTGTTGACTAAAGTTTTTTTAGATTTCATATCAATAATTTCGGCATCTAAGTTGCAGAGGCCAACATTGAGGCTGGTTGCTCCTAAATCTATTGCTACAATAACGCCATTATTTTTAGCAAATTTAAGCAGCTGTCGATTTCTACCAACACTGCCAACTGATTTATTCTCAGCTTCAGCTTCTTTAATCAGTCCCATCTCCAACAACTTTTTGGTATGCACACTTACAGTTGATTTTGATAAACCGGTTTTTTTTACTATATCTGTTCTAGAGAGAGGGCCAATGTTTTTTATTATTCTAAAGATAGCTGCGCCTGCTGCTGGCCCAGACCAGCCAAAAAATTTTTTGCTGTCTATTCTACTCATAATTGTCCCTTCTTTGTTTAAAATAATATTTAATTGGCAATATTGTTTATTTTCTGAATATTTATTTTAAAAAATAATAATTTGCTTAATTTAATTATAGTTTATATTAGTTCGAAAGTCAAACAAATTAGTTTTTTTAATATTTAAATAGTCAGCGATATAGAAAATCCTGCTGTAATTTTAACCACAGCAGGATCATTAATTTTTATTTATAAAATTTATAAGTGACTGGCTGTTTAAGCTGGGCTGGCCCCTGTCTGCCTGATTCCCATTCTTTAATTTCATCCCAGTTAGTCGGAAAATCATTGGGACTAACTAAGGCTTCTAATTGTAAATACCAGGGATCAACTTCCATTACAACAGCAGCTTCTTCAGCTTTGGTAAATCCCCATTTAGCAATTCGATGCTCGTAAAAGTTTCTAGCCTGACCGTTCTGCCAATAAGTCATTACTCTCTCAGCCTTAATTTCTCCTACAAGTTCTGTTCCCTCAGGCTTTTTACTCAAATAACCAAAGTCACCAGAAGCAAGAGGAATATGAGCTACAAAGCCTTCTGGACTGCGGGTATAATCAAAACGAAGTTTTCCGAGCAGCTCTGTTATATCAGAAAAAGCAAATTCAACCATAAATCCGGTTCTGCGATCTATTTCATTATACTGCTCATTTTCAATTTCTTCATAAAGCAAACCAGCTCTATAACCACGCCAGTTTCCACCAAGATAGATATTAAAACCATCTCCACTATAACCTAAATGGCTGCCGCTTCCAGTATATTCTCCAGCAGAATGGCGGAGTGCTAATTTGCCAGCTCTAGCTTCAAAGTCTAAAGCTTTAAAGCTATCCCTATAATATATGTAATTTTCTATCCAGTTGCTGCCATCACGATCTCCATAATCCCAGTTAATACCTGTGGCATGATAACCGAGACCGGTTTTCGTTTCATAATCAAAGGTCAGCAGCTGGCCATTATATCCGGTTTCTGCATCCTCAAAACGGAGATCTTCAGTTCCCGGTACATGATCAAAATATGAAATCAAATCTGGCTCTGGAAAACGAAGATAACGCATTCGACCAGTTTTTAAACTTAAGCTTAATTTACCAAAATTGCTCTGATGAAAAGCATATCCTTCAAGATAAAGTTCATCAAAAGTTGGATCAAATCCTTCTATAGTCTCAAATTTTTTATTTGAACGCAGAATAGAATTCAAACGCAGTCCTGGTCCTAAATCAACATTAGTCCTCAACTGCAAATTTCTCAAATTAAAATGATCATTCCAAAAATGAGCTCCCATGCCTAGATCCCAATGTCCGTTAAATCTGCCGGTACTTGGAAGCCACCAACCTTCTTGCTCATTCTTTGCAGGGACTTCGGCTGCTGTAGTTAAAGTAGCTAAAAAGATTATTAGAATTAATAGTAATAATGAAATTTTATTTCTATCCATAAATTAATTCTCCTAAATTTAAGATTATTTAATCAAAAAAATTCCCAGCAGCTAAAATCCTTATTAAGTGCCGGGAATCTAATTAAACTATTAAAAGTTTACTCTCAAGGAAGTAGTAAAGGCATTACTTTCTCCTTCAGTTTCAGGAGCCTCAACTTCACCTAAGATATATTTTGCTTCGTTCTGCCAGCTTATCGAATCTGTTAGTTCTAGGTCCAGATTAGCTTTAAGATAGTTATAATTTATTACATTAGTCCCGTCATTATCTTGATTCTTATTGACTAAGGCTGCAGCAGCTGTTGTTCTTTCACTAAGAGCATATTCGCTTGCCAGCTCAATTAATCTGCTTTGATAATTATCTGTATAGTTATCATTAATTGTATATTCTACAGCCAACTTATTTTTAAAAGCACCATTTTTATTATTTAAAGCCAATTCTATAATATTTTTATCCTGATTACCATAGATTTTATCAGCCTGAATTTGGTCCCCAATCTGGACTAAAGAATAAGCAATCATTAGCTCACTGTCTTGATTGAGCTGATAATCAAATCCTAATTTGAAAAGATCAAAATCATAGTCCTCTTCGAGATCACCTTTATAAGATGTAAATTCTTCGCCTGCACTGTCAACAACTGCATAAATATCTGAGTTGTCACCGACAGCATAATCGCCTCGAAGGTTGAAGAAAACATCATCAGTATCCTTATTTTTAGATTTATTAAAGACTACCGCTGCCGCTGTCTTAGCCTGGTCAGTTAGGTAATAGTCTTTAAAACCAAGTTCAAGGTTGGTAATCCGGTCTGAACCTCGCAGCTGATTTATTTCTCCATAGATTTCAGCAGTATCAAATTCTTTTTTTGTTTTGATTAAAAATAATTGATCATTATCAGCCTGGCCAAAACCACCTGTAAAGAAAGTCCAGTCTAAATCGAAATAACCTGTTCTTACTTCAACTGCTTCTACATCTTCTTCATCAACAAAGTATCTAGTTAGATGATAATCATCCAGATCACCAGCACGAAGCCTCTTAAATAATTTTTGGTTATAATCTACTGTTAAAAGTGCTGAATCCATTTGCAGCTGATTCTGATCCGCCTCAGCATAAGCGAAGGCGCTATCTTCTTCGGTAAAAACATTAGTAATTGTGTCTAATTCTAAATTAAAGCTCGAATCTCCCAAATCACCTTTAATTTTAAAATCATATTCCTGCCAGAATCTTTTTTCTGAAGGAAGATCGTCTGCATCTTTCCAGTCATCAACTCTTTTGGCATAATCGCTAATAGTTTCAGTATTCTGTGGTAATACTACATCTCCAGCTGTATTCACTGGCAGATCCAAATCTAGGGCATCACTATCAGCCCAGAGTTTCATCGCTGCAGCAATTTCTGAATTATTCTCCCCCTTATAATTAGCACTCTCAAATACACTATTGACTGCTGCTGTAAATTCAATATTATCTTCTGGTATTTTCAGTTCTGCAATCGTGGCTTCTAATTCCTCTAAAGCTTGAGCTGATTTATTGATTTCTACCCCTAAAACTCGCAGTTCTGCTTCCATTTCATATGTTAGGGCATCAACAATATCTGCCACTTCTTCAACCTGTCCATCAGTAATCTCATCTTGAAGATTCTTTTCCATTAATGCTCTAATAACAGCAGCTGCATCTTCGGCCTGACCCATAGTTAAACCGGCATCCAGAGTATCCAGCTCATTATAGACATTATCAAGAGCACGACTGACCATCACAGCCATTTCATATCTGCTCATTGTTCTTTGCCCCTTATACTCACCATCCGGGTAACCTTCTATAATTCCAGCTTCGACTAATTTGTTTATAGCATCATAAGCCCAATGATTTGCTGGAAGATCTGAAAATGATTGAGCACCCGCGGGTAAAACTGCTGCAGTCAGAAAAATAATAATCATTATTAATATAATTTTTTTCATTTGCATTATCCCCTCCATTTTTTTAAATTTTCAATTCAAAAATATTCTGTTGGACAACTAAAATCTATTGAGAATTAAGTTAAATTTTAATTGACTTATACAATTTTGTTATTCATTTCTAAATTACACAATTTCATTATACTCAATTAAAATTATTAATGCAATTTTTTGGGTAAAATACCTTGATTTTATTTAATCCCATATCTTGTTAAGTATTGATATTTATGCTATAATTAGGACCGATATTCAGAAAGTTATGGTGATAAAATGATTGATTTACATTCTCATATTTTAGCAGGAGTAGATGATGGAGCTTCCAACCTTGAAGAATCACTAGCAATACTTAAAACGATGGAAGCTAAAGGAGTAAAAAAAGTTACTGCAACTTCGCATTACCCACTCTATAAAATTAAAGATTATAAGAAATTTATTTCAGCTAAACTGCGGCTCCTTAGAAAGGAAGCTAAAGCAGCCAATATTAATTTAGAAATTATCAGCGGTTCCGAAATTTTAATTGATCGGAAAATACCAGAGCTATTCCATCAAAATCAGCTGCTGACAATTAATAATACTGACTACATTTTATTAGAAACTCATTTCAATTCCTTGCCTGATTATTTTTCTGATTTAATCCACGATTTAAAAGTAATGGGCTATCAGATTATTATTGCTCATCCTGAAAGATATGCCTATATCCACTCAAATTTTGAGCTTCTTTATCGATGGATTGAAAAATATGAGCTAAAGTTAATGCTTAATAGTTCTTCTTTAGTTGGCAGACACGGCAGCAAATCGAAAAAAACCGCTGAAAAGATGATTAACTTAGGTCTCTGTCATTTGATGGCCTCTGATACTCATGGTTCAGAAAAAAGGCCATTTACTTTAAGAAAGGGTTTAAATAAAGCTGAAAAATTAAAACCAGGTAGTTCAGAAATTTTCAAAAAAAATGCGGAGGCAGTGCTTAAAAATCAAAGTCTAAATAATTTTGAGATCAAACGAGAAGAAAAACCATTTTTCGAAAGAATTTTTTCTTTTATATAGAATTTCAAAGAGTTACAAAGAACAGAGGAGGTAAATTTTTGAAAAAAAGAATTATATTAATGACAGCAATTTTATTACTTTTTATTACAGTTCCAACTATTGCCCAACAGTATCAATTAAATGTTGGAGATAAAATAAGTATCTCAGTTTGGGGACATCAGGATTTAAGTCGAGAAACAATTATTGACCCTGATGGAAAAATTTCTTATCCTCTAGTTGGCTCAATAAAAGCTGAGGATAAAACAACAACAGAAATTAGAACTGAACTGCAGCAGGAGTTGGCCGAATACATTATCGAACCTGAAGTTAGTGTTAATTTAATTTCCTATAGAAAACTAAGAGTTACAGTAATGGGAGCAGTTAGACAGGAAGGAAGCTATGAAATAAGGTCGGATAATCAAGTCTTAGATGTTATTTCTTTAGCTGGCGGAATTAAAGAAGATGCTAAAGCAGAAAACACCACTCTTCAGCGACAGGGAGAAAAATTGGAAATTAATTTAAAAGAACTGCTTCGAGGTAATAATCTAGCAGATAATTATCAGCTGCAGGATGGTGACCAGCTATTTGTTCCCGAAAGAGAAAGATTAACTGCCTCTATTCAGGGTGAGGTAAAAGCACCAGGGCAGTATGAACTTAATTATGAAAAAGAAATTCGCTTAAATGAATTTTTAGCTCAGGCGGGAAGTTTGACTGAAAACGCTGGTGAAAAAATTCGCTTAATTTCTGATAATAAGCCCCTAGAATTTGAAGTCGAAAATACTTTGGCAGCAAAAAAGGAAGCTAACCCCGTTGTTAAAGATGGAGATTCAATCTATATCCCTTCTGCTCTGGAAGAAGTTACTATTTTAGGAGAAATTGCTCGTCCAGGCAGTTATGAGTGGAATGATAATATGAGGCTTGCTAATTTAATTGCCAGAGCTGGTAACACCTCTGATCGTGCTAATTTAGAAAGCATTAGATTAGTTAACGCAAATAAAGAAATTAGAGAAATTAATATGGAAGACTTTTTTGAGGATAGTGATCTAACAGCAAATCCTAAACTTAAGCCGGGAGATTTAGTTATGGTCGGCGAAAAAAATTCAGTTGACTGGTCAAGAGTATTCTTTTTATTCTCTGGCTTTAATGAAGTCAAAGACTTTTTAGATATTAGTTGGTAAGGAGAGAAAATATGAATTCAGATCAAAATTATATTGAACATAATGTTGAGGAAATGGAAATAGACCTTAGAGAATATATAATGATTATCTGGCAAAAAAAATGGCTAATTATAACTTTTATGATTTTGGCTATTTTTGCCTCTTATTTTATAACTTCTCAGATGCAGCGTATTTATCAAACTTCTACAATGTTAATAGTGCAAAGTGAAAATGGTCCTGAAAATCTATTCAGTGAACAACTTTCTTTTGTTGGGCAAAATGATAAATTAATTAATACATACAGCCAAATTTTTACAAGCAGACAGATAATGGAAAAAGTAATAACTGAGGTTGGGCTTGTAAATGAAGAAAATGAGTTTATTTCGGCCGGAACTTTAAAACAAAACATTTCTATTCAATCTAATCAAAATACAGACTTAATTACCGTGCAGGTCAACTATAATGATCCTGAAAAAACAGTTGAAATAGCTAATTCTGTGGTAAATAATATGCAAAAAGAAATAAAAGAATTAAATCAAGCTTCACTTAAAGGTGCTGCTGATTTTATAGAAACTCAACTAAGTTCAACTAAAAAAAGACTTTCTGAACTTGAAGAAAGGCTATTAGAATATCGAGAAAACAATTCGCTTTTAATGCCTGAAACTCAAGGTGAATCTCTTTTAGAACGTTATACCGAATTAGAATCTAAAAAGGCTGAAGCTGAATTAATGCAGCAGGAAGCAGAAATATCTTTAAATGAAATTAATCAGAAATTAGATGCTATGGACCAAAAAATTATTAGTTCAGAATCTATCAGACGTAATCCAGAAATAACTTCTATTCAGTCAAATTTAACCTCTCTTTATACAGAATTAGAGAGTTTAAAGACAAAATACACAGCTAAACATCCTGAAGTTAAAGCTGTTCAAGCTAGAATTGATAATTTAGAAAAAACTTTAAACAATAAAACTGCCGAAATAGTTAGCGGCAGAACTGAAGTAAATAATCCACTTTATCAGAATTTAAACAGCCAAATAATCCAACTTGAAGTACAGCAGGTTACTGCCAATGCTAGAATCAAGGTTTATGGAGCAAGACTATCAGAATTAGAGGTTGAACTAAATAAATTTCCTCAGGCAGAATTAGACTTTTTAAGGCTGCAGCGAGAAAAAAATGTGGCAGAAGAAATTTATTTACTTTTAAGAAATCGAAAGGAAGAAATTAATATTCAACAGGCAATGCAGAACTCTGATATCTTTGTTATCGATGCTCCTTATCTCCCAGAAAATCCAATTAAACCAAATTTGCAACTTAATTTGGCAATATCAGTAGTTCTTTCTCTTATGTTAGCTGTCTTTATTATTTTCTTACTAGAATTTTTTGATAATACAATTAAAAATGAAAATGATTTAGAAAAAATTTCAGACTTACCAGTATTAGGGATTATCCCTGATTTAAATCAAATAGATCATCATAAAAATTATGGGGAGGGAGATCAGAATGGCAATAAATAATAAAAAACAAGAATCTGCAAATGCCGACAATCTAGTTACTCTCCACCACCAGAAATCACCGGCAACAGAAGCTTTTAGAACAATCAGAACAAATTTACAGTTTATGAGTCCTGATAAAAAACTAGAGGTTATGATGGTTACAGGTTCTGAAGCAGGAATTGGTAAATCTACAATTTCCAGTAATTTAGTTTTAACTTTTTCAATGACTGGAGAAAATGTTTTTTTAATAGACACTGATATGAGAAAACCAAGACTGCATAAAATTTTTGGCATCCCCAATTTCCAGGGTTTAAGTTCCTATCTTTCTGGAGAAAAAAATAATCTAGAGGAATTAATGGTAAAACATGAGGAAACTGGTACATTACTACTTCCTTCTGGTCCTATTCCACCTAATCCTTCGGAAATGCTTAATTCCAATAAAATGGAAAAGCTTTTAAAAGAGTGTCGTAAAAAAGCAGAAATTACTATTATTGATGCTCCGCCACTGCTTCCAGTTACTGATGCAGTCTTACTTTCTAATAAAGTCGATGGAGTAATACTGGTGGCAGAAACAAATAAAACTAAAAAAGAAGTATTTATTAAAGGAAAAGAAAGATTAGAACAGGTAAATGCAAATATTCTAGGAACGGTTTTAAATAAATATCCAGTTAATAATAGTTCATATAATACTTATGAAAATTATTATTATTATGGCGAAGAGTAAATTGAAGCTCTTACTTACTTCTTTTACAGAAGTGGTAAGAGCTTTTTTAGTTTAAAATGCTATTTTTCTAATTCAATTTTTAAAAATAATCTGCTATTTAATTAATTTATAAGTAATTATTTGGTATTTTAAGACCATGAAAATCAGACGAACTAAAAAACTCTCTTTTGTACCACTGAACAGACCTATAATAATGATACCAGTTAGAGTTTAAAAAATTATTGGCTAAATATACATCTTTAACTATTCTATTTGAAAATCTTTGATCTTCATAATCAGCAAAGGCTTCTTTTAACCAAAGATTCTCATCATAATTCAATATATCGGAGTCAGCTTTAGTTAATAAATTATAGTCAAGCATCAGCTTTTTAAACCCTTCTATTCTTTTTTTAAGTCTTTTCCTAACAGGAAGCTGTTCAAATAAACGATCAATTATTACATTACTTCTCTTATTTGAAAAATATTGAGGATTATTAGCTAAAAAATCTTCTAGAATAACTTTCATCTTAGAAAATGCTTCTTTAAACCGCTGTCTGTTATCTATTCGGCTTTCTTTAAAATTTTTAGAAAAATCATTTGACTGATCATAATGATATTCCCACTCTAAATAAGGCAGATCAGAATAATCATAGACTTGACCGTGACCATAAGCTGGTACTACCCTGTCTTTTTTAGATTCCGAAAAGATGTAGGCGATATTCATCAAAAAGTTTTGGATATTCTTTTTAATAGTTGAAATTTCATCTAACCCTAAAAACAATTTATTTTTGGCCTGTTCATTAATTACATCATTAGTTTTGCTCACAATACCAGAAAAGCCCTGATGAGAAAAAGTGTCTGCATAAGCATGAAGAGCTATTCCGAGCTTAATTGGATCATCAGATGTTTTTCCCTGATCTATTATATCCATAATTATCGGTGATTCTTTTTTACAGCGCATTCTTTTAACAAAGCTTTCACCTTCACAGCCTGGTACAAAATGAAAGGCAGCAGTGTTATTGAGCATTGCTTCTAAATTAAATGTATCTAATTTAAAATAATTATGACAGGTTGCAGCATTAATTATGTATTTTTTGTTATCAAGCTCTGTAAGGACAGCCTCCGAATTTGAATCTGAAAATGTTATTTTATTAATTTTAGCATCATCTACATATTGCGAAGAATATGCAATCTGATGAGCAATATCTTTTTTAAAACCAACAGCAAGTGCCAGAGTTAGTAAAGCATAATAATGAGCATCTTTTTTCATTTTATTGATCCCTCTTTTTAGTATAAAATATTTAAATTTTAGTTTTTTATAGATATATTAATATATAATTCTATAAGAGTTATTTATTTCCTTCTTTTTGGCTTAAATTTCCATAGATTTAATAAAATTAAAAAAAGAGCAGCCCCTTAAAAAAATGGGAACTGCTCTAAGTATTATAATTTAGACTTTAATCAGCAATATTTAATTATAATTAAATGCTATTGATATTTTTCTCGCTTTTTTTAGCGTTTGATTTCTTAAGCTTATCGATTTTCATATCCAGTTCACTCTGGGCAAGGCTAAGGCGAACAGTTTGATTATGAATCTTTTTAATAGTATATTCCATTTCATCAAATTGATTGTTGCGATTTTGAAGTGTTGATTTAATATTATATAGTTCAATATTTTGTTCTTCTAAAATATTTACCAGCTTATCAAGCCGTTGATCTATTTTTTCGAATTGATGATCATGTTCAACTAATTTACTTTCAATTCCATCAAAACGAGTATCTATCTTTTCAAAGCGAGTATCCATCTGGGCAAAACGCTTATCAACCTGTGCAAAGCGTTTATCCATCTGGGCAAAGCGCTTATCAACCTGAGCAAAATGTTTATCAATTTGGCTGAATTTACTATCTAATCGGCTGTCAAACTTGTCAAAACGACTCAAAAGTATTTCTAAAATTTTAGCTTCAGACATCTGATTCACCTGCCTCTCTTCGTATTCTCCATATATTCATATTATAGCTCATTTTGCTAGTAATTCGCAAATAATTATTTCTTACTAAAAAATAATTACTTTTTTTCTCCAATTTAATTTACAATTTATGGTATAATTAGAATTAAGAGTATCAGTCTGAGAAAGGGGGCAGAGTTTAATGAAAGAAATATTCAATCTTATCAGTACTTATGGTTTCCCAATGGTTTTGTCAATTTATCTTTTAGTTAGGTTTGAACCAATGCTTAAAGAACTGAAAAAATCGGTCGATACTCTAATAATAATTAACGAAATGAATAAGAATGACAAGAATTTTAAACACTAAGAAAGTCCTCATTATTTGACAGAGGCCGAGGCAGTTAAGTTTAAATATCTAAATTATTAAAATAGAGTGCATATTTTTAGTTAATCGAATGTTTTTTTAGAGCTAGTACTGGAGCTAGTTCTAGAGAATTGTCCATCCCATCCCTAATGGAATCTAATATGCTATTAGGGATGCGATTTGGTATGCCATCAACTTCTCTGTCAGAACAAAGTAGTTAAAGAACATTTTTAAATCTAATTAATAAATGCAGCACTTCTTATATTTTTTTCCGCTACCACAGGGGCAAGGATCATTTCTGCCTACATCCCATATTTCTTGATATAGTTTCAGTATTTCTTCTTTCATGATTTTTGGTGATTTCTGCTGTTTGAGCAGCTGAGATAATTTCTGCATATAAGGATCTATATAATCAAAAAACAACTTGTATCCCTCACAGAGATAATTGAGCTTATAACCATCGCCTGTATCAACTATTCTATTTTTCGGGCAGCCTCCATTACAGAAAAACAAGTAATTACATTTTAGGCACTTTTGATTTAATTTTTCTTTTTTGGTTCTACCGAAGTCTTGCTGCTGTTTAGAGTTCATCATTGCTAAAATATCTTTTTCTTTAATATTACCAAGTTTGTATTCTGGCTCCACAAAATGATCACAGGAATATAGGTCTCCATTATGCTCTATTACCGCTGCATTACCACATTCTCTACTGAAAACACAAAGATTTGCTCCATAACCTACCCAAGCAGACAATGATTCTTCAAATATTTGAATAAAAATATCTCCCAAATCTTTAAGCCATTGATTAAAAACTCTAATTAAAAACTTACCGTATTCTTTTGGTTCCACAGATCGAGATATTATATTACCCTCTTGATCCTGCTCTACAATAGGAATAAACTGAATAAAATCAGCTTTAATTTCTTTAAAAAACTGATAGACTGCTTCCGGTGTTTTTGCATTAACATTGTTTACTACAGTCAGGATATTATAGTCCACCTGATATTCTTTCAATTTATTAATTCCAGCTATTACTTTCTGATGAGTACCCTCACCAATTTTGTCTTTTCTGTATTTATTATGCAGTTCTTTCGGACCATCAAGGCTTACACCTACTAAAAAATCATTTTTTTTTAGAAACTGAGCCCACTGATCATTAATTAAAACCGCGTTAGTCTGAATAGAATTTTGGATTTGCCACCCTGCAGGTGCATATTTTTTTTGCAGCTTTAATGCTTTTTTAAAAAAATCTAAGCCTCTTAGAGTTGGTTCTCCTCCCTACCAGCCAAAATTAACTAGCGGCCCTGGCTTTGACTTTATATATTGTTCTATGTATTCTTCTAAAATCTCTTCTGTCATTTGAAAGTTTTTAGTTTCCGAATACAATTCGGTTTTTTTAAGGTAATAACAATAATCACAATCTAAATTACAGATTGGTCCATTTGGAAAAGCCATTACATTAAAATTTGTTCTTTCATTTTTCATTTTTAACTCTCCTGTTTATAAAAATAATTAAGCCGACTATCAGAAGTAAGATATTGACTAAATTAAGCAAATGCTTTAACTGATAAACCGGCTATTAATATTTTAACTTATTAAATTTTACTTACTTTAATTTTCTTGAAATATTTTTCTACCTTTTTTTGATTAATATAACCAGTTTTTTTATCAACCGCATTAGCCACTCCACAAGCATTTGCAAATTTAAGCATTTTTTCAATATTCATCTTTTCTGTAATTGCCACTGCTAATCCTGCTGTGACACTATCTCCAGAGCCAGTTACGTTTGCAGTATCTACTTTGGGTATTTCAACCTTATATAAAATATCCTCAGTTAAATAATACATCCCATTTTCTCCGAGAGTTAAAGCAATATCTTTTGCTCCCATTGATTGTATTTTCTTTCCTGCTTTCAGAAAGTCTTTTTCATTATCAATAGAAGAGCCTATTAGAGCTTCAATTTCATTTTTATTTGGTTTAATAATATCCGGGCCAGCCTTTAGCCCAGCAATTAATGCTTTGCCACTGGTATCTAAAATCACTGCTTTATTTTTCATCTTTGCTATTTGTATTATCTTTTGATAAAAATCATTTTCAAGACCAGCTGGTAAACTACCTGAAATTGTTATAACTTCAAATTCCTTTATTTTAGATTCAAAATTATCTAAAAATCTTCTTTTTTCAGCTTCTGTAATTTTAGGACCATTTTCCAAAATTTCAATTGAGTCATTATTCTCATCAATAATGTTAAGACAGGTTCTTGTTGCAGCTTTAATTCTGGTAAAATCACTCTTTATATTTGATTTTTCTAATTCATTAAAAATAAAATTTCCAGAAAAACCACCTATAAAACCCATTGCAAGCAGTTCTTGATCTAATAACTTTATAACTCTGCTGACATTAATCCCTTTTCCACCTGCAGTCGCCTGATAATCATTAGTTCGCTGAACTGTATTTTTTTTAATTTCTGAAACATTATATCTTCTATCAACTGAAGTATTTAATGTAACTGTTGCTATCATTTTAATAACCCTTTATTTTCACTACCACATAATTTTATTTTTTTCTTTACTAATTCTTTCATGCTTGCTTTACCAGGTTTTAAATATTTCCGCGGGTCATTAGCATCAGGATTTTCATTAAAATAGCTCTTTACTGCATCTGAAAAAGCAATTTTTAATTCTGTAGCAATATTAACCTTTGTAATTCCCATTGCTATTGATTTTTTAACATCCTTATCTGGAACACCGGAAGCTCCATGCAGAACTAAAGGAACATCCACATTATTTTCTATAGCTTTTAAGCGTTTATAATCGATTTTAGGGTCTTTTTTATACAAACCATGGGCTGTTCCAATTGCAACAGCCAAAGAATCAATTCCTGTTCTATTAACAAAGTCAGCTGCTAAATTGGGATCTGTTAATTGAGAATCTGCATCACTAACTTTTATATCATCTTCCTGACCTACTAACTTGCCTAGTTCAGCTTCTACACTTACATCATATAATCTGGCGAATTCAACTACTTCTTTAACCTTAGCAATATTTTCCTCATAATCTAAAGCTGAAGCATCAATCATAACTGATTTACAGCCTAACTTTATTGATTCTTTTATATCCTCAATATTTTCATGATGATCTAAATGAAAAGCAATTGGCACTGTTGACTCTGCTGCTGCACTTTTCATGATATTTACTAAATAACGCGCTCCTGCAAATCTAATTGTTCCTGGTGTTGCTGCAATAATTATTGGAGAGTTCAATTCTTCTGCAGCTTCAACTACAACTTTTGTAGTTTCGAGGTTGTGTATGTTAAACGCTGGAACAGCATATCCTCTTTTTTGAGCATCTAATAAAAGGTTTTTATTTGAAATAATAAACATTAAATCACTTCCTTTAAAATTATTTTCTATATACAATATTTCCATCAATTACTGTTGCATAAATATTCATTTTTTCATCTACCACAGTCAGATTAGCTTTTTTATCTAATTTTATGTTAAATTGAAACCAAGAAAAAATTATTATTCAATAGCTTTAAATAAAAAGTGTTGTGAATTTGAATAATTGAAAGAAAAATTTATAAAAAAAGAATATAATTAAAAAATAATTCAGAATCAAAGTTAAAATAGTAAATTTTAAGAATCTACTTCAAAACTAAAACTAGCAACTCTATAGTCTAAGAATATATTTTCAGCAATATATAGTTTTTATTAATGAAAAATTTACTAAACAAAGACAAGAATCTTATTGTTAAGAATATTTATTTAGATTTTGAGATAAATTATTTTCTTGCTATTATTTTATATATTAATAATATTATTTATCCCTTTACAGCTCCAGCCGTTAATCCACTTATTAAATACCTATTTAAAAATATAACAACAATTAAAGGAGGTATAATAGTTAACATCCCAGCAGAAGACATCAATCCATAATTAATGCTATGTTTACCAACATATTCAGTTATTAATACTGTTAAAGGTTTTGCCTGGTTTGGAGCAAATACTAAGGGTATAACAAATTGGCTCCACGTATTTAAAAAAGTTAAAATAGCTACAGATATAATACCAGGAGTAACTAATGGTAGAATTGTTAGAAAAGATTTAAATCTTGATGCTCCTGCAATCATCGCAGCTTCTTCTAATTCATCTGGTATAGTATTAAAATGACTTCTCATTAACCATAAACCTAACGGGATAAAGGCAGAAGAGTAAATCAATATAATTCCTGTATATGTATCCAATAATCCTATATTTATAATAATTTTATACAATGGTATCATTACTGCATAAGCTGGCAAAGTCATTGTTGCGATTACTAAACCAAATATTATATTATTTCCAAAAAAGTTTATTTTTGAAAAAACATACCCAGCAATTGATGATACTAAAATAACTATTATAGTAGCTCCACCACAAGCAACAAATGAATTAATCAATGCATTTTTAAAATTCCTACTCATACTTTGATCATTATCATTGAATCCTAACAGCAAGCTATAATTTTCAAGATTAATTCTTCCTGGTATTAAATTTAAGTCTTTTGATCTCAATAAATCTTCATCTAACAAACTTGTCCTTAACCCCCATAAGATAGGGAATAATGACCATGTTAATATTAAAAAGAGTAAAAATATTATTATATACTTTCTTTTCATTTTTTAATCCTCCTCTTTTCCAATAAAAACTATATAGCTTATGGTTAATGTTAATATAATAATTGCTACAATTAATGATAACGCCATACCTTTACTTAATTTTAATTGTCTGAATGCTATTAAATAGTTTTGCATTAATATTGTTCTTGTATCCAATGCCAAACCATTTAAAACAAAAACTTCATCGAATAGGTTCATTACAAAAAAAGTTCCTTGAGTCATAGCAATAACAATTGCTGGTTTAAGTAGAGGTAAAGTAATTTTTGTGAATTCCTGAAAACTACTAGCTCCATCTATTTTAGCTGCCTCATATAACTCCTTAGAGATGGTTTGTAATTGAGCTAATATAATAATAACAAAAAGAGGTAATATTTTCCATACATGAACTAAAGCTATGAAGATCAATGACAAGTTTGGTTTAGCTAACCATACTTGATATCCATCAATTAAACTAAAATTTGCTAATAAATTATTTAATAATCCAAAATTAGGATGATAAATCCATTTCCAAATCACTGCATTTACAACTGGTGGGAGTGCCCAAGGTAATATTATTAATGCAAGTATTATTCCTCTCCCCATAAAATTACGTCTCAATATTAAAGAAATAATTATACCACCAACTAACTCTAAAGTAACAGCTAATAAAAAATATTTCATACTATTACCAATCACTTGTAATATTGTTGAGCTAGTTAATAATTCTTTAAAATTACTTAACCCTACAAATTCATTTTGTTGAGGTTTTACTAAATCTATAGAGTATAAACTATCTACTATAGTTAAAACTGCAGGATAGAATACTAATGCTATCATTATTATTAATAATGGAGATATTAATATATAAGAAAAAATATTTTTATTTTTCATTTTTTCACCTCAAAAATAATGGGGATTACAAAAACTGCAATCCCCATTATAATATTATTTATTACTTACTAATCAGTTAATTTATGACTTTCTTCAACTAATTTATTCATACCTTCTTCTAATGAAATAGAATCTTTAGCCATTTGATTAATGGTGGTAGCTACAATTGTACTAAATTCTGGGTACCATGGTGGTGTTCCCTGAGGGAATAAAGGTTCAATTGTTTTCATCACATTTAATATAGTTTCTCCTGCAGGTAATTCGCCTTCATTATTTAACTCATTGATAACTTTTTTTGAATTTGGAAATAGACCTAATTCTTTATATAATCTTTTAGCATTGTCTGGTCTATTTAAGAATTGAATGAATTTGGCAGCTGCTTCCTTATTATCAGATGCTTTAGGTATTCCATAACCTTCCACTAATCCAAATGTAGTTGAATCATTTTTCTTGCCTGGTACAGGTATCATTTTTACATCTTCTGCTACACTTGATTCTGATTCATCTGAATATACTGCCATATTTCCAGCCCAACCTGCTAAATCAATAGAGGTCTCCCCAGACTTAAATGCTTCTATTATATCAACATCTTTATATTGCGTTGAAGCAGGATCAACAATTTTATGTTTCTGGAGAGAATTTATTAATAATTTCATGGCTTGATAACCAGCAGAATTTTCGTCTCCAAATAATGGATTCCAGTTTTTATCAAAAAGTTCTCCACCTAAAGCCTTAGTCATTAAATACCAAGGTGTTGCAGATCCCTCAGTAGCAGAAAGAGGAATTGCTAATGGATATTCAATGTCAGTCTCTTCTTTGATTTTTATAGCTTGTTCAATTAACTCTTCTGAAGAATTCATGTAATTTTCAATTCCTGCTTCCTTAAAATGATTTGTATTAATATATGTTACACGAAAATCATTAAAATATGGTATTCCTAATGTTTTACCATTGTATTTAAAAATCGAGGAAGTAGAAATATCTTCAAAAAATTCTTCAGAAAAATATTTATCTAATGGTTCATACCAACCAGCTGCACCAAATTGTCCTACCCAAGACCAATCGAATTCTGTAACATCAGCAGGAGCCATACCAGCAACACTAGAAGTTACTATTTTATCATGTATATCATCCCAAGCCATAGTCTGGACATTCACTGTAATACCTGTCTCTTTATTAAATTCATCAAGCATTTCTTGTGGTATATCACTCCATGGAGTTACTAAAGCATCAATTTCTACTCCGTCATATTCTTGAGCAACTCCTGTATTAGTTAATGTGAAGGTAAATGTTAACAAAAAAACAAAAGTTATTATCAGTAATTTATTATTAATCTTTAACATAATTTTCCCCCTTATAAGTTGGTTAAAAAGTAACAATTAAATGATTTTATTATATTAAAATAAACCATTCAATAATTTGATATCTAACAAGAATAGAAACATTTACATATTTCGATTTATTTTTAAAATTCTGATTAAAAATATCTAGAAAAAAAGATAAGTCGATAAAAGCCAGCCCGTCATTATTACATTTAATTTTGGAATGTTATAATACTTTTTTAATTTAAAAATTAGTTAAGAAAATAATTCTAATTATTTCATAGTATAATAATCACCTCCATATTTTATTTTTTAATTAATATTTTCATAC
This sequence comes from Halanaerobium saccharolyticum subsp. saccharolyticum DSM 6643, assembly GCF_000350165.1. Taxonomy (NCBI): domain Bacteria; kingdom Bacillati; phylum Bacillota; class Clostridia; order Halanaerobiales; family Halanaerobiaceae; genus Halanaerobium; species Halanaerobium saccharolyticum. Next base: position 423,785 of record NZ_CAUI01000023.1, read on the forward strand.
TCTTTAAGTTTACTTAAAACATTTTTACTATAGTTCATTTTATTTTCATATGATAATTTAGCATATAAAGCTGCTCCAGTTACTGGTTTTAAAATCGGCTCTACCAATTTCACATCATAAGATAATTCATTTAAATATTTTTCAAATGGTTCTAGAACAAACTCTCCAGCCTTAAAAACTCCTCCAGAATATGATATTTTAACTGAATCATCTACAAAATTAAGTTTGTTTATAATAGCTTTTATAGTTAAAAAATGTTCATATGCAGCTTCTTTATACAACTTTAAAGCAACCTTATCTTCTAATAATGCCGCTTCATATAAAATCTTCGCTAGAGATGCAATTTTTTTTCTATCCATTTCATATTCATCATATAAAATATCTAAAATTTCAAAATCATTTTTAACTCCAAAGTAATTTCTTATTATTTCATATAATTTTGTTTTTTTAATTCTATTATCAGATTCTTTTGTAAAATAAGAAATCATTTTTTTACTTAACCAAAAAGCAGATCCTTCATCTCCATAATAATATCCCCAACCGCTAGATCTTGCTTTATTACCGTTACTATCTTTACCAAAACCTATTGCTCCAGTACCTGCCACTAAATTTATACCAGGCTTACATGCCAAAGAACCAGCCCAACCTACTTCAACATCATTACCACATAAGAAATTTGAGCTTTTTAAAATATTTTTTATATGTTTTTCTACTAAATTAATTTTTCCATTTCTAACTTCATCTCCATAACCTGGAACACCTATAAATGTAAAATCTATTTCATTTGAAATAATATTTGCTTTTTTACAAACTTTATTCAACCCTTCATCAAGATTGTTTTTAAAAGAGTCTATACCAACCTGTAAAATATGTATACTCTCCGTTCTAGATTCTGCTAACACACTTCCTTTTTCATCAATTAATAAATATCTTGTCTTAGAACCTCCCCCATCTATACCTAAATAATACAAAAATATCCACTCCTTACAATTAATTTGATATAATAAATTCTATAATCTTTAATAAGGAAACACCCCTAAATATATATCATTTTTTATAGGGATATATTTTCACTCCTTGAACAACTCTATTTACACTTCCATCTGGACTTGGATTATCTGGATTAATTCCGGAGTGTATTGATTTATAAAGTGAAATAATTTGAGCATAAATTATATATTCCAATGTATTAAATACTTCATCTTCATCATCCATTTTAGAGTATGAAGATAGATAAAAGTCACACTTTTCTTTTATTTTTTTCCTGTTCTTTATAGTAATTACTGCAGTTTTATAACCCAATTTACTTTTATTTAATTCATTTAACAAATCATATTCATATTTAAGATTATATTCATTATCAGACAGAAAAAATAAGATTAGTGAATCTTTATCTATTATTGACTTTGGACCATGTCTAAACCCTAAAGGAGTATCATATCGAGTAATGATTTGACCTGATGTTAATTCGAGAAGTTTTAGACTAGCTTCTTTTGCTACACCAAAGAAACTATAATCCCCTAAATAAATAATCTTTTTAAAGTCAGCTTCTAATAATTTTTTATTGTCACAAAAGCTATCTATAATTTCCTCTGCTGCTTTAGCTTTTAGCTCAACTGTAGAGTTTAACTTGTCCAGCTCTTCAATATTAAAAAACAATAATGCAGTTAAAAGCATAGAAGTGTAGCTACTGGTCATTGCAAAACCACGGTCATTAGTTTTTTTTGGTAGTAAAACCAATTGATTATATGAATCAGAAACTTTCTGTGCAAGCTTGCCTTCTTTGTTACATGTGATTACTAGCTGATAAAGATCATTAACCATTTCTTCTGCCAATTCAATTGCTGCCACACTTTCTGGGCTATTGCCTGAACGTGCAAATGAAATTAACAATGTTGGAATTTTTTTATTAAAATATACTTCAGGATGAGTTACAAGTTCTGTAGTATGAACTGATGCAGTTTCAAATTGTGGAAACTTCTTTTTTAAATATGGTGTTAAAGAATCACCAATAAAACCTGAGGTACCTGCACCTGCAAATATTATATTTAACCGTTCCATATTCATTAGTTTTTTATAAAAATTAATAAGATCTTTTTTGATTTCTTTAACTTTCTTATAAGTCTGTCTCCACATCTCAGGCTGCTGAACAATTTCTTCAGCGGTATATATTCCATTTTTTTCTTTCCATTTTTCCTTGGTCATGCCTAATATCCTTTTCATAATACCACCTCTTAATTATATTATGTTGTCATTACAAGTTGAGTAAAAATTCAATTTTTACTCAAGAACAACATGAAATTTAAATTTATCTCCTCTAGCTACACTTACAGTGTATTCAATGACTTTTTCCTTCTCATAAGTTAATCTTTTCAATAGAATAGCTGGGGAATTTTCTTTAACTTCAAGATGTTTTTCTTCTTCAGCTGTTATAGAAGTTGCTTGAAAAGTTTCTTCAGCTTTTTCAAAGTTTACATTATATTTATCTGAAAAAATATCATACATTGCTTTATTACTTAGCAATTCTTTGTTTAAGCCTCGAAATCTATCTACAGGTAGATAAGTGGTTTCTAGCATCATTGGCAGATCATCTGCAAGTCTCAATCTAGTAAATTTATAGATCTTTGTATGAATATCTATATTTAGTATTTCTGAAATTTTAGCATCGGCTTTTTTAATTTCAAATTTAAGCACATTTGAAGAAGGCTCTTTCCCATTTTTTTTCATTTCTTCAGTAAAACTATAAAAACTTAAAAGGTCTTGCTCAAAAGCTTCAGAAGAAATAAAAACACCTTTACCCTGTTTTTTATATATATAATTATTTTTTTCTAGTTCAACCATGGCTCTTCTTACTGTTGCTCGACTGATATCATATTCTTCACAAAGTTCTCTTTCAGATGGTAATTTATCATTTTCATTGTATATACCACTATGAATTTTTTCTGTAATTATATCATATAACTGATAATATAATGGTAATCTATTATCAGTGCTTACCTTATTCAAGTTAACCACCTCTTATTATGTTGTCATTATAAGTTTAAATATATTGTATATTTTATTTTTTGAATTGTCAAGCAATTTTTTAAATTTTCCTTCTTAAATATTCTAAATCTTCGGGAGTTCCAACATCCTGACAGTAGTCTTCACTTTTAACTGCAAAGAGTTTAGTTTCTGATTTTAACATTAGATTAACGGCAGTCGGCAGTTCATACTCGCCTCTTTTAGATGGCTTTACCTGATCGATCCACTTAAAAATTTCTGGAGAAAAAAGATAGATCCCGGCACTATTCCAGCCCCCACCTTCAATTTCTGGCTTTTCAGTAATTGTTTGGACCTGGTAAAAATCTGCTGCTGTCGTTTTTAAGTCGGCTGCTGCTGCCTGCTCAAATTCTACTAATCCACCTTTTTTTATCTGATCCAGCCAGTTTAAAAGCATAATTGACTGCGGTAATTTTAAGTTAGTTAATGATTTGATCATCTTTAGATAATTTTGGGGTTTAGTAATAATATCGCCATAAGACATTAAGAAAAATTTATCTTTAAGTATAGATCTAGCTTCCTCGACTGCAGCTGCTGTGCCATAAGAATCAAGATTCTGCTCTAAATAAATCAGTTCCAGTCCATAAGCACTTTCCCCAAGATACTCTTTTATCTTTTTGCCTTTGTAGGCAATAATTATAATTACTTTTTTTAAGCCTGCTGCAGCATAACCTTTTAAAATATAATCAATTACTTTCATCCCAGCTTTAATTTCAACTAAAGCTTTTGGAATCTCATCTGTTATCTCGCCTAAGCGGGTACCCCTACCTGCAGCTAAAATAAGTCCATACTCTAACTTTTGTTTTTTAAGATTAGACATCATAATTCCTCCAAAAATTATATTCCTAAATCATTTTTTAAAAGCTTAAGAATTTCCTGTACCTCAACCTCATTTTCCATCTCCATATAGATTCTAAGCAGCGGCTCAGTTCCGGAAAAACGAATTGAAATCCAGCACTGATCATCATAATAATATTTGACTCCATCTAGATAACTGGTTTTAAGCAGCTTCTTTTCTGAAATTAAATCATTTTCAATTAAATTACTTAAATTAGGCTGGTATTTATCTTCAAAAAGCATTGTTTCCAGTCTTTTTCTCTGTGATGGCTGATAGTCAAAATTAGAATAGGAAAAATATAAAGAGCCAAACTTTTGCTCAATTTCAGCTAATATTTCACCAATTTTTTTACCGGTTCTGGCCATCATTTCTACTGCCAATAAAGATGCTAAAATACCGTCTTTTCCATTGACATGACCTCTAATTTTTAGACCTCCACTGCTTTCTCCCCCCAACAGCAGATCATGCTGCTGCATTTTTTGGGAGATATTTTTGAAGCCAACAGGAACTTCATAAGCTTCTTCTCCATAATAATCTGCCATCTCATCTAGAATATGGGTAGTGGCAATATTTCTGACAATACCTCCACTCTCATTTCTATATTCTTTAAGATAATAATATAATAACTTTAAAACATCATTATAATCTACAAATTTACCAGCCTCATCTATCAGAGCCATCCGATCAGAATCACCATCAGTAGCCAGACCAAAATCATATTTACCTTTTTCTATTCTAACTTCCATATCACCAAGCTGTTCCCGATTAGGTGAAGGAATATCTAGGCCAAACATTGTATCGCGATAGGCATTCATAGTATCTACATAGCAGCGCAAGGAAGCCAGACACATCATCATAATATCTTTGGCTACTCCATACATCGGATTAAAAAGAATTTTAAAATTTTTAGATTGAATTATCTCTTCATCAATTAACTCCAGCAGTGAATCTATATACTGATTTTTATTATTATAATATGTTATTTTACCTGCTTTAATTAATTCAAAAAAACTACCCCGCTGATAATCATAATCTCCAATTTCTGCAGCTAACTCTTCCAGTCGATCAGTAACTTTCTCTGGTGCATCTCTACCCTCTTCTACAAATATTTTAATCCCATTATATTCAGCAGAGTTATGAGATGCTGTAATTGAAGCACCTAAATTTAAATTATTTTCCTCAACGGCCAGCATAACCATTGGCGTTGGAGCAGCTTCTTCCATAAACATAACTTCAATTCCTTCTTCGACCAGACTTTCTGAGAGCGCACGTGAAAAACGGCCGGATAAAAAACGAAAATCATGTCCTACCACTACCTTTTTTTTATAATCATTTTCTTTAAGATAGCAGGCCATAGCCTTCCCCACCAGTTTAACATTATAGAAGGTAAAATCTTCAGCAATAATTGCCCGCCAGCCGCCTGTACCAAATTTTATCATTAGATCACCCCTTTGTTCCTGAAGTAAGCATTCCTCTTACAAAATACTTCTGCATTGACATATAGACTAAAAGAATTGGTAAAATAGAAAGTACTGATCCGGCTAATAAAAGATGCCATTGAGTACCATAATTTCCTTTAAACATTGCCAACCCCATTGTTACTGTATAGAGCTCAGGTTTATCAATATAGATTACCGGTCTTAAAAGAGCATTCCAGTTATTCATAAAAGCAATAATAAATAGTGAAGCTAGAGAAGGCTTAGCATTAGGAAGAAAAACCCGATAATACATCTGCCAGTCAGTTACTCCATCAATAAAAGCAGCTTCTTCCATTGAAGAAGGCATATTTTCAAAAGTACTGCGAAATAAGAAAGTACCAAAAGATCCAATTAAAATTGAAGGTACTATTAATGGTAAATAAGTATTATACCAGCCTAATTTAAGCATGATAAAGTACTCGGGAATAATTGTTACCTGAATCGGCATCATCATAGTTGCTAACATTAAAGCAAAAATAACTTCTTTACCCTTAAATTCCATTCGCGCAAAAGCAAATCCCCCCAGACTGCAGGTGAAAAGCTGACCTAAAGCGGCCATTCCTGCAACAAAAAAGGAGTTTATAATAAATCTGATAAAATTATATTCATTTAAAATTGTTTGATAGTTATCCCACATACCTGCTTGGAATAATTTCTCGGGAATAAAGCTTGGAGTTAAAGCAAATATTTCTCCCATCGTTTTAAAAGAAGAAGAAAGCATCCATAAAAAAGGAAAAATTGTAGTTAAAGAAATAATAATCAAAATCGAATATAATAAAACTTTTCTGCCAGTACTCATCTAATAGCACCCCCTATTCGCTGTAATTTACCCAGCGTTTTTTATATTTAAAGTTCAAATAGGTAAATACAGCTACAATTATAAATAAAACATAAGACATTGCAGAAGCATAGCCCATTCTAAAATGTTTAAAAGCATTAACATAAATACTAAAAATCAGAGTTGATGAAGCATAATTTGGACCACCCTGAGTCATAATATAAGTTAATTCGAAAGTTTTAAGTGACATAATAATTGAAATTATAAGTACAAAAAAAGTTGTTGGCGAAAGCAGCGGCAGAGTAATATATCTAAACTTTTGCCAGACACTTGCCCCATCAATTGTTGCTGCTTCATAATACATTTCTGGAATGTTTTGTAGTCCTGCTAAAAATAATATCATCTGGTAACCGGCCATTTTCCAGATATAAACAAAAATTAAGGTAAAAAGTGCATATTTTGCATCTCCAAGTAGAGATGGAATACGGGCCAGACCAAAAAACTGATTTAAAATTTGATAGACAAGTCCAAAGCGGGGACTTAAAATCCAACTCCAGATAACTCCAATTGAGACAACAGAAGTAATTACCGGTAAATAAAAAAGACCTCTAAAAAATGTCATTCCCCTTAACTTATTATTAACTAAAAGTGCTAAAAATAAAGCAACAATCATTACTCCTGGCACAAATACTGTAGAGAAAATAACTGTGTTTTTTAAAATAAGGAGAAAAATATCTGAGCTGAATAATTCTTTGTAATTACCGAGCCCAATCCATTTGGGAGCAGAAAAAACATTCCAGCGGGTAAAACTTGCCAAACCAGCTGCCAGCATCGGCCCCAATCTAAAGAAAACTAAACCTAAAATAGTTGGAATTAGAAAAATCCAGGGTGTAGATTTTTTATAACGCATCAAAGTACCTCCTTAAAAAAGAAATGGGGAAAATTCCCCATTTCTCAGATTATAGCAAACTATTCTTCAGGATAATATCTTTCTAAGACTTCATTACCATGTTTGGTGAATGATTCAATTGCTTCTTCTACTGTCATTTCACCATTAGTAACACTATCAAGTACACCATTCATTCCGGCTCCACCTGTGTCAGCATAACCGCGCCATTCTCCCCAACCAATGGTAAAACTGGTTCTACCAATCATTTCTCCTAATTCTAAAACAATCTCCATTTCAGCTGGCTGTTTATCTTCTTCAATCCACTGCTCAGAATTTGCAAGTTCTTTATTAATTGGTACTTTACCTGCCATGTAGGATTCTAAAGGTCGATTTTTACCAACTAAATATTTAACCAATTTCCAGGCAGCCTCTTGCTGCTCACTATTTTTTGAAATAGCTATCGAATCTGGCCAACCATAAGCCTCGTAGTCACCTGGTTCAGCAGAAGGACCTGCAGGTACCTTTGCTATTCCCCAGTCAAATTTACCATTTACCATATCACGTACATGCTGAATATTCCAGGAACCATCAACCCACATTGCAGTCTGCTCTAAGGGGAACATATCCTGCTGTCTGATACCAACTATATCTCGCTTGGGAGGTGAAACATTATATTTATTGCTTAAATCTCCAAGAAACTCTAGTGCTTCTTTAGCTTTAGCGTCAACTTCAATTCTGGTTTTATCTTCATTTAAAATTCGACCACCATTAGCATAAACCCAGGGCTCAACATGAGCATAACGTCCATACCACCAGTGACCATAACGCTCAGCAATTCCATCCTCATTCTCATCTATTGTCAGCTCGACAGCTGCTTTTCTAAAATCTTCCCAGCTCCAATTTTCATCAGGATAATCTAATCCTGCCTGATCAAACATATCTTTATTATAATATAAAACTGTTGTTACCCAGGCATAGGGCATTCCATACATATCACTGCTTTCTTTATCTGGATAACGCAGGGTTGAAAATACCTTAGTAAAATAATCATCCTGGGGCAGAGTATCAACCTGATCCTGAATATTCATCAAAAGGCCATCCTGCGCCCACTGGTCTATATAACCTGAAGACATGCTGAATACATCGGGTAGTTCACCAGCAGAAGCCATTGCAGAAATTTTTGGCCAGTAATTTGAAGGTTCTAAAGCAGTAAATTCAACTTCGATATCTGGATTTTCTGCTTCAAACTGATCAATTAATTTTTGTTCTACCGCTTTAAATTCTGGATCCCACATAAAATAACGGATTGTTGTTGTCTGAGCATAAGCTGCTGCAGCAAAACTAAGAATTAAAAATAATGTTAAACTGATAACTAATAATTTTTTTTGCATTTTTATCCCCCTATAATTTTGATATAAACCCTATTGTCGGCACCATTCTTTCGTAGACAACTCCAGGTAAGCCTCTGCGATCTGCTGTTTTAAAAAGACTTCCATACAGATATTGAATATTTGCGGAACCACCTCCATCCAAATTCAAAGCATATTTATAATTTCTTTTGTGAGCCCACTCTGCCAGTTCAAGCAGGGTAGCTCCAGAAGATTCATCACCAGCTTCCATGCCAGTATTTACTGATTCTACTGCCAGCAGACAAAACTCATTTTTATAATTAATACCTGCTGCCAGTCGGGCAGCTCTGGTCTGATCAATATCATCGGCATAATCTGTTGGTACAACTCTTTCAAACTGTGCTCTCTCAATTTGAGAACTTTGACCACAAAAATCTTCTGCTTCCAAACTATTATGATCAAGTTTTAAGTCACCGTTTTTAACTAAAATAGGTCCGGTTTGGACGGCGCTTATATATTTTTTACCATTATTGAATTTATACTTAACTTTTTGTTCTAAGTTAGAATCAAAATTAAAATCCTGTTCCGGTAAAGAAAGAATAAAAGCATTTTGTGGAATTTCAGTTCTTCCACCTTTTTTAATGCCAACAATCAGATCATTAATGATTACAATCTCAATTTTTCCTTTGGCCTGAGGTGTAATTCCCAGGGCTTTATTTTTAGTCTTAACTCCATATTGACGGGTATAAAGACTGTAATCTGCATTTTCATTAACTTTAAATTTACTTAAATCCCACTCTCTATTTTGAAGCTGAATACTTAGATCTGTTAAAAAAACTTTTTTTAGTTTCCAGTTATTAGCTTCAGTTTTAAGCAAAGCTGAGCGCTTATAAAGGGGAGGACTGATTATTTGACCAGCACTAATTAACAAACCATAATGATCTCCTAATAAAGAATATTTGCTTTCCCAGTCTGCTTCTTCTAAAAGGAAATAGCTGCAGTTAAAAACTAATGGATATTCATGCTGGCGGCTGTAAACTGAGGGATATGCAATCTCTCCCACTGCTGCTAAATCTCTTTTATAATCTAAAGTCTGATAGATTTCTTGGTCACTAAGTTCATCCTCTGTCTGATAAATTTTAAGCCGCTGCTCTTTTTCCAGCAGAGAAATTATTTTTGCAGCCTCTGCCGTTTTTGAATTTTTATCTTTAACTTTTAGGCGATTATTTCTAATTAAATAGTTTTTAGATTTGATTAAAGCCCTTAATTTTTCAGTAATTAAAGCATTTAAGCTTAGATATTCTTCAGCTGCTCCAGCTAAAAGATCTGGAAAATATTCACCGGCTGCCCTTTGATGATCATAGGCCGCCCAGACTATAACCAGTGGTTTTTCGACTCCTCTTGCGGCAGCTTTTAAAAGCCGAATGTGGGCTGTATCAAATAATTTTTGCTGCCAGTTTTTATTTTCCAGCTTAGCAAAGTCAATAGTGCTTGAGTCTTTAACTTTCATTTCTACTAAATTATAATAACTTCCATCTTCTCTGCTTACCTGCTGGCGATTATAATCCATTGCTTTAGCTAAAATCATTTAATTTCTCCTTTGTAAAATCAAAATCATCAATTCCCAAAAATTTATGCATTAAAAAAGAAAGTAGAGCCTTTTCTAAGGGGTTTTGGCTGTGGTCATTTCTTTTAATTTGAGGAAGATGATACATTTCTCCCTCAGATATTTTTGCTTTAACCTGATTATAAATTAAATCATTATAGTCAAAAACATTACCGGTTAAAAGAACTTTTTTCGGATTTAACAAGTTGATAGTTGAAAGCATCATTGAGGCAATATAGTCTGTAAAATCATTTAATTCCTGTCTATTTTTTTGATTTTGACTGATAAATTCTTTATATTTTTCATTTAATTTATTAATTGTCTGCTGCTCAAAATTTTTAGAATAATAAGGAAGGTCATTTATCTCTTTGATATACTGATCATTACGGATTATATAATTTAAATTTTCAAGCTCTTTCCCAAAAAATCGATTATCGCCAACTCGGTTGGTATAACCCTGCAGTATTTTATTTCTGATTATCAGAGATAAGCCAATACCTTCACCAATATATAAGACGACTGTAATATTATTTTTGTCTTCTGCTTCCAGTTCATTATAGGCATAGACTCTAACATCTGTTTCTACAAATACTGGTATTTCTAGCTGCTTTTCAATTGCTTGAGCCAGTGCTTTATCTGTCCAGTTAAGCTGATTGGATCGTTTGACAATTTTATTTTCAAAATCTGTAATCCCAGAAATTGAAATTCCAAGCGCTAATATTTTTTCAATTCCAATTTCTAAATCAACCAGCAGGGCTTTTGCTACTTTAATAATCTCACTGACATAATTTTTAAAATCATAATTATCAAGGTAATGAATTTTACTTTTAATCAGATTTGATTTTAAATCAGAGATAAAAATATAAAAATGGCTGTCTTTTAAGTCTAAGGCAATTATATATTTACTTTCAGGGTTGATTTGATAAATAACTGCTCTTCTGCCACCACTGGAATCAGCTTTTTTACGCGGGATGATCCACCCAGATTCTACTAGTTCATTAATATAATCTGAAATAGCAGTCAAAGATAAATCTAATTTATCAGCTAACTCAGTTTTAGTCAGTGATTCATTTTCTAATAATTTTTTATATAATAATTTTAAACGATCTTTTTTATCCAATTAAATCACCTCAACTTAATAAACTTACTTTATAAAGTAAGTTTATTATATAATATTTGAATTGTCAATAATATTTTCAATATTTTAAAAACAAAAAGGCTCCTTTAGAATAAGCACTAAAATGCTTAATTCCAAAAGAGCTCATAAAAGCTTTTTATTTATTAAAATTATCTATTTTAACTGTAAAATTCGACTGTCTGCTCTAGTCCAGCTTTAAAATCATAAGCTGGACTCCAGTTAAGAATTTCTTTGGCCTTTGAATTATCTAAGGATGAATGCAAAATATCACCCGGGCGCGCTTCCTCATAGATTGGCTTTAAATCATAAGCTGAAATCTGATTTAAATTAGCAACCAGATCATTAACACTATCTCGGTTGGCAGTGCTGATATTAAGCAGTGAGTTATCTCCACTTTTTAAAGCCAGAATATTAGCCTTAACTATATCATAAACATGAATAAAGTCTCTGGTCTGCTGACCATCTCCAAAAATATGCGGTCTTTTTTGAGCCAGCATCTGGTCAACAAAGATTGAAACAACCCCGCCCTCTCCTTTAGGGTCCTGACGAGGACCATAAGCATTGGCATAACGAAAAATTGTATATTTAAGATTATATAATTGACTGTACATTTTTATGTAATGTTCTGGAGTGTGTTTGCTAATTCCATAAGGCGACATTGCTTTGATTGGATGCTCTTCATCTATAGGTAAATATTCGGGCTCACCATAAACTGCAGCTGATGAAGCATAAATAATCTTTGCTACCTCATGTTCCCGACAGTTTTCTAATAAATTAATTGTCCCTAAAATATTATTTTGAGCATCAAATGAAGGATCTTTAATTGAATGCTGAACATCTATCTGAGCTGCATGATGAATAACATGAGTAATCTCATTGGCTGCAAAAACTTTTTTTAATTCCTCATTCCGAATATCCAATTGATAAAATTCAGCCTGTTGGTTTAAATTTTTCTTTTTCCCGGTACTTAAATTATCTACTACTATTACCTTGTGTCCTTTTGCTATTAATCCATCGACTAGATTAGAGCCAATAAAACCAGCTCCACCTGTTACTAAAATCTGCATTTACTTTCAACTCCTGTTAAATTCTTTAGCTTTAGTATAACATGAATTATTGGCTAAGAAAAAATATTAGCTTAAAAAATAGATTTAATTTACATCTTTTAAAATTTAAATTATAATAGTAAGCAGTGACAAAAGGAGGCATTTTTGATGAAAGATAAATATCTGAAATTAAAAAAATTCTTTGATTTATATACAGCAGAGTTTAATTTAGCCAAGGAAAAAGATCAAAAAAATATTCAGCTTAAAATTGACCACAGCAAAAGAGTAACTAAAGATATGGAAGCAATAACAGCAGATATGCCGCTGAGTTTAGATGAAAAATATTTAGCCAAAATTATTGCCCTTTACCATGATATCGGGCGCTTTAAACAGTACAAAAAGTATAAAACTTTTTCAGATTACAAATCCGAAGATCACGGTCAGCTGGGTCTGGAAGTAATTAAAGAAAATAACTTAATTGATGATTTAAGTGAAAATGAACAGAATATAATCTTGAAAGCGATTAAGCAGCACAACAAAGCTGATCTCAATCGAGAAATATTCAATAACGAGCAGGAATTTCTTTTTGCCAGACTGATTCGGGATGCCGACAAACTAGATATTTTCAATATTTTTGTGGAAAGATATAAAACAAAAAGTCAAAAAGATTATATTATAAAACTTTCAACTGAGCCAGAAATAACTGCAGAAATCTATAATAAGCTTTTAAATAAAGAGTCAATTAATTATGATAAGCTGGAAACCATTAATGATTTAAAATTAATGCAGCTGGGCTGGATCTATGATATTAATTTTAAAGAAAGTCTTGAGCTTATTAAAGAAAGAAAATATCTTGAAATAATTTATAATTCAATTGATCAAAATAAAAAAGCAGATCATATTTATCAGCAAGTAAAGAAATATCTCAATTGAACACTGCAGGTTCAAGTAAAATAAAGCCTCTCCCTTTTTTCATAGGAGAGGCTGTTCTGATCTATTTAGCTAGTTTATTTTCTAGTTTATATATTTCTTTTTCATTTTCTATCTGTTTGCGGGCATAATATGACATATCAGATTCTATATTATCGAGTTGAATTTTAGTTTTTGTTCTGTATTCACTTAAACCACCAACCTGCTCAAAGGTTGCGTTAGCTCTTTTCTCAATCCGAGATAATGTTTCATTTGTTTGATCTCTGAATTCATAAAATTCTCCCCTGAAATTCGATAGATTAACTTCCAAACCATCCATACGTGAATCTAGATTATCCATACGGTTGTCTAAGTTATCCATACGGTTGTCTAAGTTATCCATGCGTGAATCTAGTTTATCCATACGGCTGTCTAAGTTATCCATGCGTGAATCTAGGTTATCTACTTTAGTATTAAGATCACTAAATTTATTATCTAAATTATCTACTTTGGATCCTAAATCATCTATTTTATTAAGGATAGTATTTAAAATCTTATCTTCAGACATTTATTTTCACCTTTCTTTCTCCAAATTTTCCCTGGTTTTTAAAATGAATCAAATGTTTATTCACTAATTTAATTATATTACTTTGCTTATTTATTAGCAAATTTTTTAATAAACTTTAATTTAAATTATTCTCCCATAAAATTTAAAATTATTCTATTAAATTATTATAAAACAAAAATTAAAGCAATTGACGACATTGAGATTGCTTAGTCTCAGCATCATTGAGCAAATCAGTGATTTTCTATTATCAGAGCAAGTAAAAAGAAGTTGAATAACGCTGAAGCTCAAAAACAGCTGATCTAAGTTCTTAATTTTTGTCGATTTTTATCGATAATAGTATTAATAGCACCAATATATCAAAATAGCCTAAAGGGAGGAATCAAATGAGAATTAAAAGTTTATCAATTAAATACAAAATATTATTAATAGTCATTGCAGGTATTATTCTCATGACAGGAGGCATAATTTTTAGGATCAGAGATGTTTCAACTGAAGAGGCAAAAAAAGCTGCGACCATTAAAGCTGCTGCTGATCTTGCTTCTGGTTATGAAATTATTGATCTGAAATACCCAGGAGATTGGGAATTAAGAGGAGATCAATTATATAAAGGCGAAACATTGATGAATGGAAATTTTGAAATTGTTGATCGGATAGGGAAACTGGCCCAGGGAAATACAGTTACAATTTTTGCTGGAGATACTCGAGTAGCAACTAATGTTATGAAAGAAGGTAAGCGAGCTGTAGGCACCCAAGTTTCTCAGGAAGTAAAAGAAGTAGTTTTAGAGCAGGGTAATGAATTTTATGGTGAGGCAAATGTAGTAGGAAAGCTCTATCAGACTGCCTACCAGCCAATCCGAGATGCTCAGGGTGAAATAATTGGTATCTGGTATGTTGGTACTTCAATGGCCTTTGTTAATCAGATGGTAAATGGAGTTACAATTAATACCGCTCTTTTTGCACTGATTGCTGGTTTAATTTTTTCTGTATTTATTTTTGTTTTTGTGCTTAAAATGACAGAACCGCTTAAAGAATTAAGTTTATATGCAGAAGAAATAGCAGCCGGTAATTTAGCTGTTAAAATTAAAGAAAAATATTTAAAAAAAGAAGATGAAATTGGTCATCTGGCCGAGGCGTTTGAAAAAATGATAGAAAGTCTAAAAAATGTAATCGGCAGTATTGATAATACAGTTGATGAATTAAGTAGTTCTAGTCAGGATTTAACTGCTACTGGAGAAGAATTATCAGCATCAGCCGATGAAATTGGCAACTCTGTCCAGCAAATTGCTTCTGGTGCTGAAGAACAGTCAGCCCAGGTAGAAGAAGTTTCTTCTATAATTGACACTTTAGCTGAAAATATTAATCAGGTGTCCTATAATACTGAATCTATGACAGACCAATCAAAAAATGTGATGGAAAATATTAAAGATGGTAACCAGGCTTTAAAAAATTCTGAACAAAGTTTTAAAGAAGTTAGTGAAAATACACGGATAACTTCCCAGGTTATTGATTCTCTGGGTAAGTCCTCTGAAAAAATTGGAGAAATTGTTAACTTAATTAATAATATTGCTGCCCAGACAAATCTATTAGCTCTAAATGCAGCTATTGAAGCCGCTAGAGCAGGTGAAGCCGGCAGAGGTTTTTCTGTTGTAGCAGATGAAATACGAGAACTGGCAGAACAGTCTGCTTCTGCAACTGAAGATATATCAAGCTTAATTATTTCTATTCAAAAAGATGTAAAAAACACCGTCACTAAAATGAATGAAAATGAGACTAAGGTCAAAGAAAGTGTTGATGAAATTAATACTACTGCAAGTCTTTTTACAAAAATAATTAAAGCAGCAGAAAATCTAGATCTTTTAATTCACGAGATTGAAAAACAGAGTCAAAATATGAATGAAAATAGTGAAGTTGCAAAAGGTGCAGTTAGGGAAATAGCAGTTGTAAGTGAAGAAGCTGCCCATAATGCAGAAAATGTAGCAGCTGCCAGTGCGGAACAGTCTAATTCAACAAAGATTATTGCTGAAGCATCTGAAGGTCTTGTTGAAACCGCTAATACGCTATCTAAACTTATTAAACAGTTTAAAATTAAGGATAACTAAAAAATTTATACTAGCTTAATTAATATTTTTATAAAACTGGGACAGCCAAATGGCTGTCCCTTTTAATTCTTATTTATTTTTCAGCTTGCCATCATAAAAAATATCCTGTGATAGTTCCAATTTATGCAGCCAAGACTTAACAGTTTCCTCTTCTGCTTGATCAGAAGCAAATTCATTTTGAGAAAAGTTAATAATTATTTCATCAAGCTCAGATTTCTTGATTTCTTCTTTTAAATCTTCCAAATTATGATGATCGATTATTTTTTTATCCAGCTGAAAACCATTTTCTGCTGCTATTTCAGTTATTTCCTCTAAATAATTTTTAGCATTATCTTGATAGTTATCAACAACAGATTCCTCGAGGTCATGAACTACTTTCTTGCCTAAGACTCCCACCTCAGATATCAGATGTTCAGAAAGTTTTGGTACTTTCTCAAGCATAACTGCTCTAACAAAGAGTTTATCATTTTGATTAAGCTTTTCTTTTAAGCGTTTGTTAATTTTCTTTAAACCGCAATAACTGAATAAAATCAGCATATATTTTTTCATAATTTATCCCTCACCAGTTTTAATAACTTTATTTGAAGTTAAAAGTCTTTATTATTTCATAAGACTAAACAATTCAACATAAAACATTATACCTTGATAACTTCTTTTTTTAAAGTAATATTAAATAAAAATTTCAAGTCCAATTAGCGGCCAGTAAAATTTAGCCACCAAAATGTAAATTATCCAGCCAATTACTTTAAGCAGCATCCCCCATTTTAAGGCATCCTTAATCTCATAATAACCAGATGAAAAAGCAATTGCATTTGGTGGTGTTCCCATTGGTAATAAAAAAGCTAGACCACCTGATAAAGCAACTGATAAAGTTAATAATATGGGATTGAGACTGTAGGCCTCAGCCGCACTAAAGGCTAGAGGTAAGATTACTGCCACAGAAGCTACATTGCTTACCCCCTCAGTTAAAAGAGAGGTAAAAATAGCCATTAAAACAACAAATAAAAAGGGTGATATATCTAACTGAGAAAAAAATCTGGCTGCCATCCAGTCTGTTACTCCAGTTTCCACCAGTGAAGAAGCGACTACAATTGCGCCTCCATACATTAAAATTACTCCCCAGTTCACATATTCCTCTACCTCTTCCCAGCTGATAACTTTAAAAGCAACAATTAAAATTCCTCCTAAAAGAGCAGTAACTGCTATATCTATCAAATTAGATAATACAAGCCAGCTAACAATTACAGCGACTAAAATAACAATCAATTTCTTTTCCGAAAAAGATAAGTCTCCCATTGCCTCTGATTTAGCTTTTAACTTAGTAAAAGACTTAGAAGTGTCTTTGATATCAATATCAGCAAATTTGGTAATCATAACTGCAAAAACAATTAAAAGCAGAAAAGGAATGGGCCAACTGTATTTAACCCATTCAAAAAATCCAATAGATATTCCATAATGATTTTCCAAAAGGTCAACTGCCAGTAAATTGCGAGCACCACCTAGATAGGTTGTAATACCACCAATAACTGCCCCCCAGGCCATTGTTAAAAAGAGCAGTTTACCATAGTTACTCTCTAATGGTTTTAAATCTAAACTTACCACAACTTCCAGAACAATCGGAAAAAGTAAAGCAGCAACTGCATGTGATGGCATAATTAAAGATAAAAATGCTGCTGAAAATAATATTCCATATAATAGTTTTAAGGGGCTGCTGCCGCTGGCAGATATGATTTTAAAAGCCAGTCTTGATCCCAGACCGGTCTGATAAATACCGGATGCTAAGATTAAAGCTCCCAGAATAAAAAAGATTGCTTTAGATCCAAAAAGTGAAAAAGTGTATTCGAGACTCATTACATTTAATAAGGGCAGTAAAGCAATTCCCAAAAGTGAAGTTACTGATAAAGGAAGAAAGTGGCTAATCCAGAAAGTTAAGACCAGCACAAACACTGCCAGTGCTCTCTGTCCTGCTGGAGTTAAGCCTGCCATAGTTGGCATTACTAAAAGTGTAATGAATAAGGTAATTCCAAGATATTTAATTGCTATTTTAAAATATTTAAACAAAAAATCACTTCCTTTCGCTTAAACTTTTTTCTGCAAGAAGAAAAAAACCTCCCTGATTTTCGAGTACAGGAGAGGCTGTTAAAACTGTATTTTCTATTAAACAAACCCTAATTAAAGCTTAAAAGCTTTTTATATTTTCATCTTTATTTTCAGGATTAAGTTTGATAAGATTATCAATTTTTTTATTAAACTTAGTTTGATCCAAGCTCAGGCGGACAGTTTGATTATGAATCATTTTAGTTGTATAATCTAAATCATCAAGTTGACCGCTGTGTTTTTTGAGTATTTTTTTGATATTATAAAGTTCAATATTTTGTTCCTCAAAAATACTTTCTACTTTATCAAACCTTTTGTCATGTTCTTTGAGTTTATTCTCAACTTTATCAAAACGATTATCCACTTTATCAAAACGATTATCAATTTTACTAAAATAGTTATCCATCTTATCAAAGCGTTTATCTATTTTATCAAAGTTGTTTAAAAGTTCCTTTAGAATTTTAGATTCTGACATATTTTCCACCTGCCTTCCTCCGTATTCTCCAACTAAATACATTATACCTTATTTTATTGATAATTAGCAAGATATAATACTTTAAAACTGTTCTTTTTTAAAATCTAGATAATTTATTTCTAAAAAAGTCCTTTTATCCCTTTTTTAAAAGGTGGTTTAATTATTCCTTTTTCAGTAATAATTGCTGTAATATAAGAGGCAGGTGTTACATCAAAGGCCGGATTATAGACTTTTACAGAATGTGGTGCAGTTCTGCGTCCAAAACCATTTCGGATTTCTTCACCATCTCTTAATTCGATTTCAATATCTGCTCCTGTTTTTGTTTGCAGATCAATAGTTGAAGTAGGTGCTAGAAAATAAACAGGTATCTGATATTCTTTGGCTAAAATAGCAACACCTAAAGTTCCAATCTTATTTGCAGCATCACCATTAGCGGCAATTCGATCGGAGCCAACAAGCACAGCATCAATTTTTCCTTCTTTCATCACTTGAGCTGCCATATTATCAGTAATAACTGTTACATCTAAGCCTGCCTTATTTAATTCAAAGGCAGTTAAACGAGAACCCTGCAGCAGAGGTCTTGTTTCATCAGCATAGATTTTGAAATCATAACCTCTATCAAAACCAAGATACATCGGTGCCTCGGCTGTCCCATAACCAGAAGTTGCAAGCCCACCGGCATTACAGTGAGTTAAAAGTCCCATGCCAGGCTTTAATAATTTAAGCGCATGTTCCCCAATAGCCTGATCCATCTTCTGGTCTTCTTTTAAAATATTATTACTTTCTTCTAAAAGAGCTTCTTTTATTGCTTTAACACTTTTATCTGCGCTGGCTTCAGCCTCAAATCTTTTTTCCATTCTTTTTAGAGCCCAGAACAAGTTGACTGCAGTTGGTCTGGAAGTTGCAAGATAATTACTAATTTCTTTTAGTTCTTTTCTTAATTCAGAGACTGAATCTGTCTGATACTGATTGAGACAGACATATAGTCCAAAAGCTGCTGCTATCCCTATTGCAGGAGCACCTCTGACTCTTAGATTTTTAATAGCTTCCCAAATATCTTCTCTTTGATCAAGTTCTAAATATTTTTCTTTTTCGGGTAATAAAGTTTGATCCAGGAGCACCAGCTTATCCTTAGTTTTATTCAATTTTGCTGGTATAATACTTTTAGTCATTTAAGTGCCCTCCTTTAAGTTACTGCAAATCCGCCCCACCAATATACTTTTGGCCATTGATTTTAACAAAGGCTGTTAAAGGATAAAGTCTACCATTCATTTGGTCAGTATGAATATCTTCTAAAATTTTAATTTCAAAGTCTAAAAAACTGGTGTCTATCTTATAAATTAAAGAATTACTTTTTTCTATTCTCTCTATATTTGCTTTTGATATTATAATTTTATTTGTTAAATAATCATATTGCAATTCCAGATTATTTTTATCTATTTTAAACTCCCAGTATGGCTCCTGACCCCTGGCTTTAATTACTGATTTTTCAGAATCAAGATCAGCTAAAGAAACTAAGGCAGCTTGATAATTTTTATTATCTTTTTCAATTAAAAGCT
Organism: Halanaerobium saccharolyticum subsp. saccharolyticum DSM 6643; assembly: GCF_000350165.1. Classification (NCBI taxonomy): domain Bacteria; kingdom Bacillati; phylum Bacillota; class Clostridia; order Halanaerobiales; family Halanaerobiaceae; genus Halanaerobium; species Halanaerobium saccharolyticum. Next base: position 443,656 of record NZ_CAUI01000023.1, read on the forward strand.
CCCGGCCTTTATTCCAGATACTTAGTTTAGAATTGGCAAATTTAGCACCTGAAGCTGTTCTCTGCTGAGGCAGTAAGTATTCTTCATTATCGATTATAACCTGGGCCAGAGAATCTAAAAACTTGACTTTTAAATCTTTTTCACCGCTAAAAGAAATAAATCTGGCTGGTAGTCTTTTAGTTAACAGCTTAATATCTTGTTGCTGCAGCAGTTCAGTACCGTTAAAAGTCTTGCTTGCAGTCCAAACCATATCTCTACCTGATTTAATTATTCCAAGCAGCTGATAGCTGCTCTTTAAATCTATTTCCTGTTGAGACAGTTTTAATTTAAAATCAATCGGAATTCCATTTTTAAGCTTTTTCTTTAAATCACTCAGAATGAGTTCAGTCTCTACTGCAGCCGGATTAACTAACATTAACCGCGCTTCTGCATCAGGCGCTAAAGCTATCATTTCTCGGTAAGATAAACTTACATTTAAATCTGCTGCCGAAGCCTGAGCATTCCCAAGTGATATTAAAAAGATTGCGATTATAATACTTAAAAGTACAAATTTCCAGTTATCCTGTATTTCTTTTAAAATCTCCATTTTCATCTTCCTCTCGTAGTTTATATTTTTATTAAAAGGGATGAGCTTTATTATAATTATATAATAACATTTTCTTATTAAAAACAATTTAAAAAGAGATTAGAAAGAAATTAAGCAGATTAATTATTAATATATTTTTATAATATCAACTATAAGTTAAAGCTTTTAGGAAGACTTTTTATCTTTTTTAAAATCTACCTTTTTAACATTATCTCTTCTTGGTTGATAAGTATTAACCAGATCAACTAAAGCAGAAATAATGTCTCGTTCAGCTGCTTTTTCTGCAAGTTCTGATAAACGCTCAAGATGTTTATTCAGAAAATCTTGATCTACAGCTTCCAGATTATTAATAAAGATTCTTTCGTGTTCTGTTGCAATATTATCTTCTGTATCACATAAAAGCTCTTCGTAAAGCTTTTCTCCAGGACGAAGTCCAATCACATCGATATCTATATCTTCATAAGGAGTTAAACCTGAAAGTGAAATTAAATCCTCAGCAAGCTCCATGATTTTAACCGGTTCTCCCATATCAAGAACAAAAACCTCTCCTCCCTGACCAAGAGCACCAGCTTGAATAACCAACTGTGAGGCTTCAGGGATAGTCATAAAATAGCGGGTTATATCCTTGTGAGTAACTGTTATAGGTCCACCATCAGCAATTTGTTTTTTAAATAAAGGAATTACACTACCCTGGCTGCCTAAAACATTACCAAAGCGTACTGCCATAAATTTAGCCTTAGAATTTTTGTTTATAGTCTGAACAACCATCTCAGCTGCTCTTTTGGAAGCTCCCATCACATTAGTAGGATTTACTGCTTTATCGGTTGAAATTAAAACAAAACGATCAATTTCAGATTCTGCAGCAGTTTCAGCTAAATTTTTGGTTCCTAAAATATTATTCTTAACTGCCTCTTCTGGACTGGTCTCCATTAATGGTACGTGTTTATGAGCTGCTGCATGGAAAACCACATCTGGAGAATGTTTCTTAAATACCTGTTCAAGTTTATTTTTATCTCTGATACTACCGATGATAGAGATTAAATCTAGTTCTGGATATTGATTTTTTAACTCTCTCTCTAAAAAATAAGTAGTGTTTTCATTTATATCTAAAATAATAATTTTTTTAGGGTTGAATTTTGCTACTTGACGACAGATCTCTGAACCAATTGATCCTCCACCACCACTGACTAAAACAGTTTTTCTTGCCAGATAAGCAGAAATTTCATCGGAAATTAAATCAACTTGATCTCTACGTAAAAGGTCTTCTACTTTAACCTCTCTAATCTGGTTTAGAGAAACATCGCCTTTTAAGATTTCATAAACTCCAGGTACAATTTCTACTGTTACATCTTTTTTATTACTTAATTCATAAAATCTTTTAATTGTTTTACCCTCTGCAGAAGGAACTGCAATGATTACTTCATCAACAGAATACTCTTCAATCAACTGTGGTATGTTCTCACTTTTACCTAAAACCTTATTGCCGTGAATCTCTAAAGACTGCTTATTAGGGTCATCATCTACCAAACCGATTATTCTTTTTCCTATTTCAGGATGTTTTTGAATCTCTCTAGTAATTATTTCTGCGGCATCACCTGCACCAATGATTAAAACTCTACTTTTTAACTTCATATTCTGATTACGGTTTAAATAATCTTTTAATACTCTCAAACCAAAGCGCATTCCACCCAGCAGAAAGATATCTGTCATTAAATTAATCGCAATAATGCTGCGGGGAAAACCAACTCTGAAGAAATATATATATATTACAAATAGAGTGTTAATTATAATAGTTGCTTTAAAAATAGAATAAAGCTCTGACATGCTGGCATACTGCCACATCTTGTTATAAAGTGAGGAAAAATATAAAACCAAAAATGAAATAACCGTTATTGCAACTAAGTAGTTAATCTGAAAGTATTGCATCCAGCCGTCGTCAAAGCGGAGGATAAAAGAAAATAGTACTGCCAGATTGATTAACACAAGATCAATAATAATTAACCTCGGCTTTTTGTATAATTTTAATAGATATTCAATCATTTATAACTCAACTCCCAATAAAATAAATTACTCCCTGTGAATAGCTATCTATATTATATTGTAATATCTTCCATAATTCAATTGTTTCGACACAGTTCGGCATTAAAAATTTCTATTCAAATAATATGTTATGTAGCATACCATAAGAAAAAACCTGACTAGTTGTCAGGTTTTACAATCAAGCTTTATTTTCGTTTATTATCCCCAAACTTTCAAAAGAAATGAGGTATATGCAGTCACAGTACCTGCAGCAACTCCGACTTTTGCAACATTTTTCATTACTTTTTTCATTAATGATCATCCTTTCTTATTTTCTTATAAAGTTATAAAGTGATCTTATAATAAGTTTATTATATATTATTTTTTTAATTTGTCAATTAAGACAGTTATAAAACAAATTATCTATAATTTATTTTAAGAAACAAAATAAGCAGGGAATTTTCCCTTTAATACTTCTAGATCTTTATAAACATATTCAATATGATTTTTAACCATTTTTGTAGCCTTTTCAATATCTCTTTCTTCAATAGCTTTTATTAATTTTTTATGTTCATCTAAAGTATCTCTAGTTCTTAAATCTAAATCAAGTTTTAATTTTCTAATTCTATGATAATCAAAACTGAAATCATTTATTAGTTCCCAAGTATATTTAAAACCATTTCCCAAAAAGAAATATTCGTGTAGCTTATTATCATGATAGCTAAATTCCTTTAATCGCTCATTGTCTACCGCTAATTTTTGATTTTTAAAATTAGAATCTAAAAAAATAAAATCTTTTTCAGTAAAATTATTACAAGCTCTTTTTACCGCCTCAGTTTCTATAGTTGAACGAAGAAAAACAGATTCTTTTACTCGTTCTAAATCTATTTTTGATATATATGTTCCACTCTGAGGATAAACATCAATTGAACCTTCACTGGTTAATCTAGATATTGCATCTCTAATTGGGGTTCTACTCATTTTTAATTTTTCTTCTAATTCTGATTCTTTAATACGTAATCCTGGTTCTAAGTTTAAATCTAAAATATTACTTTTAATAACTTTATAAGCTGTTTCTTTTGCATTAAACTTTTTTAAATCTTCATTAATCATTAATTCATCCATAAAATTTTCCTTTCTTTAAATCTAAAATAATATTTTGATTTTAATCGTCTTATATTAATTATATAATAAGAATCAGCATTATTTCAAAAAATTTGATGATTTATTTTAACTTTTTAATATTGATCTAAACTTATCCTTTTTCAACTTCATTCATAGCTTCAATTATCATCTCTTCAGTTACTTTAATCGGCATCTTGAGCATTACTGTATCATTGACCGATTTAGCTGCTATTTTTTTAAGGTTTTTTTCTGTAAAGGGTAGTCCTAAACCTTTAAAAGATGGAACTAACCCCAGTTGATTAAAGAAGTCAATAACATCATCTATATATTCCTGAGATTTATCTTCTAAATAGAGCTGGACAATAATTCCATAACCAACTTTTAAACCGTGTAAAAGTTCGTGCGACTCTGAGATTGCAGTCATCCCATTATGAATTCCATGTGCAGCTGCTCCCCGAGAAGTATTCTGACCCAAACTCTGAATAATTGTGGTCAGATAAATATTTAAATCAATAATCTCTTTTAATTCCAACCCTAATTCATTATTCTCACACTGTTCAACTGCGGTAGTTGCCTGATTTCGCATCTTATTATACAAAATTTCAGCCAAATTCATGGCAACAACTGTTTCCAAACTCGGATTTTCTATTCCGCTTTCTACAGCCTTACCCTCATACCATTTGGCAAGTGAATCTAAAATACCAGACTTTAAATATTTAGCCGGTGCCTCCGCAATGATCTTAGGATCAACCATTACCAGCCTCGGGTTTTGAGTCATAAAATAATCTCGTTCAAATTGACCATCTTCTGTATAAACAACCGCAAAAGCTGAACCTGCAGCACAGGTAGCGGCAATTGTTGGTACTGCTGCAACAGGAAGTCTAAGATCTTCAGCAGCTGCTTTAGCAGTATCAATTGCTTTTCCACCACCAACTCCAATGATCAGATCAGCATTCATCTCCTCCGCTTTTTCCTTTATAATATTTATATTTGACTGGGAAACCTCACCTTTAAAAACATTTTTCTCCCAGTAAATTCCGTATTCATCTAAGGAGTCAGTTAACTCTTTTTCTGCTGCTTTAAGTGCCCTAACACCACCACTGATTAAAACCCTTTCTCCCCATTCACTGACATAGGCTCCGGCCTTTTTTAAAATATCTTTTTCATTGATATACTGTGCTGGTGCAGCCTGCAGATAGGCAGTCTGAGGATCTAAATAAGCTTTTTTAGTCATTTTTTTCACCTCTAATATTTTTTATAGTCTTACATTAACCTTTAAATAGTTTCCTGGATTTTTTTCAATATCTTTAATGGTTTTAGGAATTTCATCTAAATCAATTATTTTTGTTAAAACAGCTCTTGCATTAATTTTATTATTATAAATCAAATCAATAGCCTCTTCAAATTCATTGACACTTGTCCTTCCACCTCGAATATCTAATTCTTTTTTTGTTATCATTCCAGTTGGTAGAAGAGTGCTTTCTTTAGGCCAACCAGTGAAAACAATTCTCCCAGCAAATGAAACTTGTTCTATAGTATTTTTTATAGCTTGATTTGAACCTGATGCTTCTAGGACAACTTCAGCCATTCTCCCATCTGTAATTTTAGAAATTTCTTCTAATTCATTTTTTTTAGTTATGTTAATAATATGTTCAATTCCAATTTTTTTAGCAAAATCAAGTCTATCTTGAACAACATCTAATAATATTGGAGTTGCATCATATTGCTGTGCTGCCATAGCCGCTAATAATCCAATAGTTCCTGCTCCATTTATCACAATATGCTCTCCTGCTTTTAAACCACCTCTATGTAAACCATGTAAAGAAATTGTTAATGGTTCAGCTATGGGTATTAAATCCCACTCCATATCATTTGGTACCTTTTTAAGCATATCTGCTGGATGAGTTAAATATTCGACCATTCCTCCATCAGTTTGAACCCCTAAAACTTCTAGATTTTCGCAAGAGTTAGTTCTTCCAATTTTACATGGATAACATTCTCCACAATATAAGTAAGGATCAACTATTACTTTATCTCCTACTTCTATACCTTCATTATTTTCTGGTATGGAAAGCACTTCTCCTGCTAGTTCATGGCCTATAATTCTAGGGTATGATACAAGTTGGTTTGCTCCTCTAAAAGCTCCAATATCAGATCCACAAATTCCAGCAGATTTAATTTTCAAAAGAGCTTCACCTTCTTTTGGTTCTTTTCTATCAATATTTACTATATCAATTTCATATGGTTTATTAATTTTGACTGCTTTCATTTTTACCACCTCATTATTAATAATTGAATTAAATTATAATACTAATTAAATTTTATTAAAGATTTTAAACTAATGTCCGGATTCTTTAATTTATCTTCAAAAGCTTTTTTAGCTTCATCAATTTCATATACTTTAATTTCTTTCAATAAAGAACTTAAATCAACCTCTTCTAATAGTTTGGCAACTTTACCAAACATATAATTATTCAAACGAGAACCTAAAAAATCAACTTCTTTTTTAATTAATTGAGATATTGATATTGGAACATCTTTATCAACAATCCCTAATATAACAACTCTTCCAGCTGCAGATGAATAATAAATAGCTTCCTTAATAGTCTGTGGCAAGCCAGCAGCTTCAATAACTACTGAAGCTCCTTCATTATTTGTTAGTTCATTTATTTTCTTAGCTAAATCTTCTTTTTGGCTGTTAATAACATGATCTGCACCCATCTTTTTTGCTAATTCTAGTTTAGAATCATCTATGTCTGTTGCTATCACCGTAGCTCCTTTATATTTAGCTACAATAGTTACCATTAAGCCTATAGTACCTGTACCAATAACTAATACAGTGTCATCAGAACTTACATTTGCTCTATAAGTTGATTCAAACCCAACAGAAAGTGGCTCTCCTAATGCAGCCAGTCTGGGATCAACCCCTTCTGGTACTTTATAAACATTGTTTTTAGGAACAGAAATATATTCTTGAAAACCTCCATCTGTATGCGCTCCAAATACTTTAACGTCTTTACAAACATTATGTCTGTCATTTCTACAAGCATAGCATTTACCACAGTTTAAAACGGGATCGATTAAAACCATATCTCCTTTTTGAAAAGCTTTTGAACCATTATTGTCTTCTATATATCCAACTAATTCATGTCCTAAAGTAATTGGGAATTGTACAAAAGGTGACTCTCCTTTATAGGCATGTAAATCAGATCCGCACACTCCCCCATATTTTATTTTAATTAATAGTTCATCATCCTTAACATTAGGAACTTCTTTATTTTTAATTAGTAATTTATTTGGCTCTTTAAGTACAATTGATTTCATTATTTTCCCTCCAGGTATTATTTATAAGACTAATAAAATACTGACGGCAGCCATAAAGAAATTTGTGGAACAAATGCTACCAACAATAATACTAATAAAATAGTAATCAAATAAGGCATATTTGCCCTTGCAATTTTAATAATTGACACTTTAGAAATACTTGATGCGACAAACAAACAAACACCTAATGGTGGAGTAATTAATCCTACCATTAAAGCTAAAACAGCCATAACTCCAAAATGTACTGGATCCATACCGATTAATGTAGAAATTTGGAACACAATTGGGAAGATTACTAAAATAGCAGCTACTGTTTCCATAAATGTCCCAATAAAAAGAAGTAATAAGTTAATTAAAATAATAATTAAAATTCTATTTTCAGTAACTGACAAAATTAAATTAGCAACCATTTGCGGCACATGCTCTATTGATAAAATCCAAGCAAATAAAGAAGCTAAGCCAACTAAAACCATTACAGAAGCAGTAGATACTGCTGAATCTAAAAATGTTTGAACCAATTTTTTAAAAGATATTGTTTTATATACAAAGACTCCTAAAATCAAAGCTATAACTGCTCCAATTGAAGCTGCTTCAGTTGGTGTAAATATACCAAAAACAATTCCTCCAACCATTATTATCGGTAAAATCAAAGGTAGTATAGCCCCTCTTAAACTTGTTAAAATTTCATCAAATGTTGCCTTTTCTCCGCTAGGATAATCTCTTTTAACTGATAAATAATAAGTCATCCCCATTAACGCAATCCCTAATATTATACCCGGTATAGCACCAGCTATAAATAATTTACCTATTGAAATACCTAATAAACTACCAGTTAATATCATTGGCATACTTGGTGGAATAATTGGGCCTACAATTGACGAAGAAACTGTAACCGAAGAAGCAAACTCAGCATCATAACCATCCTCCTGCATTGCAGGGATCATGATTGCACCAATACTGGCAGTATCCGCTAAGGCAGTGCCAGATATACCAGCAAATAACATACTTACCCCAACATTGGCTAATCCAAGTCCTCCTTTAATATGACCTAGAATACTATCTACTAGTTTGATTAATTTATTAGTTATTCCACCATTATTCATCAGTGCTCCTACTAATAAAAATAACGGTATACTTAGTAAAGACCAACTGTCTATTCCAGCAAATACTTTTTGTGCTACTACTGAAAGTGGAAAGGGGCTGGAAGTAACTAACCAGGCGAGAGAAGAAATTCCTATTGTAAAAGCAATCGGCATTCCAATTAACATTAAGATCATCATTGTTCCAAATAATATTAGCATCTTAGATATCCTCCTTCCCAGTTTTATTTTTGTGCATCAATTCATCTGCTTTTTCTTCTTCTAATTTTCTTATTTTTTCTTCTTCAGATACATAATAAATCAAATGTTCATCAGGAGTTGAAACCATTACTTCTTCATTCTTTATTAATGATTTTATTGTTGCTAAACTATCCAAAATAATAAATAAAAGCACCAAAAAACCTAATAGAGGTAAAGAAAAGTAGATATAGCTCATAGAAATTCTCATTGCAGGTGTTAGTTGGATTTTAACTTTCAACATTAAATCATAACCATATTTTAAAATTATATAAAATAAATAGCCAGTCATTATATTAAACAATAAATCTAAAACTTTTTTTCCTCTAAAAGGTAACATCATATAAAAACTATCCATTCCAACATAAGCTTTTTTTTCAATTGCTAATCCACCAGCAAAAGCAATGATATAGATAAGAATAAATCTAGCTAATTCTTCTGTCCATGAAGGAATAGTCATATTAGGCATATACCTTGCTATAACCTGATATGTTACTACTACTAACATTGCAAACAAACTAAATGCTGCTAATGATTCTGTAGTATAAAACAGAATCTTTTTAAGCCGTTTCAACATATTTCCCAACTCCTTATGTAATTACAAAGTGGGGAATTACCCCCACTTTGTAAAATAAATTCAGTTTTATTCTACTGCTTCAATTCTTTCATATAAGTCAATATACTCTGGAAACTCATCATAAACTAAATCACTAACTTTACTTCTAAAGGCATCATTGTCTACTTCAATAAATTCCATACCTTTTTCTTCTAAGCTAGCACGCAATTCATCTTGCTGCTCAAAAAATAACTCTTGATGATAATCATGAGCTATATCAGCAGCAGTTAGTACTGCTTCTTGCTGAGCTTCAGTTAAATTTTGGAATTGATCTTCTCCAATTACAAAATAAATCCACTGACGAATATGACCAGTTAAATTTACATAATCTTGTACTTCATAAAACTTAGCACTATCAATTAATGCTAATGGATTTTCTTGTGCATCCATTACACCCTGCTGTAAAGCTGTAAATACTTCAGAGAAAGCCATTGGTGCTGGGTTAGCTCCGATTTCTTGCCATCCTTTAATAAACCAAGGCACATTAGGTACTCTCATTTTTAAGCCTTCAGCATCTTCAGGGGTTCTAATAGGTCTATTAGTGGTTAGATATCTCGGACCTCTTTCGAACCAAGTTAAAACTCTAATATTAGATTTATCCAAAATATCTTGCTCAATTTCCTCACCAATTGGTCCATCTGCAACTTTTTTAATATGTTCACTATCTCTAAATAAATACATTGCACCTAAAATACCTACCTTAGGAGCCCAGTTACCAAGAGTTTCACCAGTAATTGTCATATCTGCAATAGTTCCTGTTCTGATTCCTTCTAAAGTTTCTCTTTCAGAACCAAGAATTTCATTTGGAAAGACCTCAACTTGCACCTCACCATCAGTTCTTTCCGCTACCTCTTCCGCAAATTTTTCAGAAGCTTTATGCCACAAATGATCAGTATTTGCTAGATGGCCAATTCTTAAAGTGGTTTGAGCCATAGCAGGAACAGCCACCATCATCATAATTAAGGATAACAATACTATACTTTTAATAGATTTTCGCATTAATTTTTTCCCCCTAAATTTTAATTAATTAATTTTTGATTTCAAATAAATATCTACCGAACTGACTATTCTTAAAATTCACCTCCTTCAAAACATAATAGTATTAATATATTAAACAACCCATAATCCAGTTGTTGGATTATCAATATAAAATATTTTCTCTCCAGAATCTAATTTATTAAAACCGTAATCAAATTCTTTAATTTTATATTTTTCTAAAGCCTCTTGTAAAGGTAAATAATTAAAATTAGCTTTTTTAACTTCCGCTTCAGTTAAATATTTTGTAGAAAAAGTTATTTTAAATCTATTTTCTGATGAACCATGAATCAAATGTGCTGCTGCAGATAAATTATCTTGAAGTTCCTTGTTTTCTCTAACACTTTCTAATGTATTTTCAGTACCTTGATAACCATACTTTCTAATCAATCTATCGAATTCTTTATCTTCTCCAAATTTTTCTATTCCGGGAGCAATTATTATTAATTCTCCATCATCAGCAATTGCTTTTCTAGTCCTATAAATAGCCTTACATCCAATCCAGGTACTGTGAAATTTTTTTTCATCTAAATATACTACAACTTTTTTTAGTGGTTTCCCTGCTTTAATAATATTTTCTTTTTGGCTTAATTTTACTGCTTTTTCATAGACATCACGTTCTTTTCCTATAAAAATACCTTTTATATCGGTCAAAGATGTTTTTGGATTGATTTCAGTTGAATTTACAGTAAGCATATATATAATTGGTGCATCGCTTAAATATTTTTTTTGACAATGGTCATATAGTTTTCTTACAGAAGTATTTCCTTTTCCTAGTACTTTTTCTATTCCTGTAAGTGCTCCCAAAAAATGAGATTTGTTTATTATCTCTTCTCCTCCACAACCAACCACAATATTTTTAGTATAATTAGCCATTCCAACTACTCCATGTGGAATTACCTGACCTATAGATAAAATAATATCATATTTATCATCAAAGATTATTTTATTTATTCTAACCGGTATTGCATCAGTCATTTTATCATTAGACAATTCTCTAATTAGAGATTCTGATATCTCACCTACTTTTATAGTATCTTCTCTCCATTTATGTACAATAAATCTGTCTAATGGAATTTCATTTCCAAACATTTCTATAAGATCTTGCTCTTTCATTTCATCATGTGTCCCGAGTGCAGGCATTATATCAATATTATTAATATAATCTTTAATCATTTTATATAACTTAGAGGTTATATTTCCAATTCCAGAATGTTTTCTTGTAATATCCGGTGGAATAATTAAAATATTATCGTACTTTTTTAATTTTTCAGATAGTTCAATTAATATTTTATCTATTTCTTCTTCGGTTAGATATCCAGATTCTTTTATTAAAGGTTTAACCATTTAAAAATTCACCTCAATCACTTTTATATTTAACTTATCTTTCTAATTCAAGAGATATTTTTTCAAAGTAGCTCTAACTGCTCCCTCTTCTGCTATCATTTCTTTAAAATAGCCCTCTATTTTTTCTCCAAGCCCTATTTCATAAAGATCAACTGCCATTAATTTATCATTAGCTAAAATAGGCTTTAATTTATCTCCTACAGAATCTATATTAGCTAGCTCAATTCCTTCTAACTGAGATGTTAGTTCATCCAACATTGGGTCTGAGCTTAAAGGCATCTCAATACCCTGGTCATCTACTGCAAGTAGATATCTCAGCCAACCAGCTATTGCCAGGGGAACTACAACTAAATCGGCTGGATTTAAATCATCAGCATCACGGTAAGATTTAATTGTTTCTCCAAAACGAATTGCAACTTTTTGTGAAGTATCTTTGGCTATTCTCTGTGGTGTGTCTGGAATATATGGGTTAACCAATCTTTCTTTTACCACCTCATCGATAAAGGACTTTGGATCAAGTACTCCTGGATTTACAACAACCGGCAGTCCTTCTTTGTAACCAATCTGCTCTACTAAAGCTCTAATCTCCTGATCTTCCATCTCTTCAGCAATTGAAGTATGACCTAAGAGACAACCATAAACTGCCATCGCAGTGTGCAGCGGATTTAAACAGGTAGTTACTTTCATAGTCTCAACCTGATTTACAGTATCCCGGTCTGTATAAATTGCTCCTACCTTATCAAGTGCAATTTTACCATTGGGAAAATTATCTTCAATAACTAAATATTCTGGGGCCTCTGCATTAACAAAAGCTGCTATTTCTGTGTTTTTATTTGTTTTTACAATTTCTGTATTTTTAAAGCCAATGTCCTCCAATTTCTGCTTAACCTCTGGAGCTGGTCCCGGAGTAATTTTGTCAATCATAGACCAAGGAAAAGCAACCTTGGATTCATTACCTAGATAAGCTATGAATTCTTTTTCTACAAGTCCATTTTCTATCCACTTCTCGGCTACAGTTAAAACTGCATCTTTAAGTTTTTGACCGTTATGAGAGCAGTTATCCATACTGACAAAAGCGAAAGGATAAGCTCCTGCTTGATAACGCTCATATGCCAGAGCAGTTACTTTAGCCATTAAGTGGTTTAAATCTCCTTCAGGCCCAGCTTCAAAATCTTCTAAAACAAAGGAGAAGAACTCGCCATCCATATTGTCCAGGGCATAACCTTTTTCAGTTACTGTAAAGCTAACCATCTTTAAGCTTGGCTTTTTAAAAATTTCTTTTAGTTCTTCCCAGTCTTTTTCAAAGCTGGAATCAGCTTTTAAAGCTTCTGTGATACTTGCCAGCAGTGTTTTATTCATATTACCATCTGCAGACATCTTAACAACCAGACTTAAATTTTCAGCAGGCTGGTAAACTTTATCTATAATCTCATAGTCAAAACCCTCCGCTGCTATAATACCTGTTTCTACCTTTCCTGTATTTAATAGCTCCTGCTGTAAACGAGCAATAAATGCTCTGAAAATGTTACCTGCTCCAAAGTGTACCCATTCAGGATTTGCTTTTGTTTTATCAATTAAGTTCTGGTAGTCAAATTCTGGTGGTTCTATTCCTGCTTCAGTCCACTGTGTTTTATCTTTTAATTCTTTCTTAGCTAGTTTGAGCATTATTATACCATCCTTTAATTATTTTTATTCATTTTATCAATTGCTTCCCACAAACCATTAATATATGTAGCTCCTAGTGCTCTATCATATAATCCATAACCTGGGCGAGCTTTTTCTTCCCAAATCATTCTACCATGATCTGGTCTTATATACCCTCCGAAACCACTATCATATAAGGCTTTTACTATTTCAAATAAATCTAAAGAACCATCACTAGATAAATGAGAAGTTTCATGAAATTTACCTTCTCCATCAAATTTTAAATTCCTTACATGTGCAAAATGAATTCTACTCCCAAATTCTCTAATTATTTCAGGTACATTATTTTCAGGATTTGAACCTAAAGAACCACTACATAAAGTGAGTCCATTATATGGATTATCTACCATTTTTAATAGTTTTTTCATGTTTTCTTTACCTATCATTATTCTGGGCAGCCCATAAATTGGCCATGGTGGATCATCAGGATGAATTGCCATCTTAATATCATTTTCTTCACATGTCGCCATTATGTTTTCTAAAAAATATTTTAAATTATCAAAAAGATCATCTGCGGTAACATCATTATATTTCTTCATAATACCTTTTAATTCTGCTAAACGTTCAGGCTCCCAACCAGGTAATGTAAATTCTTTTGATCCACTGCCTATTTCTTCTACAAGTTTTATAGGATCAGTTTTTTCAATGTCTTTTTCATCATAGGACATCGTATTAGAACCGTCTTTTAATTCTTCTGCTAAATCAGATCTTAACCAATCAAAAACTGGCATAAAATTATAACAAACAACTTTTATTCCTTCATTTGCTAAATTAACAAGTGTTTTTTTATAATTATCAATATACTTGTCACGAGAGGGTAATCCTAATTTAATATCTTCATGAATGTTAACACTTTCTATAACTTCTAATTCTAATCCTGCATCATTAATATCTTTTTTAAGATCTTTGATTCTACTAACAGGCCATTCTTCTCCTACAGGAATATCTTGAAGTGCACTTACAACTCCAGTCATACCTGGTATTTGTCTTATTTCTTTCAAACTAATACTATCATCATCTTTGCCAAACCACCTAAATATCATTTTCATTTAGTTCACCCACTTTTATTTAGTTTAAAATAGTTCTTATAATCATTTACCATTTTTTCAGTATCAAATACTATCCTATCCATATGGGCCTTCATTGCTTTCTCACTATTTTTAATATTTCTGCTTTTAACAGCTTCTAAAATTTCTTTATGATCAGATAGTACATCTGGCCTATTAAAGTTGGTATATAAACTGAGAATCCTCATTCGATTTAAATCCATACTTGATTTATTTATTGTTTCCCAAACATCAGCCCTCCCTGAACAATTAAATAACATTTTATGAAATTCATTATCATATTTATAAAAGCATACATGATCATCTCTTTTTAAACATATTTCCTGCATCTCAATATTCGTTTGTAGTTCCAATATATCTTTTTGGTTTAACATTTCACAACTTTTTATTAAATTTGATATTTCCAGCTTTTCTCTAACAAATTTAAAGTTTTCTACTGAATTAATATCAATTAACGAAACAAAAGTTCCCCTTTGAGGATATATGTTTATAAGCTTTTCTTCTTCCAGTTTAGCAAATGCTTCTCTGATAGGAGTTCTACTTACATTAAATTCTTTTATAAAAACACTTTTTTTTAACTTTTTTCCTGGTTTTAAATTAAAATAAAGAATGTTTTCTTTTAAAATATTATAAATATAATTTTTCATATTCATATTTTCTTTTTTATGATCCGTTATTTTAATTAACATAATTTACAACTCCAAATCAAATTTTGTATGCATTATTGAAATATTAGAATTTCAATTTTGATAAAAAATAATTTTCTGAACTATTTGATTAATCTATACTAAAATACTAACATACTAATTTTTAATAGTCAAACAATTTATAAAGTTATTTTTTTCACTATTTTTTCGCTTCAAATATCTGGGTCACCTAAACCTTTTATAAACTATGTTGCATAAAAAAATCCCAGCAGCTTTTTTGCCACCAGGAATCATCACTAACTTTTTAAATTCATTATTGTTTTAATGATTCTTCTAATTCTTTATTTAGCCGACTTTTAATATCTCCTCTTCTAGTTTCGCTAATTCTTCTTCTAGTTCTGTCTTTTTATCTAACAATTTATCTTCTCTTTCTGAACAGCAATCAAATTTATTATACGAAATATCCAAATAATGATTATTTTCTGCTTCTGACATAAAAAATTTCTTAAAAAAATCAGTTTCTTTTAAAATTATTACAGAAACAGGGATAAGTATTGTAAGAAGTGTTAGATAGTGAGATGTTTTAATTATTCCAATTTGATCATTTAGATATACTGTTCCAGCAATTAAAATAAATACTATCGGTACCAAACAAAAATTCCTTCTGCACTTAGATTTAATAAAACCATCAGCCTTATCTTTTCTATTATAAAAATCATTTAATAAATCATAAACTTCTTCTGTTCTTTCTTTGATTGATTTTCTTCTTTTTTTCTTCTCCTGCAGCAGTAATTGATCTTTTTCTGCAATTTTTTTATTTTTAACCTCATATTTTTGTTCTTCTCTTTTCTTTAATTTACCCATTATATTATCAAAGTTAGTGGCAAATTCATAATCAGATATTTTAGCAGAAATGTTTAATTTTTTTACTTCACTCTGCAATACGGACTTACTAGAAATTGATTGTGCTAAAAATACTAACTCATTATCGTCAATAACTTCTCCCTGATACTTAATCACATTATCCCTTAACTCATTTATTTGAGAAACCTCTGGTAGCACTTCAGCTAAATTAATTTGTACTAATTCTAATAAGTTAACTCTTGCAAAACTATCAATATTAGAACTTTTGGCTGGATTAGCAAGCCATAAGATATTTAATAATAAACTGGCAGTAATTTTAACTTTTAATTCTCCATAATGATTATATATGCTTCTTTTATTTCCCCGCTGATCTTGTAAAAACCAGGAAGCTGCTTCTTCAAATTTTTCTACTTTTTCTTTTCTCATTTTTTTAGTATACAGTATTGCTACTGCATCATGTTCTGCTCCATCCTGATTATGTTTCCTCTGTTTTAAATCTCTATAAAGTTCAGTTTTTTTAGCTTCTATTTTTAAACTTTTTTCGACTTTAACAATCTTTAAAAGAAATTCTTTTTCGAGTATTGATTTCAAATTTCTTGCCTTTCTCTGTAGATCTGTTTTAGTTATTTCTTTTTCTAAACAATTATTTAAAAAATCGTCCTGAACAAAGCCTTGTATTTTAATTTCTCCTAGTTCTCTTGCTTTCTTTAATAACAAATTTTTAGTTTCTGCGATTGTTATATCAAGTACTATAAATTCAAAACCAAAATCATTGGCGATTTCATATAATTGTTTACAGGTTATATTGGATTCTTTAGAATGCAAACCCATTAAACTAACAATAAAATTGGTATCTAAAACCAATTTGACTTTTTTATCAATTTTTTGTTCAGAAATATCGGTACTGATATAACAAGATATTATTGATCCTAAAAATATTTCCTGAATTATCTTAAATTTATCTTGATTATTTTTTATTTGATTTATGTATCTGGCAACTGGGATATATTCGCCATTAGCATTTTTACAGTTTTCTCCATTTATAAGCTGGCAGAATAATTTTTTGTTATTTTCTATAAAATCCAAAATTGCTGGTGCTGACTCAATCCCTTCACTTATTAAAAAATTATTATAATCTTCATCAATGGCCTCAATTTCTTTTTGTTTTTCTTCTAAAATGCTGTCATATTCAAATACTATTCTCTCTGTAATTTTGATATAACTATCATTGTATAAACAGATTCGGCTATCTTCAATCTGCATTAATTCTATCATTCTTTTAAGCATTCTTATTGGGATATCAAGTTTAAATTCTTCTTTAATTGATCTTTTAACCTCATTTAAGTCACCATAGTATTTGTTATTACTTTTCTCAAATTTTAAAAATGCTTTTTTAATTAAGGGAATAAAAACTCTCATAATGTCTTTATTTTGGTTGTTATGATAGGCCAAAAAACTGTAAGTTAAAGATTTATTAAAATTCATCTGCCACACCCTTTATACTAATTTTTTATTGATTATAGATTATAATTCTTTATTAGTATAATTTTCCCTGCAATTTATTGAGATTTTATTACATTTATTTCTTTTTTATTTATTTATTAATTAGATTTGAAGTCTATTAGATTTTATAAACAAAAATCCTCTTTCTGAACGAAGATCAATTTAGTTCAAAAAGAGGAAGAGTGTTTTGTAATTATTTTATTATAAATAAATGTTAAAATTATCTTAGTCACCGTTCTCGATTAAGCCTTCCTGTTTAATTACCTGTAGAAAGGTTATCAACACTATTTTAAAGTCCAAAATTAGCGAATGATTTTGCTTATAGTAGAGATCATACTCAAATTTCTGCTCATCATCTATATCATCTCGACCATTAATTTGAGCCCAGCCAGTAATTCCTGGTTTGAATTTATCTACTCCGTGTTCTTTACGATTAGCTACCAGCTCTGACTGAGAAAAAAGTGGAGGTCTCGGTCCAACAAAGCTCATATCACCTTTTATAATATTAAAAAGCTGTGGTAGTTCATCTAAACTGGTTACCCTGAGAAACTTCCCCATCTTAGTTATATACTTATCTCTATCATTAAATTCATTTGTAGGCACATCTGGGGTATCAATACGCATTGTTCTAAATTTGTAAATAGTAAAAGACTTGCTGTGCTGCCCGACCCTTTTTTGAGCAAATATGGGGCTTCCTTTGGACTCCACCCTTATCAATAGAGCAATTATAAATAAAAATGGTGCTAATAAAACTGTTAAAATTAATGAAAATATGATATCAAGTAATCTTTTAAAAAACAATGAAAGTCCTCCTGCCGTAATAGATAGTTATTATCTTAAACATTAGAAACATTAATCAGTTTAATTATACTCTAAAATCCAAGTGCTTTCAAACACTCGACAAAATATGAGTTTTTACTTTATAATAAATATTTGTTGTATGATAAAATTATCTAGAATTGCAAAGTAGTATTCCCTAAAGTTGCAAACTGAAATTCCCTATAATTACAGTCTGAAATCCTTGATCTCAACAAAGTGTGAACTATGTTGAAGATTAAAAAATACCCCTGGGACTTAAAAAAGCCCCAGAAGCTTCCATTAATTAAAAAATTAAGATTATTGACTAATTACCACTTTTCTGTACTTACTATCTCAAGATTTGAGCTTAATATTCCTTCCATTTTATTCTGATGAAATTTTACAGCCTCTTGAAACTTAAACCAATGGGTATCGTTGTAATTTTCAGGATCATCCCAGGTATAATCACCAAAAAATATGTGTTTTAAATTAATAGTTAATTTAACATCAATATCATACTTTTCTGGATAGTCTTCTTTAATTGCCTCATTAAACCAGTAATATTCATCATAATCTTCAATTTCCTGGCCACCATATTCATCTTTTAAAGCAAGTTCTTTATATAGACCTATTCTTTCTTCCTTAACAGATCCTTCCTCAATTATCTCATCTATATCAGCTATCAGTTCTTGCTTTTCTGACGGCAGTTTAGATAATTTGTCATTATCATTCTTATATTTAAATAGCTTTTCAAATAGTCGACCTATTGCTACTAGAAAACGCTCTTTATTATTTACAGTTGCATTTTTTAAACGAGAATCATCCCAGACTCTGTCAGGAATATCAGGATCATGACCTGCATCAGCATGGCCTATATTAGGTAAAATATGGTCCAATCCATTATAATCATTTTCCATCCCAACAAAATTTTGATGGGACCAGGTATCTAAATATGCATGACAGGCAATACCTATTTCATATAAATTATTACCTGCCAGAGCCTTATCTATCATTTTATTAGCATTTAAATTATCGGGAATAGTGTTTAAAGGTGGCATTTCATCTTTGTTAATTTTCTCAGAATAATTACTATCTTCTCCTGGAATAAAGTGAAAGAAAGGATAAATACGCAGCAAATCTTTTTGTGGCTTTGTAATATCTAAGGTCTGGCTTATATAATTTTCATAATATAGTTCCTTTGAATCTTTGTTGATTTCAAAAAGTATGTCATTGTTATCAACATATTGAGAAGAATAAGCTAAAACATTTGCATCTTTAGGCTTAAAGCCTGCTCTTGTAGCCGTTAAGTAAGTAACATAATAATGAAACTCTATGTCCATAATTAAACACTCCCTCATTATATTATTAAGGCTAATTGTAAAATGAACATTTGGATTAACCCATTCCTGAGAACAAAGTTACTGATTGAAATAGCCTAATTTTTAGATAATTTTCAAATCTAATTAAATTATAATACAAGTGTTTGTTAAATGCAAATTTTTACATTCATAGAAATAATCAATCCATCCCCCAGCTCCTCACCCCGGGCACATCCTCATCATAAGTCTCAAAATAATAGCCCACAGCAGAAGGAAAACGAAACTTCTTTAAAAGCAGCCGGTAAAACTTATCATCATGAGTCGAAAGCACCAGCTGCTTATTTAAGTCTCCACCCTCCATTGAACAGCTCCGCAGCACATCAATAAAAGAAATAATATTTAAGTCATCCATACTCTGCATTGGATCATCAAGCAGAATAGTATTTAATTTTGTGCACTGCTGTCTTAAAGCCATAGAAAGAAAAATACTGATTGCAACTATATTAACCTGAGCCTTACTGAAAGTAAAAGCTGGATTGACAATTGTTTTTCCACTTTTGTTTTTACATTCAATCAAAAGAGAATTACTTCCCTGACGGCTGACAGTAGTCTTTAGATTGATCTGCCTGAAAAAAAGATGAGGATAAATGCGCTTAAAAATCTTATTTATAAACTCCTCCTGCTCCTTAAGAATCTGATCATTTAGATCTGCAACTACATCCCGCACAGCCAGTTTAAGCTTTTCCGCTCTCTCCAGTCCTCTTTTGATTTTTTCACTTTCAACTGCAGCTTTTTTAAATTCATTCTCTACCTCTTTTAACTGTTTTCTCACTTTGTTTTGCTGCAGCAACTCCTGCTGTTTCTCCAGTTCTGATTCCAGATTCCTGACCCTTGACTGAGCCCGTTTACAATCTGCCAGCATATTTTTACTTTCTTTTTCCCGCTGCAGAATTTCCTGATAACAGGAATCAGCCTTCAGATTATATTTTTAAACTCGGCTGCCAGGCTATCTTTCCTTTCCAGGAGCTCAGATATCTCTTTTTCTAACTCCTCAGTATTTTTGATCTCCAGAAATGAATTATTGATCATTAAATTTTTCAGCCTGTTAATTCTTCTAGCTAAATTATCTTTTAATTCCCGTTCCTCGATCTGATAGTGGTCAATAATTCTAACTGCACTCTGATTTAAGTAATCCAACTCATTTAACTTACTCTGCAACACTTTAATCTCATTTTCTATTTTCAAAATTCTGTCCTTAGTCACTGACATTTTTATAGTAAAGCTTTCTTTTTCAGCCTCCAGTTCAGAAATCATTTTATCTACTGCCTCAGCAAATTGACCACTCAACTCCTGCAGCTCGGCTTTTATTGTGTCTTCTTTTTGATTCTCCAATAAGAGTTTCTTTTTAAATTCTTTTACCTTTTTACTGCCCTGAGTTAACTTCCTTTCTATTTTTCCCAGCAGAGCCTTTCGCTCATGAGAATCACCACAGACAGGACAGTCTACTTCTCTCAGATAAGGATCACCAGTTTCTTTGAGGTAGGAAAGTGATTTTTCTAAAATATCAAAGATATCATCATTAAAATTATTTATTTGATAGTGCCTATCCCGCAGACTATCCCTATTTCTTTTTTTATCTGCCAGCCTGTCTTCGAGAGCAAAAGCCTCATTTTGAAAATAGTTCTGCCTGAGTTTAAATTCCATAAAACTCTTAGTTTTCAAACTCATTGTTACAATTGCTGATTTAATATTTAAGATTTTATCAGAAAGATCTCTCTTTTCTTCACTTTGAGTTTTAATAAAATCCAGCCAGAAATTAAGTTCTTCCTCTTTTTGAATCAACTCTTCTCTTTTATTTTTTATTTCTTCAATTGTTTCTTCTTTAGTTTTAATTTGACCTCTATACTGACTTTTATAAACTCTGTACTTTAAATTATTTGTTGTATACTAAAATTACTGGGAATTGTAAAGTAGTGTTCCCGAAAGTTGCAAACTAAAATTCCCTATTATTGCAGCAAACACAATTAGAAAATTTAGTAAACCCGTAAAATCTTAATTGACCAAAAATATAAAATATTATTTGATATTTATAAAAATTCTCTGCCAAGATTTCCCGACAGCCCCGGTACTAAGGTTTATGAAATCATTCGACTTTCCTAGACTAATAAAAAAACTCCCACCAGAATTTTAAAAATCCAGTGAGAGTAACAACCTAAACTAATATTCAATTCTACAAATCACTTTATATTTCAAAAAGCAGGCGATAGTTGTTCATTTACAATAACTTTTTTTGGGTAGATTTATTAGCTATGAAATGTGATGTTTTAATTGGTATATTTAACAAGTCGAATATTTTTTGTTTCTGTTTATAGTCTAAATCATCAAACATGTAAAAGTAATTAATAATAAACCTCTTAAGTAAGGATTTAGGTAATAAATTATTCTCCACTTCATTATATAATTTTTTTACATCTTCAAATGGAAATCCCTGATAATAGTCTAACTTTATTGAAACATTTATAAGTTCAACTGAAATATAATCAAACTCCTCAGCAACTTCTGCAAAAGTTTCATTTAATTTTTGATTTCCAACCGAATTACTTACTTTTTTTATAACAAAATAAGAAATAAACTCAGCAAAGTGAAACAAGAAATTACCAATCATTTTTCTGATTTCATCTTTTTCTTTAAGATTATTTTTTTCTGCTTTTTTATTAATTGATTTCACAAAATAATCTTTGCTGGTTGCTAGTTGCTCAAAAAGAAAATTTAAGGTCCTTAATGATAAATCAAAAACTTCTTTAACTAAATCATACTTTTGCTTCCCCTTCATCGAACCATAATAATTTTTAAGAATCTGACCTAGAATCTCTATATTTTTAAAAGCAAGATTTAATTCAAATAATTCATTTGACTCTTCATCTTTTTCTTTTACTTTTTTATTATTAAATTCAGCCTTATCTTTTTTTCTTGCCTCATCTTCTCTGTGTTCAATTACATCAACTTCTTTATAAATCATTTCTGGTAATTTCCCAAGAAGCCCATTTATAGATTCAATATCAGTATTAAATTCTAATAGTTGATATTCTTTAAATAGTTCTTTTGCATTATTTAATAGCTCATTAATAATAAATGGATCTTTAGAATGATGGGTCAAAAACATAATAATATTAGCATTTTCTTCTAAATTTATATCAGAACATAATTCTTGTGTTAAGGTTTTAATGTCTTTATTGGATATGTTATTCGATAAATAATTACCAATAAAGAAATAGTAAACATATTTATATTTTATTTTAAAACTGTTATTGAATTCCTCAATTAATGATGATTTTATTAAATTATTTTTTATTTCATTAAAAGACATGCTTATACTATATTCATCACAGAAGTAATTATGAAATTCATTTTTGAATTTTTCTTTTGTTAAAATTTTTATTTCGTTCTTAAACATAAAGTAAGATAACTCAGATAAATAATTATAATAAAAATCTAAGTCTTCAGGTTGAATATTAATTTGACCTAAAGAGTTAGTTATCAAAAAAGAATAATAATGGCCATATGTACTTTCTTTTAATCGATGAGGGTTGCCTGCCTGTTCAGTTTGTAGTATAGTTAAAAGATAAATTGGATAAGACGGGATGTAATTACTACCAATAATTCTATTGAATAGTTTACTGGATTTATCTAATTTTCTGATTAAATTATCTTTCTCCAAAAATCTTTCTTGACCGATTTTATGCCACTTTTTAATTAAATTTTCTCTTTTTAAATGACCAAATTCTTTTATGTTATATCTGGTAAAGTGTTCCATTTCTAATCCATCATCTTCTAAAATTTCTTCAATTTTAAATAATGAATTTGTAGTAATTATAATATTAGAAAAACACTTAGCTAGCATATTAAAAAACTTCTTCTTAAATTCTGGTGCTAATTTATTATCATGAAAATCATCAATTATAATAACCTTTTTATTATTTTTTAATTGACTAAACTTCTCTAATTCTTTCGAATTATACTGTTCTTTAAATCTTTTTAGAAGTAATTTTTGAAAATCCTCATATTTTTCTGATTTTATGTTTGAAGCATCAAAATAAATTGGAGTAAAACCAAAATTAAAATATTTTTTAAAGATCATTTTACATAAAGTAGTTTTACCAGAAGATTCTTCTCCAATTAAAAATAATTTTCGAGCACCTTCTTTATTTTCAATCAATAATTTGCCATCAAATATACTCTCTTCATAATTAGATTCTTCATCGTTTTTATCTAACTCTAAATCTGGCCAAACGAAAATATCTTCAAGTATCAAATTATTTTTATTAGAATGAACAAAAGTTGCCCCTGGATCATTTAGCCAATCATCTTTAAACTTATCGTTTATTTTAAAATGACCTTTTCTATTTTTTTTATATTTCTTAAAAGAATTCCACTCACTGTTAGAACCTTTTCTGGTATATATATCATCATCAAATACAATTTTTTGAGTCTTATACTTTTCTTCATCTAAATCAAAAGTTATTAAATTAAAACCACTATTATCATCATTATCATGAGATTGCAAAACATTTCCATGAATATAACCTGTAGATTTACCAGAAAGATCATTTCTTTCAATCTGTTCAGGTGTATGCTCATGTCCTGTTAAAATTATATCTGAATTTTTTTCAAGATGTTTTTTAAAACTAAATCCATTATTATTTAACTGCCAATTTAATGGGTGATGAAGAAAACTTATTACTAAATCAGCTTTTTTATCAAATAATTCTTCACCAAAATAATCATAAGGAAAATACAAATTCCCATACTGTTCATTCTTTCTTGAAAACCAGGAAGTATTATACTGGTAAAATAATATATTATAATCATCATACTTAACTTCAGAAATTTGAAGAAGTTTATGATTATGGATAATTTTTTCTTTGTTAGAAATAGAATTGTAAAAATCAAACCAATCTTCTTGAACTTGGCAACAATTGTCAATAAGTCCTTCATCAATTTTGTTATCTTTCTTACTATTACCACTAATTGAATCTAATATTATATCTCTTATTTTACCATCAGAATTATCATAATCACAGTCATGATTCCCAGGTATTACAATTATTTTTATTGAATTCCCAGTATATTCTTCTAAATCATTTTTGATATCCATAATAAAATCATAAGCAATAAGGTACTGATCTAATTTTCCAGAAAAAGAAATATCACCAGTTATAACTAAAAATATATCATCATATTCCAGGCAAACATTTTGAACTGCGGATATTATTTTATCAGACTTTTTAATTATAAAATCATTTTCTTTTTTTAAATGAATATCGCTCAAATGAATCATTAATATTTTCAAATTAGACCCACCTTCTAATTTTTTCTAATTAAGTAATTTATACCATAATTATAATACAAATGTTCGAAAAAATCAAGAATTTTCACTTGAGAAATTAATATACTTTAATATACACTTTATTTCTCCTAGAATCAAAACCAACAAGTCTATTAGGATATATTTTATCATTATCTATCTTTTTCAGATCTTCTTTAGTTATCTCAATATAAAACTTTCCTTTTTTTGACTCTTTAGAATCTAATGAAATAAAATTGTCTCCGTTATAATCTTTTCCTTTAACTTCTATATTGATTACTTCACCTATTATTATTTTATTTCTCCATGAAAATTTTATTTTATCAATTATTACTTTTTTAGGTAAGCGGGCATCATTTAAAATTTCAATATTTAACGCTCCACCTCCACAAAAGGCATCATCTACATTATTAATATTAACATAACTCTTCCCCTTATCATCCAATCTATCTCCTTTAGGATTAATATTAACTTTATCATCATGTAAAAAAGCATATACTTCTCCTTTTTCTCGTAATCCCCTCAAAATAAAACCAATTATCACTCCAATAATTCCTTGAATGCTTATTAAAAATTCAAAAAAGGTCATTACTTTTTCACCTACTCTCGTTTCTTATTCCTTATAAGCATAAATGCATATACTAAAATTACTGGGAATTGCAAAGTTAAAATCCCGGAAGTTGCAAACTAAAATTTTCTGGTATTATTGCAGTAAACATAATTACAAACTTTAGCAAAAACTGTAAAATCTTATTTATCACCACCTACTGGTACACATTTCAATTAGCAGAGCAGCAACTTTTGCTGCTGGCACTTTAGCATTAGCTAGAAAAATGAGCGGCTTCTCTGCAGGAATCTCCCCGCAGCTTCCTGCAGTTAAAATTAATGAAAGCTTCGACTTACTCCAAATAAACAAAAAACTCCCACCTAAAAAATTCTGGTGAGAGTAGTAGTGTAATGGTAACTGCATCTAATATTTAATTCTAGAGATCATGACATATTTGTATTTTGCAAGGTTTTTAGTTTGCGATATTAAGTAGTAAGTATTGGCATAACAAAAGATTTTATTTTCTAATTTCCATTGTCACAGTACCTCCACCTGTATAATCACAGGGATCCAGACACTGAAGATAAGCCACTTCCTCATTATCTTTTGTCAGCCCAAGCTCTTCTGGACTCACTCCACGAGATAAAGCATTATAATAAGGAAGTATACTTGCTAAAGAATGCATACAAATTTCCTTTTCAGAATCTAATTTATATCCCTCTTTAATCTCAAAACTATCACCTTTTTTATAAACCGGACAGTGTCCTTTAACTTCAACTATCTCAACCACTAAATCAGCTGCCATTTTAGATCACCTTATAGATTAAATTAAGCCTAATTTTTTAGCTCTATTTACTTCCCTTGATATACCTTCAGAAAAACCAATTGCCTCATAATCAAGTTCTTCTTTCGCTTTTTTATAGAAAAATCCTTATTTTCATTTAAACGCTCTACCTGCTCTGCTTTTAAGACTGGATTAGGAAATACTTTTTCGTAAACAGACATCAGAAAGATAGATAACTTATATGGAATATGTAATTTAAAAACTTTTTTACCCAATGCATCAGCAGTACTTTCAATAACCTGATTGTAGGTTAGAGGTTTTTCGCCAGGGATATTATAATCATTATTAATACTGGCATCTACTGCAAGAGTTTTAACAATCACCCGGGCAAGGTCCTTAACATAGACTGGCTGCAGCAAATAAGTACCAGGTCCAAAGATCGGCATCACAGGTATTTTATTAAGAAACTTAACTAAACGAAACATATTCCGATCATTTTCGGTTCCATAAATCATAGTAGGTCTCAGTATTGTATAATCCAGATTACTATTTTTAATGGTCTCTTCTGCTGCAGTTCTTACTTTCTTACTTTCCGCATTTAAATTAGTAAAAATAGCCGTTGTACTAATAAAAATTCCGCGCTTAACATCCATAGCTTCACAGGCATCTATTATATTTGGAGCATGACCAAAACCTAAAGATGCAATATTAACTAGAGTATCTACACCCTTTAAAGCCTTTTTTACACTCTCTAAATCATCTAAATCACCATATCGTAACTCTATGTCATTTTCTTTCAGTATTTCTACATCGCTAGCTTCTCTAACAAAACAGCAAAAATCATAATTTTTATCTAGTAATTCTTTAACTACAAATTCTCCTAAAAATCCAGTTGCGCCTGTAACAAGAATCATATTTTTATTTCCCTTCTATTGCTTGATTCATCACATTTAAATATTTATCTGCCAGTGAACTTCTGCTATAATTCTCAACAACAAATTCACGACCGTTTTTCCCCATTTCTTCTACTTTTTGAGGATTGTTTTTGATTTCTAATATTGCTGCAGCTATTTGATCAATATTTTCTGGCTCAACTGTGACTGCACTTTGAGCCTCATCTAAAATATTTTTTGTTTCTCCTGATAAACTGGCAACTATCGGTTTTTCACAGGCCATAATCTCGAATATTTTTGATGGGATAAAAGTTTCAAATAACTCAACATCTTTTAGAGGAACAAGACAGATATCTGCAATATTATAAAATTTGGGCATCATTTCTTTAGGTTTTTGAGAAATAAAGGTTATATTATTTAATTCCAGTTCTTCTGAGAGATCCATTATTTTTTCTTTTTCCGCACCTTCACCCACAAAAACAAAATGAATATCCTCATATTCTTTAAGCTTTTCAGCAGCATAAATTATTTTATCCAGTGCCTGTGATAAACCATGAGCACCAATATATTCTACAATGAATTTATCTTCTAAATTATATTTTTCTAAAAGCTCTTGATTTTGAGATTTGTTTTTGAAAAAATTAATATCAACACCATTTGTAATTACTTCTATCTTTTCTGCTTCAATTCCTCTAGAGATCAGATTTTCTTTAAAAGATCTGGTCACAACTACAATTTTATCAGCGCTACGATAGAAAAATAATTCAATAGCTTCTAAAACAGAGATAATAAATTTATTTTTTAAAACACCCAGCTCTACAATTGCAGCCGGCCACAGATCTCTTATTTCCAGAATAAAAGGGGTTCTCTTAATTAGACTAAATAAATAGCCAGAAAATATGGAAAAAAAGGTTGGTGAACTAACTACAGTAATATCTATCTCCCCAATTTTTCTTAAGCTAAATAAGACTGAAGAAAACATAAAGGAAAGGTGATTAAAAACTTTTTTTATAAATCCTTTATTAGGAGTTGCATAAACATAATTTCTATAAACTTCAATACCATCCATTTCTTCTTTTTTAAATTTTAAGCCTTCATACTCTTCTGGTATCTCTCCTGTAGGGTGGTTAGGAAAACAGGTTACTGCTTTAACTTGATGTCCACTTTTTACCCAATTTTTCGCCATCTCATATATCCTAGCAGAAGGAGCTCCAATTTCTGGAGGAAAGTAATGTGTTAAAAATCCAATTTTCACTTTTTTACCTCCTTCAGGTCAATTTTATTATTTTCTTCTTTCAGGTTATATTCTTGTTTATTGTAATTAAAAGTGATTGTAAAATTCTTAGATTCAAAATTTATATTTTCAAGATTTACTTTTGAACTATCAGAATAAATAAAATAGCCAAAAATATGCTCTTTTTTATTATCACTCTGCAGTTCTAAAACATAATTTTTATATTTTTTACCAAACTCAGGTGAATACCATCCCTGCAGCTGATCTTTTTCTCCAAAATAGATTTCTGTATTATCAGTGTTAAATGGTAATAATCTAAATGAATTATTTTGTCCATCTGTAAGTTGAAATAAATTATTTTCTTCTATTAATTTAAATCCATTATCAAAATGAATAAAGCTTTTAGCCTTTTTTGGTTTATTGCTTTTAACTTTATCAATAATTAAATAAAGTTCAGCTTTTAGATTAATAAAATATCTCTGGTGACTGTAAGTTTTATTGAAATTATTATATCCCCCGGTAAAACATTTATAATCTCCACATTTTTTCAAACTGCAATCAGTAATTTTAGCTCTTTCTGCAATTCTAAAATTACCCCACATCTCAGACTGCTCGACTGAATCTATCTGAGCAGTATTGTGAGCTCTTGTACTTCTATTGTAATCTCTCCATTTACCCTTAGTGTATTCATAAACTCCGGTATCTACAATTACTCTTTTGCCATTTAAAGATAATTCATAACTTAATAAATCATTGTGACCGTGAGCAGGCAGATATTCAGGACAGACTTTACCGCAGTCTATAATCAGAAAATCTTTTTGCTTATTTTTCATAATAAAATATCCGGAGTCATTGAAATTATTTTCTGATTTTAGCTCAAGTTCATATCCTAAATTATCAGCTATTTTAAATAGTGATTTGGGCTCTTTAGCTATATCAAAAGTAGAATCGTTAAATAAAGGTATTTTCTTATCCGGATGAAGAATATTTTCTAGAAATTGAAGCATCTGAATTATTTTTCTATCAAGTAATTCATTATAATTAATATCATGATTATTTAACCAGAATGATATCTCTAAGAGATCATATAAAACAATTGAATGATACATTGGAGAGCGCTCAAAATGTCCCCCATCATTTAATATTTGTTCATTCAACTGCTCCTCAAGCAGCTCCAAGACCTGATCAAGCCAGCTTTTTTTATCTAAAAAAATTGAAGCTGAAGCTAAGGCTCTAATATTTTCTAATAGATGATTACCCCTAACATCAAATTCCAGGTTCCTTTTTATGTAGAGAGCCTGGATTACTATATATTCAAGAAATTGCTGTTTAAATTCCAGATCAGATTCCAATTGATTTTTAAAATAATAATAGGATTTTATCCAGTTAATTAATCTTAAAGAAACTGTATAGGGATGCCAGGCATCTCCAATTCCGATAGGATTATTATCAATCCAGCTTTTAATAATTTCTTGATACTTATTGCAGTACTTTTTATCGCCCTCTATTTCAAAGGCTAAAGCTAAGTTAATTAGATAATCAAAATAATGCAGGTTATAGTTCCAGAGCTGACTTACTTCCTGATCATTCCAGTTGATTTTTAAATCAAACTCTTTTGTAGAGTTCAAAAAAGAAAATTTGTTCTGCATTAAATTATTAAGCACTTCTTCATCAATCTGACTGCTTTCATTTTTTAATAAGATTTCTGTATTAAAATTTTTATCACTTATTTTTGCATCAAGCAGTATCTTTTCACTATTGCTTTTATATTTTTTTTCAGTGAGATTACTGAATTTTTGATAAAAAAATTTTTTAGACCGAAATTTAAGTCTAAAAAATAATTGATCTTTGCGCATATATTTAATTGTATTATAATAAAGCTTTAAGTTAGATTTCATTATTTTTTTTCCTGTTATTAAAATCCCTTAATATTCTTTTTACTATTCTATCACTTGCCTGACCATCACCATAAGGATTAGAAGCCTGTGACATTTTAAGATAAGCCTGATCATCATTTAATAATTCATTGGCTGTATTGTAGATAGCTTCTTTATCTGTACCTACTTTTTTTACAGTTCCAGCATTAACAGCTTCTGGTCTTTCAGTAGTATCTCTTAAAACTAAGACAGGTTTACCTAAGGAAGGTGCTTCTTCCTGGATTCCACCTGAGTCTGTTAAGATTAAATATGATTTATTCATCAGATTAATGAAAGGCTCGTAATCAAGGGGTTCAATTAAATGTACTCGAGCTGCATCTTCAAATTTTTCAGCAGCCAGTTCCCTGATTACTGGATTTAAATGAACTGGAAAAACAACTTCTGCTTCATCATTTTCTTTTAAGACATCATTAATTGCATCAAAAATATTTTCCATAGGCTTACCCAGATTTTCTCTACGGTGAGCTGTTAATAAGATAATCTTTTTATTTTCAAAATCAATACTTTTTAACAATTCATCTTCAAACTGATAAGTATCATCTACCACATCTAATAAAGCATCAATAACTGTATTACCTGTCACAGTTATTTTTTCTGAATCAACATTTTCTTTTAAAAGATTATCTTTTGCTAATTCAGTTGGAGCAAAGTGCAGATCTGCAATAACTCCGGTGAGATGCCTGTTCATTTCCTCAGGAAAAGGAGAGTATTTGTTATGGGTTCTAAGACCTGCTTCAACATGCCCCACCTTTATCTGCTGATATAAGGCTCCCAGAGAGGAAACAAAGGTTGTAGAAGTATCTCCGTGAACTAATACTAGATCTGGATTTTCTTTTTCATATACTTCTTTTATCCCCATTAAGACTCTGGCAGTTACTCCACTTAAAGTCTGTTTATCCTGCATAATATCTAAATCATAATCAGGTGTGATCTCAAATAATTCTAAAACCTGATCCAGCATTTCTCTGTGCTGTGCAGTTACTGTTACAATTGTTTCTATACTATCTTCTTTTTTTAAGGCTTTAACTACTGGTGCCATTTTTATTGATTCTGGTCTGGTGCCAAAAACAGTCATTACTTTAATCATTATTAACCTCCATTACAATAGCGAATATTTATTTATCGAGTTCAGCTACCCCATATTCTTTATGCCAGGCATAATCAGAATAATCTCCTATTTTAATAACTTTAAAACCCGCTTTTTCCCATTTTTCTTTATCTAAGATATTTTTAGTATCATAAACTTTAGTGTTTCTCATTTTAGGAGCAATCTTGGCTGGATCTATGTCTTCAAATTCATTATGATCAGCTCCGATGATAATGATATCTGATCCAGAAACTGATTCTTCTAATTCACTTAGACCATATTCGCTTTTTTGAGGTTCTGAAATATGAGGATCATAAATACCCAGGTCAATGTTTTCTGATTCAAGTATTTCTATTATTTCAAGTACCGGACTTTCTCTTAAGTCATCTACATTACCCTTATAGGTTATACCAAAGATAGATATCTTGGGATCACCAATGCCAAATAATATTTCTTTGACATTTCTAACTACAAATTCAGGCATACTATCATTTATATTTCGAGAAAGTTCAATCATTTTAGCTTTATCTGGTGAGCTTTCTACTATAAACCAGGGATCAACTGCCAGGCAGTGACCACCAACACCAGGTCCTGGTAGATGAACATTCACTCTTGGGTGTTTATTTGCCAGAGCTATTGCTTCCCAGATATCAATTTTATTTTCTTCTGAAATTTTAGCTAGTTCATTTGCCAGAGCTATATTAACATCACGATATGTGTTTTCCATCAGTTTTACCATCTCAGCTGTTGTTGCATCTGTTATATACATATTAGCCTGAACAAAACTTTTATAAATTCTTCTTGCTTTTAAAGCTGATTTTTCATTAATTCCGCCAATGATCCGGTTGTTATTTACCAGCTCCTGAATAATCTGACCGGGTAATACTCTTTCCGGACAGTGAGCTACAAAAAGCTCTTCTCCTAATTCTAGATTAGATTTTTCTAAAATAGGTAAAACCACATCTTCTGTAGTTCTAGGAGCTATGGTAGATTCGATTATAACCAGATTATCTTTTTTAAGGTAAGGTAGAATACTTTCGGTTGCATCTTTTACATATTCTAGATTTGCAGTTTTATTTTCAGTTAACGGTGTAGGTACTGCAATAATAAATACATCTGCTTCTACTGGTTCTAAAGAAGCACTTAAGTTACCTTCCATTACTGCACCCCTAACCATTTCTTTTAATCCCGGTTCTTCTATATGAATATCTCCATCATTGATTGTATCTATCACATGGTCCTGTACATCTACTCCAACTACCTCGTGACCATTTACCGCAAACATGGTTGCAGTTGGTAGTCCTATATATCCAAGTCCAACACAGCATATTTTTTCTTTATTCATTTTATCCACTCCGCCTTATCGATTCTAGTAATCTAAAGCATTATTTATAAATTGATCAACATTTACTTCTACAGGTTTCCCTTGTTCCATAGACTCAATTATTTTTAAAGTTGCTAGAGATGAAGCTATTAACGATTTAAAGTTAATGGGAGATTCTTTTCCCTTTTCAATAGAATCAGCAAAAGCTTCCAGTTCTTCTTTAAAACCTTTTTGCTGGCTGAACTTTTTACTTGTATCAGATTTATTATTGCTATGAGTTGTTAAACTATTAAAGTTATCAAGAATAGCTGCAGCAGAATCTGCAAAAGCTTCAATTCTTTCCTTAGGATAAGAAGAATCTCCTAAAGCAGTATATGTAATATTTCCAACAGAACCGTCTGCAAAATAAATACTAACCAGTAAATTATCATCATTAAAAATATGTTCAGTATTAGCAGAAATTG
This sequence comes from Halanaerobium saccharolyticum subsp. saccharolyticum DSM 6643, assembly GCF_000350165.1. Taxonomy (NCBI): domain Bacteria; kingdom Bacillati; phylum Bacillota; class Clostridia; order Halanaerobiales; family Halanaerobiaceae; genus Halanaerobium; species Halanaerobium saccharolyticum. The sequence goes on from NZ_CAUI01000023.1 coordinate 476,582, forward strand.
GCTGGGCATAAACACTTACAGGTTCACTATCTGCTATGTAAGATAACAAATCAAGAAAGTGACATACTTCTCCTTTAATTCTTCCTCCACCTATTTCTGGATCTTGTGTCCAGTGATCTCCAGGAATATAACCAGCATTGACTGTATAATTCATTACTAAAGGTGTGTTTCGGTTTTGATAAAACTCTTTCAGTTCTTTTGTGAAAGGAGAAAATCTTCTATTGAACCCTACCATTAATTTACCTTCCGATTTATCCCAGGCTTTAATAATATTTTCTAAATCAGCTTCATATAATCCAAGCGGTTTTTCTACATATACATTTTTATTATTTTCAAGTCCCTTAATTACTGAATCAGCATGAAGATTATGTCTTGTTGTTATAAAAACTGTGTTAACTTCATTATCTTTATAAACTTCATTTTCATCAGTTGTGCAGTAATTAAAATCAAATTTCTTTGCTGTGTTTTTAGCACTTGCACCAGTAGCAGTAACTAAGGTATTGAAATTAATATTGTTTATTTTTGCTAAATTCGGTATCAATACTCCTTTAGCAAAGTTACCTGCCCCAACCATTGCTAAATTAATTTTATCTCCTCTGGAAGTATTTTCTTTAACCTGAATTTTAGCAGGTAATGATTTTTCAGTATCATATTCCAGCAGCACACCTAAATATGATTCTTTGTTTTCAAGAATCATATCATAAGCTTCTTTAGCTTTTTCTATTTTAAATTTATGGGTGATAATTTTATCTAAATCTATCTTTTGATCAGCAAGTAAATTTAAAAAAGCCTGCATATTTCTCTGTTCTGTCCAACGAACATAACCAATTGGATAATCATAACCTTTTTCTTCATAATCAGTATCATAACGACCTGGACCATAAGATCTTGATAATCTCAAATCTAATTCCTTTTCATAATATAAATTACGGGGTATATCTAATCCTACCATACCTACTGCAACTACTTTTGCTCTATCTCTTGCAATTTCACCAGCAAATTCAACAGGATCATTACTGTCAGCCGAAGCTGTAATTAATATAGAATCAACACCCTGTCCATTTGTTAAATTATTAACTTTTGATTTTAAATTTTCTTTACCTCTTAAAAATGAATTTTGATGCCCTAGTTTTTTAGCATTACTCACTGCAAATTCACTAACATCTATCCCAATAACATTACAGCCATTAGCTTTAAGCATCTCAGCAGTTAATAAACCGATTAATCCTAATCCAATAACAGCAACATTTTCACCCAGTTTCGGTTCTGCCTGTCGAATTCCCTGTAGAGCAATAGAAGCTACTGTGGAAAAAGAAGCTTCTTCATAAGAAACACCTTCTGGAATTTTTGCTGTTAAGTTTCTCGGGGCATAAATCATTTCAGCATGATTGGCATAACCAGCTCCAGCACAGGCAACTCTATCGCCTACTTTTAAGTCTTTAACATCAGAAGCAACTGCAACAACTTCTCCAGCACAGCTGTAGCCAACAGACATTGGACTATCAAGTTTACCCATTACTTTCTTAAAGGTATTTATTAAACCTTCCTGTTTTACTTTCTCTAAAACCTGTTTTACTAAATCCGGTCTCTGTTTAGCTTTACTGACTATAGAACTCTGAGCTAAGTTTATTATTGATTTCTCTGTTCCTGCACTAATTAAAGAATTATGATTTTTTACTAAGACTCCACCTGGTTGTAATACTGGTGATGGAACCTCTTCTACTCTTAAATCTCCGCCCTTATAATTTTGCATGACTTGTAGCATAATTTAACCCCCACTTGATTTATATATTATATATTCTTAAAGGAACTTTTCCTGACTCAGTTTTTATAGGATCGTTTCTTAATATAATCTCAAAATCTATATCCACATTTGTTAAGTCCATATCTTCTTTTATTTTACTTTTATTAATTCTTTGTTCTTTATCTAAACTAATAATTATAGTTGCCTTACCAGGTTTGTCCTGATATATCTGAACAAATTTAACATACTCAAATATCTTGTGATGACGGCCAAAAATCAAAGCAGTAAGACTAATTTTATTCTCATATTTATCAGAAATAAAGTTTCCAATTCTTCCTGTTTCTATTTCAAATTTCTTTAAAATTCCATTATCTTCCAACACAGGTTCTATAATATCTTCTGTATCATATCTAATAAATGGTGATGCAGTATTATAATATGATGTTCCAACTAAATGAAACTTACCATTTTCATCTTTAACAGATTCACAATATCCATAAGTCTGCATAGGCTCATATATATATTTATCGCTTTTTTCATATGCCAAGATTGCCATTTCACTATGTCCATACCAGGAAATTGTAGGCGCTTCAAATACATCCTCAATTAAATCTCTATATATAGGTGGTGGATATTCAGAACCAAAAAATATACCTTGTAAACTTTCTTTTAACTTATCAACTAAACTTTTATTTTTTAAACAAAAGTTCGCAAAGTTATATATTTCACTTGGATAACCATGAATATACTTTATATTTTTTTTCGATAGTATATTTAATAAATCACTTTTTATTTCTTCTAATGATTTATATGTATTGACTATATATTCATTATGTACAGCATTATATTTAATTGACTTACTACCTAAATTTTTACCTCTAAAAGTTAACTTTAAGTCCGTCTTTTTATAACCCAACTTCTTCCAGATCGTATGCATATGAGCCCATTCCCGAGCAAATGAATTATTATCTACATAAAAAACCAGTGGTTTACCTGACGTTCCACCGGAGTTTATTTTTATCCTTCCAGGCTGCTCATTTGATCTTACTTCAAGTGCATATTTTTGTAAATCGGATTTGGTAACTATAGGAATATATTTAATATCTTCAAATGATTTTAATTTATCAATTTCAAAATTATTTTTGTTATAAAATTTATTATAAAATTTATTATTTTTATAAGCATAAGTTACTATTTTCTTTGTCTTTTTATAAATGATTTCCTTTTGACTTTTAGTATTTAATAAATTGAATTTATTTATTTTTTTTTGACTTTTAGTATATGTTTTACCTAAACGCCAGGAAAAAGGGATATAAACTAATAACTTGCTTACTGGTTCTGGTAGATTTTCTGTAATTTTTTTTAATCTCACGATAATCTTTGTTTTAATCTTTTTGAAAATCACAGACATTCTCCTTTTCCTTTTCTATTAACGAAATCAAAAAATGATAATATAATAAAAGATTAAATGGTCTTAGTAGCCAGATACAACTTTTTAAAAATTCCTTAATACCATATTTTTTTATCCTAATTTTCCAGCTATTTAAATTTCCTCTCATGTAATTTTCAAATAAAGTACTATACCAAAATCTCCATGTAAAAGAATCATCGATTATTTTATTAGATAAACAATCAAGATAGTTAAAAAATTCGCTTTTCATTTTTTTGTCATTAATAACTTCAGGTTGGTAATTATCATTAATTTTTATTGGAATTATTTCATATTCAATCTCTTTATCATTATTTGATTTCCTTAATTCAAGTTCAACAATACATGATAAATCATTATAAATTGAATTTTTAATATCATAATGATGGAAGTTAAAATTTCCGAGTGAATAAAAAATTATTCCATCTTTATACTCCTCAATCCCCTGTAAATAATGGGAATGATGACCTATTATAATATCTACTCCCATTTCAATTAGTTCATGTGCTATTTTTTTCTGCTCCGGAGAAGGATAAGCAATATTTTCATGCCCCCAATGTAAAGATAATATTACAAAATCAACTTCACCTCTTATTTTATTAATTTCATTTTTAAAATTATCTAAATCAATATCTATAGAATTTGTTAATTTTGTATTTTGTAGATAAACATTAGCTAGAGCAAAAGTAATATTATTCTTTTTATAAAAACTAAACTCAATTTCACTAATTTGAGTTCCTTCAACTTTTATATTGCTTTTATTCAAATTTTTTATAGTTTCCTGATAGCCATTATCACCAAAATCATATATATGATTATTTGCAACACAAGCAATATTTATCTCTGATAAGTTGAGATATCTTAAATTGTTTTTATCAGTTGATAAATTTACTGATTTATGAGAAACATTATAATTACTCTCATCTTCTATCACTACAGTTTCCAAATTAAATAATAGAAAATCATCCACCAATTTTCCTTTAATATTTATAAAAGGATTCTTATTGTTTGAAGTTTTAAGGAAAATATCTCCTACACTCTTAATACCAAGTTTATTCATATTACCAACACCTGATTCATAAATTATTTATCACTTAAGGCTTTATAAAATAATTGTTTATTAGTTTCAATCATTTTTTTATTAAAGATTATTTTTTTACTATAATCATAAGCAGATTTTTTTAAATTATTGATCTCAGAATTACTCAAATTAATACATTTTTTAATAACATTTTGAAATTCCATTTTATTATCTAAATCTAATGCCCAACCAGCATTATTTGATTCTAATTGATCCCAGGGGGTTTGATCACTTATCAATACAGGACAACCAGACATTAGAGCTTCAATAATGACATGACCATAATTTTCTCCATGAGTTGGAAAAAAAAATAAATCATATTTAGCTAATGTCTGTTGAACTTTATTATGTTTTATACTCCCCAAATACCTGGCATTAATGTTTTTAGGTAACTCAGTAATGATATTCTGACATTTTTTCCAATAATCCTTATCATCAACTGGTCCATAAATATCAAAATTTATCCTAGCTTCTAATTGATTTAATAATTTTAGTGCTCCATCCAAATTTTTTTTAGGTGAAACCCTAGACAAATAAACCATACTAATTTCTCCAGATTTTTTATTTGATTTTTTAGGTTTAGCTAATTGAGGTATGGATGGCAAATTAATTGCTTCATGTATCTCAATATCATTTTTGAATTCTCTTTTAATGTCATTACTTTCATAACTACTCGAACTATGCCATAGCGCATTTTTGTATATACTAGATAATTTAGCAGCTTTAATAAAATATTTTTTCTTTGTTTTCCTTATATTAATAGCACCTTCAGAAAATTCACCCCTTGGAGCAATTATTATTGGTGTCGCCTGAATCAAATTCATTTTTCTAAGAAACAATGGATATATAGTAAAACAAAAAGAAAAGAAGCTATTAAAATACATCACATCATAATTAATAGAATCAATAGCTTTTTTTATGTTTTTAAATCTTTTATCAGGAGATAAATAGAATACTTGAGCTCCCTTAACTTCATTCCAATCATTTATACATATATTTTCATAAGGAGTTTCATCCTCAAAATCTCTATCTTGTGTTATTATATAAAAATCAAATTCATCTTTTAAATAATATACTAAGTTAGAAATACTTCTGATTGGTCCCCCAGCTTTATGTCCTGGAAGATAATAATTAACAAAAATTAATATTTTATTTTTTTTAGATTTCATTCTAACACTCCAAACTTAATCCCTTTAATTCTATATATTATTCATTAAACTAATTTGCTTATAAACAATCTTCCAGCCCTTCGTCTGTCAAAATATTTCTGATCTCTTTAACTTCCTGAGCTCGCTTTTTATCACAGATTAAAATAGCATCTTCTGTATCAACTATCACTACATCATCAAGTCCAATAGTAGTTACTACTTTATTAGGACTATGAATAATAGAGTTAGTGGTATCTATACCGTAATGTTTACCAATGACTACATTACCATCAGCATCTACTTTTTTTACTCTCTCTAAAGCCGGCCAACTGCCGAGATCATCCCAACCAAAAGAACCAGGAATAACAAAAATACCATCTGCTTTTTCCATAATTCCATAGTCAATGGAAACGCTCTGCATGTTTTCGAACTCATCTCTAATTACTTTTTCAGCTAAATTCGTTCCTAAAGCACCTTTTATTCTCTGTAAAGACTCATACATCTCAGGTAAATGAATCTCTATATTAGATAGAATACTGCTTAACCGCCAGATAAACATCCCGCTGTTCCACAGATATGTCCCTTCTTCTAAAAACTCTTTTGCAGTGTTTAAATCAGGTTTTTCGGTAAAGTTCTTAACCTCAAATACCTGATCACCATCTATAGTATGTAATTTATCCCCAAAATGAATATAGCCATAACCTGTTTCTGGATGAGTAGGTTCTATACCAATAGTAACTAAATTATTACCTGTAGCTGCAGTCATAATTGACTTTCTTAAAATATCTAAAAATCTTTTTTGATCTTTTATTAAATGATCAGCTGGTAAAACAATCATTGTTGAACCAGGATATTTATCTTCAATCATTACTGAAGATAAACCTATACAGGCAGCTGTATTTCTTTTCATTGGCTCTACTATTATATTTTCTTCTGGTATACCATCCAACTGTTTTTTGATTGCTTTTTGATAGGCTTTATTAGTTGCAATAAAGATCTGTTCTAAAGGGACAAGTTCATTGATTCTTTCTACAGTCTCCTGCAACATTGTTTTTTGATCATCATTTAACTTTAAAAACTGTTTGGGATGATCTTTTCTACTTAAAGGCCAGAATCTAGTTCCTTCTCCTCCAGCCATTATTAATGCTGTTATCATTTAAAATCAACTCCGGGTTGAAAACTTACTTTTCTATAATTATAAATTATTACTGATAATGCTATTCAAAGCGATTATAAAATATCATTTATATAATTATTTAATTTTCTAATATATATACTAATATCATGTTCTTTAGCCCATTTAATACAATTCTTTTCATATTGATATTTGTTATTATATGAATCAAAAAAATAAATAACTCTATCTGCTATAGCATTAGGATTCTTACCATCAACTAAAAACCCTGTTTTCCCAGGTATTATAGCATCCGTAACCCCTCCGGAATTTCCTCCGATCACAAATTTTCCATACATATTCGCCTCTAAATAAACTATCCCAAACCCTTCAACACTATTTTCATCTTCAACTTCATAACTAGGCATTACAAATAAATCCATTTCTTTTAAATAATAGTCTTTTTCTTCTTCAGTAATAAAACCTAAAAATTCAACAGCATTTTCTAGATTAAGTTCTTTAGTTAATCTTACTAAAGTATTTTTATAATTACCCTTACCGGCAATTTTATATTTTAAATTAGGATATTTTTTTAATATTTTTGGCAAAGACTCTATAACTTTATGTATTCCCTTTCTTTGTTCTAATCTAGAAACTGTAAATAAAATTTTTTTGTTTTTATTAATCTCAGTATCATATTGGATCTCTTTATAATTAATAGGAGGATTAATAATTGATATATTAAGATTGTCCCCATAATTTTGTTTGCATTTTTCTTTAGTATATGAACTATTAGAAATGATTAATGAAGCATTTTTCAATAAAATTCTTTTTACAAAATACTTCAAATTTTTCTTATCACTATAAACTTGATTTCCATGGATGAAAACAATATAAGGGGTTCTATTTTTTTTCTTTAATAAATAAGGTATTACAGCAGTTGAAGGAGTTAAAGAAATATTTAAATCATTCCTAAATCTTAAAGACTTTTTTAATAAAGTATATTTCCTACTTATAAAATTTTCTTTTGAAGAAGCATAAAAAATACAATCGTCTTTTAAATTTTTATTTTCTATCTCAGAAAAGCATTTAATGTTATAGTCTTCTTTTAATTTATTATAAATGTTATAAGCCATATTTTGTATTCCACCAGAACTTTCAGAAATTTCTCCAGTGAAAATTGATATATTCTTCAAAATATTATAACCTCCAAAAAAACCTAAAATAAAATGTTAGAGTATGAATTTACAGAATTAATATAAATAATAAATGATAAAAACAAAAAAACAATTATTAAAATTTTCCCAAATAATTCAATTTCATTTTTTGCCTTTTGTTCAAAAACAAAAATTAGTGGTAAAATATAAAATAATGAAAAAAAATCTGAGACCCTATTTAAAATTTTCATGTTTAATATATATTCGAAGCCAAATAAAAAAATACCGAAATTAAATAATTTATTTTTATGTTGTGTTTTTTTCTTATAAACTATTATTGCATATAACATTATCAAAAACACCCCTAAAACCCTCAAGCCTAAACCAGTTTGAATAGGAATATTATATTTAGAATTTATATAACTACTATACACAGGTATATAATTCAAAATTATATTTAAAGCATTATAACTAGCATTTGAAACAAATACAATATAAGAAAAAATAATATACATAAATAGAAATTTCCTAGATAAATTCAGTTCAGAAATTTTCAAAAACAATATATAAACTAATATCACAAAAATACTAGAAATATGAATAAATGGAGTTATAATTATATAAAATAATCCTCTTATCTTTCTATTATCAACACAAAATAATAAAATTCCATAACAAAGCAGTATTCCTGCAGTTACTGATCTAATAGTATTCATCTGCCGTATAAATAAAAATGAAAATGTAAAAAAAACATAGAAATATATATAATGATTTTTTATTATTTTTTTCTTTTTCAATATAGAAACAACTTTTAATATATAAGTAATCTGTATTAATGAAATAATAATGAAAATATGTTTAGGTGAAAGTTTAAAATATTTTAACACACTAATAAAATAATAAAATAACAATTCACCTTTTTGAAAATATTGATTTAATAAATTTTGTGAATTAAAAATTTTTATATAATTTGAATAATCAGTAGCGACATTATCTTGAAACCCGGTAAATAAAAACCAAATTATAAATACTATAAATAAAAATATTTTATTAAAATAAATTTTAGAATTACTTATTTTTAAATATATTTTTCTGAAATCTATAAAAAAACTCATAATTATTAATAATAAAAAAACAAATAAATAAATCATATTTTAATCATCCCAAGTAACGTTAAGTATTTTGTGTAAATAAATTTATATCTTATTTTAATATATTTAAATTAAGTTTTCTTGAAAATCAAATAATTCTTTTTTCTAGCTACGTAAAGTTGATCCCCCCCAATTTGTAGGACACTGAGTTAAAATATATAACAAGCTCAGGATGTGCCCAAATAGGAGAAAGAAGAACTTACACTGAGTAATTCAAAAGAGATGCTGTTGAACTAAGTCTCAATTCTGATAAATCTGTCAAAGAAATTGTTGAAGATCTAGGTATTAATTATGGTAATCTCACTCACTGGCGTAGAGAATATAGAAACAAAGGAAAACACGCCTTTCCTGGTAACGGCAATCAGAAATTAACACCTGAACAAAAAAAGAACTTGAAGATGAACTAAGAGAAACTAAATTAGAGCGTGATATATTAAAAAAAGCAGTAAGCACCTTTTCTAAAAAACCGAAGTAATCTATGGTTTTATCCGGAACCACAGAGATCAATTCCTGTGACTAAAATGTGCCAGGTATTAGCAGTTTCCCGGTTACAAAACTTATTGTGCATTACTTAAGTACTTAGACAAATTTTAGATATGAGAAGTAACTAAAAATTATAGAAAAAATATACATTGAAATTTAAACATCAGAGTTTTTAATTCTTAATTTTAATCCATTTAAAATTTTATATGGAATTTCAACAAGATTAATGAGCTTAACTATTAAATAATTTTTTAATTTTATATTATTATCTTTTTTTAAATTAAAAATAGGTAGTTCATACTTCTGGGTTTTATTAATATTTATAAAATCATATTTGTATTTCCCATTATTTAATTCTGAAATAGTAAGAGGTTCAAACCCAGAATCTTCATAAAATCTTGTTACCTTTGGAGCATAAGTTACTGGTAAAACTGGAATATTATATTTTTGCCATAATATGTTTGCATGATATCTCATTGCTATTGCTTTAGAAACTTGAAGAAATTTATCAAAAAATAAATCTAATTCATTTTCTCTATAACAATATATTTGTATTTCCAACTCTTCTCTACTTAACTCTTTTGATAATTTTTGAGCAAATTTATATTCCTTAATATTTTCGACAGTGTGTTCAAAAACAAAAAAATAAATTTTATCAATTTTTTCTTTCTCTATTATTTCATCTATAAAATTAACCATTTTAATAAACTTGAGTGTTGGCCATGGTCTAATAGAACAACCTAAAATATTATCATATTTATTGTTTTTGAAATCAAACGCCTCTTGCAAATCAGCACCTTCAACCACATCACATGCAACATCTGAATTAATATTCAAATTTGTTAATAAGTCTTTTGACCCATGATCCCTAACTTGTATACAATTAAATATACTTAGGTTATGATTCAAATACCATTTTGAAAAAGAATTGTTTAAAGGGCCAACTCCTATACTCGCAGTTATTAAACTTATATTAGTATTATTAGTTTCGATTATATATTTCAACCATTTATGTATAGTAAAAAAATAATGACTATCTTGTAATAACCCCCCTCCACCTAATATAATAATATCAGTCTTTTTTAATGTTTTGATTATCTCTTTTCTCTTATTTAAATATTTTAATCCCTCACTCATTTTAGGAATTTCTAATAAATCTATTTTACTATTTTCAGGATATCCAAATTCATTTTTATATTTTCCGGTAATAATGTTCAATTTAGCTTTTGGCCATTTCTCTAAAACTTTATTAATTAATAAGAACGCGATTAAATCATCTCCTAAATTACCACATCCAGACATACCAATGATAGCTATATTCATAACATCCTCCTAACAAAAAATATCTAATCTTCAAGAAATAATTCAAACACTTTTTCATACTTTTGGGTTATTTTCTCTATATCGAATTTTTGAGCATATGTATAGCCATTTTTTTTAATAAAATTATATGATTCTTTGTCATTTAAAAGTGATTTTGTTGACTCGAATAACTTTTTAGCTGTATATGGAAATTTAACTAAAATACCATTATATTTATGTTCAATCATCTCTTTAGGACCTCCATCAGTATCTAAAGCTATTACTGGACAATTACATAACATAGCTTCTATTAAAACATAACCAAAGCCTTCTTCTTCGGAGGGCAAAATAAACAAACTTGCCTTTTGCATAAAATAATATGGGTTTTCTATATATCCAGTCAAATAAATATATGATTCCAAATTATATTTTTTAATCTTGTTTTTTAAAAAATTATATTCGTCACCACTTCCAATAATAACCCATTTTATGTCTATTCTATTTTCATAAGCAATTTTAGCGGTTTCAACTAATAAATCTACATTCTTTCTTTTCATCAACCTTCCAACATACAAAATGAAATCTCCATTACTATCTATATAGTCATCCAAATGTTTTATTCCAGTTCTTTGTTTTTTAAAAGATTTCTTTTTTATATTATTAATATCAACAGGATTATAAATTTTAGTAATTTTATTTTCGGTAATATTCATTTTTTTATTAACAATATCTTTAACCATTTGACTAGGAGTTACAATATGATTTGGCATTTTATAAACTAATTTATATAATTTTTTTTCAAAAAAACTTTTCCCTAGTTCCAAAGTCCCTTTTCTAGCTATCCAATAACTACCAAATTTTTTAGGTATAAAAAATTTAATAATAGATAAAATATACATTAAGATATGTGAGTTCATATTTTCGCTTAATATAATTCGAGGTTTTTTAGCAAAATATAATTTTAAAAACCCAAAAACAGTTCTCATTTTTTCAATAAAATTTAATTTTCCTATTTTTTGATTTAAATATATTATATTAATATCTTCAGAAATTTCATTTCTTATATCAAAATTTGTCTTATTTATTAAAACTAAATGTATTTTATATTTATTAGAATTAATATTTTTCAATAAATTTAATAAAACTCTAGTCCCTCCAGCATAATTTAAACCACCAGTCAAAACAAAAATACTCTTATTATTAGTCTTGATATCCATTTGTTCTCCTTCACTAAACTAATATTATTTTCTAAAATAAAAATATTATTTTTAAATTTAAAATCATTAACATTTCATAAACTATCTAAAGTATGTGTCTAATTTAATGGGGAAACCTCACGTTCTTGAATATAAAAAATGAACAAGCAAATATTTATTAGTTTTAATTTTTTAAAACAATTATTAGTTTAGAAAATTTTTGCATCTACTTAACCTAAATCCATTATTTCATTTGTAATTAACTAGAAGTATTATTACTACTTAATTAAGTTTTTAAAAAATTCATATTCTTGCTTGGTAAATAATCCGAATAAATAACCCAATATAATAAATGATATTAACCCTGCAAAAGACATTATCAAAATAGCAATTAAACTTTGACCGCCAAACAAAAAATTTAAAGAATAATGAACACCAAAAAAAGAAAAAGTTAAACCAGTCATTTTAATAAAATTATATTGGACTAAAAATTTAAGGTCATTATTAAAATAATAAAATAATGCTAAAACCAACATTAAAAAATAAGTAAAACTTGTCGCTATAGCAGCGCCAATTATGCCATAAAGAGGTATAAAAACGAAGTTTAATATAATGTTTATTATAGCCACCACTATAGTAATAATTTGCGAAACTCGTAACCATGATGTAGCAGAATATGTGCTAAGAAAGATTCTTGCTAAACCAAAAGCAAAAGTCCCAATTATCAATATTTGTAATGACGATACCGCTAAAGCATAATCATTACCAAAAACTAAAATAATAAATGGCTCGGCTAATACAAATAAACCTACACCAAATAAAATCAAAAATAAATTTGTATATTTTAAAGACTCATTAAATATTTTTGATAACTCTTTAAATTTATTTTGACCCCACAGCTCTGATGAATTATGAAAGATTACACTTTGAACAGCTTTAGGCACCATCCACAATTTTTCTGCAAGAGTTAAAGCTACTTTATATACACCTGTATAACTACTACCCAAAAAATAATCAATTAACAAAATATCTGATTTATATAATATTTGTGCAGATAAAATACCTGGCACACTCATAATTCCGAACCTAAGTATCTTTTTACTATAAAGTAAACTTTGAGGGTTAAGTATTTTTTTAAAGTTAAAATCAACTTTAATAATTTTTTTCCATAAAACAATAGTGAAAATAATTTTAATTAATCCAGTTATTAAAAAAGCATAAGCAAGAGAATATATATTAAAATTCAAAATAACAAAAATCAATATAAGAATATTATTCGTTATTTTTATAGCTATATCAAATTTAACAACTGAATCTTCTTTGTGATAACTATATAGAATAGCTCTAACACCAGTCCACATGTTTGCAAATATTAAACTCAAACCTAGAATATAAAAAAGATTTTTATACTCATTAATAAAACCAAAAAAATCAAATAAGTTTAAAATTACCACCATTAATAAATAAAAAAAACTAGCAACTATAATAGGCATAAATAAAGAAATAATTAGTATATTATTGTTATCTTCATTTATTTGATCAGATACATACTTTCTTATAGCATCGAACATTCCTAAACCAAATACCGTTCTTAAAATACCATACCAAGCTAATAGAGCAGCAATTTCACCATACAACTCTAGCCCAGCCAACCTTGCTAATAATGGTTGATAAATTAAACCAATTACTAGAGTAGATACTGAGCTAAACAAAACAGACATTATTCCCTTTACAATCTTACCCATTTAATCACCTAAAGTTTCTTTGATAAAATCAAAATATTTTTCAACTGTAAAAAATTGTTCATATTTTTTATAGGCATTATCCGTTTTATTTTTTCTTACCAATGTGGATTCCCTATAAATATCAATTATTTTATTAGACATAATTTTAGGTTCATTTTTACATGTATAAATATCATCTTTAACATTAAAAAATTCATATAAAGAAGGTTTTTCCATAGTCAAAACGGGGATTTTCATATTTATAGCATCAACAACTTTATTTGTTAATACATTATGAGCTTTTTGAGAATCACCAAAAATTCCTAAAGCTAAATCACAATTTTTCACTAAGAAGCTTTCTAATTTGCCATTTGAAAAAGTGTAATCATTTCTGATTTCTATATAATCATTTAAATTAGCTTTATTAACCATAATTTTATATTTCAAACTCTTTTCTTCATTATTTCCAAACAAATAAATTTTAAATGAAATATCATCTTTCAAATAATTAGCCATATCAATAATCTTATCTAAACCATGCAATGGTATATATGATCCCCACCAGCATAAAATCATCTTATTATCAATTTCAAAATTACTTTTCTTTAATTTTTCATCATTAGTTAAAGGTATAATCTTATAATTAACTTCACTTAAGTCAATAGACAACAATTCAGATATATACTTCAATTCATATTCATTTGGATGAATCAGAACATCTGAAAACTTTAACAATATACTATCAAATAATTTAACTTTCTTAGCTCTCAGTGAATTAACTTTAATTTTTTTTCTATCAAAAACTGCTGTATCATATACAGAAATATATAAATCAGTAACAACTTTTTTTCTAAATAATTTTGCGATTATGATAAAAGGTGCATTCTCATGGTTCATCGCTGGAATATACACTATATTCACAAATGGAATTAATAAAAATAAAATAAGTATATTCAGCAAATAATAAAATAAACGTGCTATTATCTTAATTAAAATGTTGTTTGCTTTTATAAAAAAAAAGCTTGGATCATAACTCATAAATTCATATTTTTTTTGATTATTAAATAAAAATTTATAGAAATTTTGAGTTCTATATGCCCCTTTTATTTTTCCTAATATTAATAATTTAGTCATCAAAAAACTCCTATAAAAAAATTTATAATCTTTTCAACCCATCTTTTAGTGATGTTTTTGGTTCCCAATTAGGAAGTCTGTTAAAATCACTCCAAAGCTCCATAACTTCTCTTTCCCGATATGGTCTTCCACCCCATTCTACCAAAACTTCAATGCCGGTTACTTTTTCATATAATTCAATTAAGTCTTTTAATTTGATCTGCTGACCTGAACTAACCGCATATTTGTTATGACTTATTTTCTTTTCTTTTATTAAATCATAAGCAGAAATAAAAGCATCCACAACATCATCAACATGAACTAAGTCAATCTTTTGTTCTCCAGGTGACATTTTAAGTTTCTTCTTTTCTTTAGAAAACTTACCTAGCAAATTAATTAATTTACCTCTATTATCATCCTCAGCATATGTATCAAATAATTTTAAAGTTATAACATTAAAATTCAATGCATTCACATAATATTCAATAACATCCTCAAAAGCCTGCTTAGTCGCTGCATATAAATTTACAGGGTTATAATCTTCATTTTTATAATGCTGCCAGGAAGTACCAGTATTAATAAAATTATAGGTGTTTGCTTTAGACATAGCTTCCAAAACATGAGTACCAAATTTAATATTACTATTAATTAGATTATCTATTTCATCTGATTTATGTTCTGAGATAAATAAGGAGGCTAAATGAAAAACTATATCAGCTTCAACTTCTTTAAAGTAATTGATTAACTCAGTTATATTCTGGTTATATTCAAAGATATCAATCTTACTTTTAACTGATTCTAAATTTTTGTAAGTTGAAGATGGTCTGCTTATAATATGAACATTATATCCGAGCTCTACAAGTTTTTTACTCAAGTGTGAACCTACAAATCCAGTTGCTCCAGTTACAATAATATTTTTCATTTATAAACACCTCAGCTTAAAAAGGACTATTAAAATTATTAAATTTAATTAATTTTTGATCTTTTTCAGAAATTATGGGGTTATTGACATTCCAATCAAGACCAAAAGAATTCCAATGAACTCCACTATCACTATTTTCATTATAAACAGTCGAAACATTATAAACAGTAATTGTGTTATTCTTTAATGCTTTAAATCCATGTGCTAAACCTTTTGGTATATATATTGAGTTTCTATTTTCTGCAGACAAATTAACATTGATATATTCACCATAAGTATCAGAGTTTTTTCTTAAATCAAGTATAACATCCATTACTTCTCCATAGGGGACACAAACTAATTTATGATGGTCGTGTGGAGGTAACTGAAAATGCATTCCTCTAATCACATCTTTTTGTGATATAGAATAGTAACTTTCTTTAAAACTATTACATAAGTCATTTTCAGAAAACATTTCTGTATTAAAAGTTTTACAAAAAGTTCCTCGCTGATCTTCAAAGACCAAATTTTTTATTATATATACTTCATCAAGCTTTGTATCAATCAATTCCATTATTTATCAACTCTCATATACTCTTTAATCTGTTCTACATCAAAATCATAATCAACATTATCATTCTGATACCAGTCAACTACTAAATCAATTGTCTGGTCAAAACTAAGTTTTGGTTCCCAGTTTAAGTGTTGTCTAGCTTTACTGATATCTAGTTTCAATAATTTTGCTTCATGTGGTTCATTACTATTAGAAGTATCAATCCATTCACCTGAACCCCATTTATTAACCAATTTATCAACAAGTTCTCCAACTGTAACAATTGAAGCTTCATCAGGACCAAAATTCCAGGCACCTGTATATTTTTCAGGGTTTTGATATAGTTTTGAAGCTAATAATAAATAACCCCGCAAAGGCTCTAAAACATGCTGCCAGGGTCTAATAGCTTTTGGACTTCTAATCTCAATAGCTTTATCTCTTTTTAGATAACTAATACAATCAGTTATCAATCTATCTGCTGCCCAGTCTCCACCACCAATAACATTACCGGCTCTAACTGAAGCCACAGCTATATCAGAATCTTCATTATCAAAAAATGATCTTGTATAAGCAGAAGTAACCAATTCAGCACAGCCTTTACTGGAACTATAAGGGTCATATCCGCCCATAGGATCATTTTCTCTATAACCCCAGATCCATTCATTATTCTCATAACATTTGTCACTGGTGATTATAATTACAGTTTTAACACTGTCACTCTGCCTGGCTGCTTCTAGAACATTTACAGTTCCCATTACATTTACTTCATAGGTCTCTCTTGGTTCTTTATATGATAATCTAACCAGCGGCTGAGCTGCCAGATGGAAGACAATCTCTGGTTTTTCTTCTTTAAAAGTTCTTAAAAGATTATCATAATCTCTTATTTCGCCTCTAAGATCAGTGATCTTTTCACTTAAATTAGTAACAACAAAATTGTCCTGATCAGTATAAGGATCTAAGGCATAACCAATCACATTGGCTCCCAGCTCATTTAACCAGATAGATAACCAGGATCCTTTAAATCCTGTATGACCTGTCACTAATACATTTTTATTATTATATATCCCATCAAATAATTCTTCCATTACTCCCAGACCTTCCAGAAAGCCTTATCTTCATTCCAGAGTTTATTTAAATGTTTAACATCACGTTCATGGTCCATACATTCCCAGTTACCATCATGCTTATAAACCATAACTCTACCCTGTTTAGATAATTTTTCTAAAGGACCAACCTCAAAATCACAATCTTCTGCAGGAGATAAATGATCAAGCATTTCTCTTTCAAAAACCATATAACCACCATTAATCAAACCCATAGAAGTTTGTGGTTTTTCTTCAAAAGATTGAACTACATTATCTTCTTCCAGAAGTTCTCCAAATCTGGCTGGTGGATGTACACCTGAAATTGTAACCACTTTATTATGTTCTTTATGGAAACGAACTAAATCATTAATATCGATATCAGCAACTCCATCACCATATGTAAGTAGATTTATACCGTCATCTAAATACTTTTCAATTCTCTTTATCCTACCACCCTTAAGAGTATTTAAACCTGTATCAACCAGAGTTACATTCCAATCAGTTTCGTTGTGATTATTGTGGAATGTTATATCAGAGTTACTTAAATCTATAGTAAAATCATTATTTTTAGCTTCATAATGCAGAAAATAATCCTTAATTACATCACCTTTATAACCAAGACAGATAATAAAATCAGTTACTCCATAATTAGCATAAGTCTTCATGATATGCCAGAGAACAGGTTTCTGGCCAATCTTAACCATAGGTTTTGGAATTAAATTTGTTCTGTTCCCAAGTCTAGTTCCAAACCCTCCTGCAAGTATTACTGCTTTCATAAAAATTTAACCCCCTATTTTTTTATTCCCACTGATCTAAATAAATATTTTTTAAGTTTTCAGCTTCAAGTTTTTCTTTGAAATCTAAATTAAAATCAGTTGTACCACAGATATAGTAATGAGCATCTTGATAATTAGAAGCTGAATTTACTACATCTTCTTTGGATATTCTTCTATTTATAGTTTCTTTATTTTCTTCTTGGGTTGTAAATAATAATAGTTGATCATTATTTAATTTCTCTTTTAAATAGTCAAGTCTTATAAAATCCTCATATTTTTTAGCTGAATAAAGAAGTTTTAATCGATCTAGCTCATTTTGTTCTTCCAGAGCCTCTATAAAACTAAAAAATGGAGTTACTCCAGTTCCACCAGCCAGACAGACAATATCATTTTTTTGATCAAAAACTGGTAAAATAAAATCTCCATAAGCATATTTAATTGTAACTTCACTACCTTGTTTAACTTCATTAAAAATTCTTGTAGTATATCGCCCAACTTTTTTTATTACCAGTCTAATTACTTTTTCTTCATTATAATAAGAAGCTAAGCTAAATGTTCTTGATTCAGGCCAGTAATCAGAAGAATCAACCTCTTCTAAAGACAGCTGCAGAAACATTCCAGCTTCAAATCTTCTATATTTATCAGGTTTTAAGATATATTCTCTAATTTCTGCTGTATGTTCAATTACAGACAGGATCTCTGCCTGGGTTACAACTGCCATTTTTTATAACCTTTCATCAAAGAAATCAGCAAACTGCTGAATAATGTATTCAATCTTCTGATCATCAAGCCCAGGATAAACTCCTATAAAGAAAGTATTATTCATTATATAATCAGTATTTGCAAGATCCCCAACAACTCTGTATTCAACATTTTGATAGGCGGGTTGTCTGGTTAAGTTGCCTGCAAATAATTGTCTAGTCATTACCTTGTGTTCCTCTAAGTAATTAACAAGTTCATTTTTTGTGAATTCATCATTTTCTTTAACTGATAATGGAAAAGCAAACCAGGAAGGATCAGAATTTTCTTCTGCTTCAGGTAAGATTAAATATTCCTCAAATTCCTTAATACCTTTATATAGCTTTTCGAAATTTTCTTTTCTTGCTTTTATAAAATCAGGAAGCTTTTTTAACTGTTCTACTCCAACTGCTGCCTGCATATCAGTAACTTTCAAATTATAACCCACATGACTGTAAACATATTTATGATCATAGCCATATGGAAGATCTCCAAACTGCATAGAAAATCTTCGGCCACAGGTATTATTCGCACCTGGTTCACAGTAGCAATCTCGACCCCAGTCTCTAAAAGAAACTGCTAGCTTCTTATATACAGGGTTATTAGTTAAAACTGCTCCACCTTCTCCCATTGTCATATGGTGAGCAGGATAAAAACTAACAGTAGCAAAATCGCCAAAATTTCCGACCATTTTACCATCATAAGTAGTTCCAACTGCGTCACAGCAATCTTCAATTAAATATAAGTTATGTTCTTCAGCAAATTCTGTTACAGCTTTTAAATTAAATGGATTACCCAGAGTATGAGCGAGCATAATAGCCTTAGTCTTATCAGACAGTGCTTTTTCTAATTCTGAAACTTTTATATTATAGGTACCAAGTTCTACATCTACAAATACAGGAACAAACTTATTTTGAACAATTGGATTAACTGTTGTTGGAAAACCAGCAGCAACAGTGATTACTTCATCACCAGCTTTTAATTTTCTTTCTTCTAATTTATCTGAAGTTAAGGCTGATAAAGCAACTAAATTAGCAGAGGAACCAGAATTAACCAGAGAACAATATCGCTGATCCATAAAATCTGCAAATTCTGCTTCAAATTCTTCAGCATATCTTCCAGTCGTTAGCCAAAAATCAAGACTGGAATCAACTAAAGATACTTTTTCTTTTTCATCAAAAACTCTAGCTGCAAAAGGTATAGTATCTTTACCCAATTCAAAACTTTCTTCTTTTTGTTCTTCTCTATGCAATTCTTTTACTTTTTCAAGTATTTCTTTTCGTAATTTATCAGTTTTTTTACTCAATTAAATCACTCCAAAATATCAATTTGTAAGTCCAGCATCTTTTCTTGCAGTTAGCTTTTTTGCGAATTGATTAAAATCTAGATTAACAAAAACAATTTTAAACCTAACATCATTTTTTTCTAAAAATTTTTTAAGATAATGATAAAAATATTCTTTTTCCATTATTCCATCAAAACAAATATAATAAGAGTAGTTAATTTCTTCAAAATAAATTAATCTTTCCTCTTCTAATAAATTAAGTTCCTCATTAATAATATTTTGAGATAAACTGAAAAACCTTTTGATCTTAGCATAATTTATTTTATAATAACTGTCATCAGCACTACTTGTACTCTCTTTAAGTAGAACAGAGTAAAATTCTCTCGTAATACGTGGTAAGCTTTTTAGTTTATTATAAAATTTAATCATATCTTTATGAAATTCTACTTCATCTAAGAAGTCTTCTATACCAGGCCAATAATGGCCTTTCTTAGGGAAGTCCCCCATTAAAAAGTTAAATAACTTAATTGAATTTTTAGGTTTAGAATAAGTTCGCTTTTCTAAATATTTAAAGATTTCATTTTCATAATTATTATTTACATCTGGAATCTCTAATTCTGCTTGAACTCTCATCAAATCTCTTTTTATTAAGGTATATACTTTTTCCAAATTATCTAATGATAAACTAGTAGTTTTTTTATAAATATAATTCAAATCTATTATATTATCCTTTTTGTCAAAGTTAATTTCATTAGCAATTTCTAAATATTTATTTTTTAATGTATATTGTCCCTGTTTTTCACCAATTATAAATATATAAAAATCATCATATAATTCTTTATCTTTTGATGAAATATTAGTTAAAGTTTCTTTAACTTTGGAAGTGGATTTATCTGTAGTAATTTGATATGCAACTCTTGCATTTTTATCTCCTAAATCTATACCTGGATAATTTGGTTTTTCTTGGTTTAAGTTAATTAAATTAATTTCTTCAATGATATTTATTATTTCTTTAAAGAAATCTTCACAATAAATATTTAAGTTAGTATATCCTAATTTGTTTCTAGGAGTAATTGATAATCTTAATTGACTTAGAGAATCTATTATTTCTCCAATCATTTTGCCTCTTGTTAGCATAAAAATCCTTTCTATGATGCCAAAAAAATGATAAAATTCTCTACACATAAAAAAATAGTTTTTTACATATAAACTCAATCCCTTAAGTTCATATACAAAAAACTGTATATTCTTTATCTATATTTTTTTCTCTACCCCTATTCAACACTATGTCCACTTTGTTGAAATCAAAGTGTATTGCTAAAAAAATAACCTGACCCTTGACCTTATATCATAGTTTTTTAAACCTCTAACTCAGTTCATTTTACTCATATGAAAACCCCGGTTCCAAAGATTTTCATACATATTCAGTTGTCAACGTACCTGAGTTAAGATTTTATTCGTGACATCGGATGTCATATATTGAATAATACTCCTATGTCGCTCACAAATTATATTTTATAACATTATTTAAGATACATCAAATAATTAGAGTATCTAATTTTGTCGAATGACAAAGCAAAACTTTTCAGTTAATATTCTTTGTGACATCGGTTGTCATTTTTGCACTTTTTCTTTATTTATTTCAATTAATATATAGATTTAATGCGCAGACGCTCAATAAACTATTTTTAATCTTTTCTAACGTGTTCAATTTCTTAACAACTTTTATTATAATACACTCTTGCCTTAAAATCAATTAATATTTCTCTGTTTTTTTGTCGAATTAAGATAAATTTTATCATTAAATGCACGCGGTGATTTGATAAACCTCTTCTTTCTGAACACCTGATTTTATTTCCGATAGTAAAAAGTGATATTTTTAGTTAAATCAATATAAAAAATATTATATCTGCTAAAATTTTGGTTTATAGGCAAAAAAATAACCAGACAACATGCCTGGAATAATTAAATATGACTTAATATATCTTCTATCACTATTTTAAGTTGTGGTATTTTATTTTCAATTACATTCCAAACTATTTCTAAGTCAACTCCAAAATAGTCATGTATTAATATATCTCTGAGGCCAGCAATTTTTCTCCATTCTAAATCAGGATATTCCTCGCGAATATCAGCAGGTATATTTTTAACAGCTTCCCCTATAATTTCAAGATTTCTAACAATAGCATCTTGAACCATATCTTTTTCTTTAAATTCTTTATAAGACATATTTTCTGAATAATTCTGAACTTTATTTATAGAACTTAAAATGTCCCTTAAATATACCTCAGGCCAGCGCATATTTAGCACTTCCTAGAATATCTTCCTTTAACTCTTCTTTTAAGGCATCTTTAATCACAAGATCTACATCTTTATTTAGATTATCTTCAAGATAAAATTTTAGGTCCATATAATTATCAAAGGTCTTCTCGCCTTCTTTAAATTCAACAAGAAGATCAATATCACTATTATTATTGGCCTGACCACTAACATATGAACCAAATAAAGCAATATTTTTAACTCCAAATCTATTTAAAATACTTCTCTTTATTTGTAAAAATTCAATAATTTCTTGAGCAGTCATATTATCGACCTCCTATTTCTATTTTAGCACCATTAATCAAATAAAACAAGTTTTTAATTTGATAAAAAACTATTCAATATTTTAACATTTTTTTATAAAATCTTGCTTTAAAATCAATTGATATTTCTCTATTTTTTTGTTAAATTAGCTTTAATTTGATTGAACATAAGTTCGTTTTGTGATATAATATACTTAAAGGTTAGTCCTCAGGTCTTATCTTTTTAAAGATAAAATTCTAAGAGAAAGAGGTTAATAAAATGGCAACTCCCCATGATAAGTTTTTTAAAGAAATGTTTAGTAAAAAAGAAGTGGCGGAATCATTTATCAAAAACTATTTTCCCCAGGACCTTTTAGAACTTTTTAATACTGATGACTTAGAAATTACTAAAGACTCTTTTGTTGACGAAGACTTAAAAGAATTCTTTTCTGATGTTGTATACCGGGTTAAATTAAATGACCATGACGCTTTTATTTACTGTCTTTTCGAACACAAAAGTTACCCAGATAAAAAAGTTTCGCTTCAACTACTGAAATATATGACTAAAATCTGGAATCTATATTTAAAACAAAAAAATTCTGGCAAACTGCCAGTTATCCTCCCCCTCTTGATTCACCATGGCGGAAAGAGGTATAATATAGATAAGAGATTCAGCTCCAGGTTTAATATTCAAGCAAATACAAAAAAATTTATTCCAGACTTTGAATATTTACTTTTTGACTTTTCTAAGTATAGTGATCTGGAGATTATAGGAAGTATATAGTTACAAATAGTTTTGAAAATTCTACACACCAGTTTTATTGATGATGATTACGCTAAAATATTCGCTGACATATTAGAGCTGATCAAAAAATTGAATGATGCTGAGTCTATTTTAGAATATTTTACAACAGGAATGAAATATATACTTGAAATTAAGGATTATGATTTTGATGTCATGCATAATAAAGTTAATTTAATCATCCCCGAAAGGAGTGAGACTTTTATGTCTACAGCTAATAAGTTGCGTGAAGAAGGTAAATTAGATGGAATTAAAAAAGGGATTAAAGAAGGTAGAAAAGAAGAACTTATAGAAACGATAGTACACTTGACAGTAAAAAAATTAGATATTGATTCATTTCCTAAAGAATTAGAAAAATCCCTATATAATAATGAGATTGGAACTTTAAAAATAATTAGAGATAATCTGTTAACTATTAAATCACTTGAGGATTTAGAAGAATATTTAAACTAAAGAGCAGACTTTTCTGCTCTTTCTTTTCATTCATCTATTCATTTAGTATATTGTTGAATTCTTTCTGAATATCACGATGAAATATTATTAAATCCATAGCTTTTTTTGCAATTCTTAATCCTTCTAATGCTTCACTACTCTTAACACTGCTTCTGAAAGCAGATACAGGATCTTTCGCTGCTATTTCATCTTCTTTTAAAAATTCATTGATATCTAAGCTTAATATTTCAGCTATTTCCTTAATTTCTGTTAAATTGACATCCTCCCCGCCCGTTCGTTAACACTCACAAACGAGGATTCCTAAAAGGAACTTTCACCGAAACTCTCTTTTGTATTACGAAATGATAGTTTCGATATTAGGCCATCGAGGCCGTCACGAGGTTGTCTACTGATTAAATGCCAGTCCATTTCTGGTAGGCAAGTGCGACGCAGACTTCAGGCTGTGCCATCAGCCCTCCTGAGATAGCCGACTATACATTTCAATAGTATAATCCTAGTATTATTCTTACTAATTTAGGCACTCAGGCACTTAGACTATTACCCTCTAAGCAGATTGTTGTTCTAAATATTTATTAGCAATGTTTCTACTTGCATTTAAATCAGCGTGGATATGATTACCACACTCGCAAGAGTATAAGTTAGCTTTACGATTAGACTTCTTAATTTTAGTACATTTAGAACAACCCTGGGAGGTATATTTAGGGTTAATGTATTCTACCTTGATCCCAGCTAATTCAGCTTTGTATTCAATAAATTGTTGAAGTTGATAGAAAGTCCAGCTGTGAATGTTTCTATCTGCTCGATTAAGACTCTTAGCAGTATTTCGGATATTTTCTAGATCCTCCATAATTATAGTCCCAACTTGCTCCTGCACAGCAAGATTAATAAGCTGGCGACTAATTTTATGGTTTAAATCAGTCATCCATCTCTGCTCTTTGTCATTAATATTTTTAATAGCTTTAACTTTTTTAGATTTACCCAGTTTTCTTCTTAACATACGATACTTTTTGCGGATAAAACCTGCCTGTTTACCATTGTGGAATTGGCGATGAATTTCTTTGCCTTTATGAGTTTTAACACTGGCAACCGCTAATTGGCGAAGTCCTATATCAATTCCCATTAGATTAGAATTATTGGTTTTTTTAGCTGCAATTTTAATTGTTACAGCAAAATACCACTTGCCTCTTTTGTAGAAGAGACTGGCTTTACCCAATTTGCAGTCACTATCGATATGCTGCTGCAGTTTTTCAAATCTTTCAGTCTGCTTAACAGGGAAGGCAAATCTCTGACACTTAGTAGTATAAAGAGGAATTGAAATTATATGATGATCAATTTTATAATTTTGATTATTATAGCAAATAGGCTGGTTATCCTTAAATTCTATATTATCTTTATCAGAACCAGATTTTAAGAATAGTTTATAGAGAGCTTTAACTTCCCTAATATTCTGATTTTTAACAGCGGCAGGTAGCTTTATTTCTTTAAAGTCAGCAGAACTCAAATTAGTTTCTCCTGCTTTAAGTTTGGCAGCGACAGCCTGACGATTTTCAACTACTTCTGCAATGTTATCTAAGAATATATTTTCTTTTCTTTTAGTTGGTTTTAATAACTCCAGCACATATGTTAATTGCATATCAAACACCTTTTTCATTAATTATTAAATATCAATGATATTTTAAAACAATGCAAAAAATTTTATTACTAAGTATATTATACCACCAAAAGAACAAACGTTCAACAAATATAAAGTTTTTTAACTATAAATTAGCCGATTCATCCCCGCCCATTGACATAAGCGAGGCTTTCTCGGCCAAATTCGGTAATATCTCTTCTGTAATTAATAATTTCGTTTATCCCCTGAAGCGAAGTTCCTAATTTGGTAGCAAAATCAGCCCGTGACATTTTAATTTCATCTAATTTATTTTTTATGTTATGAGCCACAATTTTATTTAAATCTTTCATTCATCATCACTCTCAAATCTACTTGATTTTTTAGATTTTTGATTAACTTCATATTCAAAAGCCCACTCTGCTGCTTCATATTCATCATCAATAATATTTTTATCTTGTTTATAATTAGAATAAAAATATTTAGAACTGAATCCATACTTTTCTTCAAATTCTTTAAGTTTATTAGAAGAATAATTAGGTTCTATAACTGAATTAATTTTCATCAAAAACTCCTCTCCTACGCATTCCCCAAATCTTTTTTCAGTTCATCCAGGCGTAAACTCAAAAGTATTTCTTCGGGCAACTCAATTTCTTTTTTGATACTCATAATCATTTCCCCTTTTAATGGATCTTTTAAGCCAAAGCTATTATACTGATATTATATCATTCTAAATATGATTAATAAAGAAAGGATAATCTCAATGAAAAGAATGAGCAGCAAAGAAATTAAAGAGGCAATAGAAAATGTCAGGGCATCACTGGCTGTAGAAAATATTGAAGTGGATGAACTTAGTATAATCATCGGAGAAAAATATTTAAAGGGAGAAATATCAAGCGAGGAAGCAATCGATATTATTACTAAATATATAAAACGTAAACAGTCAAGTTAAGCATTAATTGTTAAATAAATCCTATCAATATTAGTGGCAAATCTATGCTTATATCCATTTTGACATCCGAGATTGATGCCAGAAACATATAATTCAACTCCTAAAAAAAATCCTCCTTAATGGAGGAATACAATTGAGTAGTATTCTTTCTTTTAAAGTTTTCCGATACTCTCGGGAAACTAATTTCTTTGTTTTAGTTTATAAAATGATATTATTTTTTACGACCCCGTCATTTGCGTAGGTCAACCATGCACTTAAGCAATATTCTCTGTTTTTAAGTTTTCCGTTACTTTCGGGAAACTACCGTATCTAATAATTATATACCTTAAATTTTACTATATCAATGATTCCAGCAAGCGGAAACAAGAACAAGTTAAAATTCTAGATGCATTATAAAAAATAGCAGATCTATATTAGTATAAAACATAGACTCATAATTATAGTTCCTCTCGATTTTGTAGTTCTGGTTGATTTCTATTTTCTAAAAAGTCATCAGAAAAACTATCTAAACTTTTGGCTAATTCCTCAAAAGTATTATTATATTTCTGGTTTGTTTTATCAAAAGCTTTAGCCCATTCTTCAGTTTCAGGATTAAAAGTAGTTACTGTAAAACCATCTTCGCTTTCAATAATATAAAGTTCTTCATCTTCTTTAAGATTATATTTTTCTTTAAGCTCTTTTGGAATAGTAAAAACGTAGCTGTCACCAACTTTTCTCAGTTTTACAGTTTTCATAGTCGATCACCTCGATCATATTATAGCATTTATATTATTCGAAAGCCAAGCAAAAAGCTTAATTACTGCCGTTGTTTAGCAACACATGCCGCGATATAATTATATAAGTGAAGAGGTGATACTAATGAAAAAGAAACTCACTATAAGTATTAATGACGATCTTATAGATTTTGCTCATAATTTTTCAAAAGAAACTAATCAGTCTATTTCCCATATTGTAGAAGAATATTTAGCTGAATTAAAAAAGCAACATGAAAAAGAGTTAAAGAACAGAAATTAAATAAAGATATTTACCGGCTCCAGGTGCTCCACCTTTAAATCCGGATTCCAGTGCAGAAGCAGACTCTCCTCTTTATTTATCCGGGCCAGTTCTTCCTCTGCAGTAAATACTTCAAACTCCAAATTGTTTTCCCTCAAGACTAAAGAAACCAGATCCAGGATCTCATCTTCCTCTTCATCACTGTAGAGATAGAGATCTTTATCCTCTTTTTCAGCCCGGGCTGCCAATTTTAGCACCTCAGCCTCAATTTTTTTAATTGCCTGATAAGATTTTTTAACATATGTAATAGTCTTTTTGGTTTTTTCTTTAATACCAGCCGGGGTTAAGATGTATTTAATATTCCGGGAATTAAGCCTTTCAATTTTAATCAGACCCTTTTTAGCACACTTTTTAAGCAGGGTATTAACCAGACCTAAAGAAATACCGGCCTCTTTTGCTATTTCCCGCTGAGAAGGGCTATCTTTGCTGTTTAGTATATTTAAAATATCAGTTATTTTTTCTTCCATATTAACGACTCCTGATCTCTAATAACTTCTTTTTTGAAATCTTCTTTTTTTGCAAATTTTTTCAACCCACTATACGTAATAATATCAACTGATAAACCCAGAGCTTCTTCAATATCTAATTTTACAGCGGTTAATTCAAACAAATTATTTTGAGAAAGTTCTACAATTAAATCAAGATCACTTTTCCCATTAACAGCTTCACCGCGAGCATAGGAACCAAATATTCCAGCTTTCTTGATATTGTGTTTATTTAATATGTCTTTGATCTTTTCTTTCTCATCCTGTGAAAGATTCATAATTGATATCTCCTTATAGTAAAAACTTAAATCTGATTATATTATATCACCTACTATGAAGATTATAAATAAAAAAATTGAATTTGAGCCAGTTTCAAAGATCATTATTGGACATCTTAACTTGATGAAAACTTAACAAAAGTTACCTTGACCAAAAATTATCATTAATATATAATTTCATTATTACTACAGCACAAACATAAAGTAGGGGGTTAAAAAATGCAGGATTTAGTAACTAGTCAGGCCCATTTTAAATCAATTATAGAAAACAATTCTCTATATATCGACAAAACAGAATTCGTCTACAAAATCGCAAACAGTGAGGAAAAGTTTTTTCTGCTCAACCGCCCCCGGCGTTTTGGTAAGTCATTATTTGTTAACACCCTAAAGAGTTTTTATCAAGGAGAAAAAGAGCTTTTTGCCGGCTTAGATATCTATAATCAGGACTGGCAGTGGGAAGAATATCCGGTTATTCACCTTGATTATTGTGCGGTTGTTGCAGAAAGCACAGAAAGTCTGGATAAATCGCTGGGTTATGCCCTGGAGAGAGTCGTAAGAGAATATGATCTGAAACTTGAAGCCAATACAGCTCCCAGGATGTTAAAAAATTTAATCCTAAAATTATATCAAAAATTTGATAAAAAAGTTGTGATTCTAATTGATGAATATGATAAGCCTGTATTTGCAAGTCTAATCGATTCTCACAGCTATCAGTTTGATTTTGGGAAATATGAGAGGTTTCAAAAAGCACTTAAGTCATTTTATCAGATTTTAGAAGAGCTTGCAGATCATCTGGAAAAAGTCTATCTGACAGGTATTATTAAATTTGGCAGCAGTTCAATTTTTCCGGATTCAATTAACTTAGTTGAACTGGATCAGAATTCTGAATTTGCAGAGCTGCCTGGATTTACCGAATCAGAATTAGATCAGTATTTAACTCCTTATTTCTCCAAACTTAAAGCCAAATATGAACTTACTACAAAAGAAGTAAAAAAAGCTTTTAACGAGCATTACCTGGGTTACCGCTTTACGGAAAAAGATATTAAGGTCTATAATCCTTTTGCAGCAGCAAGAGTTTTAGATTTTGGTTCTTTTGATAACCACTGGTTTAACAGCGGCTCACCAAAATTATTGTTCCATCTTATTCAGAGAGAAGATTTTAATATTACAAAGTTCGAAGATTTAAAAGTGGAAAAAAGCAAACTAAATCCGGCCAGCATCAAAGAGTTAACACTTATTTCTTTTATGTATCAGACCGGATATTTAACAATTAAGGAAATTTCAGCTTATGGTTTAGTAAAATTGGGTTTCCCGAACTTTGAGGTGGAAAGCAATTTTTTAATTAATCTGCTGGATTTTCTGACTAACGACAAAATTAATCGTGTAGATATTTATTATTTAAGAAACTCTCTTGTTAAAAATGATGAACAGCAGTTTAGAAAATATCTCAATTCAATAATTGATGATCTTAAAAAAATAGCAATTAATCAGTCAGATTCAGTTAAAGAATTCTACCAGCAAATTTTCTATTTAATTGCAAAAGCTCTAAGCAGTCTTTATCTAAAAGTATCTTCTGAAGTATTAAACAATAAAGAAACAGTAGAATTTAGAGTTAAAACGGAGGATAATCATTTTCTGCTTTCTTTTCACTATGGGCAGAAGGAAGAAATATTTAATCAGCTTAAAGCAGAATCTGAAACTGAAAAGGACTCTACTTATATTTCAATAAATTTTGATCTTAAAAAAAGAGATTTGGCTGAGGTTGAGATTAAAAGTTAATTTGTTAATTTCTCCCAGAAACCGACTACTTTGTAGCCAAAAAATTCAGGATAGATTCTTTCATCAATCACAGCATCATTAATCTTTTTAATATCCTGATAGTCGTCTGTTTCCAACAGCTCTTTGACCTCCGCTCTATAGTTGGAGAAAATATAAGCAAGAGCTGCCGAAGAATAGTTGGACTCTAAAAAATCTTTAGTTGCTTCAGCCAGCAAAATGATCACTTCATCCGAAATTGTTTCGACAGTTTCTGCTTTAAAATATCTGTTAACCCTCTGTTCAGCTAAATCTTTATCTGAATCTAAAAGTAAATTAACCAAAAGGCAGTATTTTTTCAAGTCATGCAGAACTTTATAGATCTCAGGATATTTTTTGAGGATAAATCTATTATCTAGTATGACATCTCCAATGTTAATATAGACTTTCTCATACAATTTTGTCAGTTCATAGTTTTGAACTTCCTGATTGGCCTGAACAATCATTTGAGCTGCTGGAATATTTGGCTCACCTATAATTTCTATTTCTTTGTTCATCTCTTTTTCTAATTCTCGGCGCTCAAGATTAAAATCATCCCTATTATCAAAACTTTTAAAAAAGGCTTCATTGTTCTGATATCCATAAATACATGGTGGATCGTAAATTGCATCGTAAAAGTCTTTAATCTGAAGTTCATTTTCTCTAACAAAATTAGCAGCATTTTTAATTAAGGCTATAAAGAAAAACTCAATGGTTTCAATCTCAAACTCTGATAATTCTGCTGGATTATCTTTAGTTTGATCATTAAAAAAATTAAAATTTAACCCACCTTTAACATCATAGATTGAAAGCAGAAATACTTCATCCATCTCTTTAGGCTTGAGTTCAAAGTCAAAAATAAAAGTATTTTTGTAATCGCTACTTTTTTTTGCTGTTCCAAAAAAATATTCTAAGAAAACCCTCATATCTGGCAGATCAACCAATCCATTTATTCTAAAATATTGATCAAAATCATGCATAGCAGTCCACTGACCAGAAGCAGAATTGAAAAATTCTATATAATTTCCACCACTGTATTTTGAACCTGCTCCTTCTCTCAATAATCTAAACTCATAGCTACCCTGGCCATTTTTAATCTGAAAATTAACCTGCTGCTTAATATAATCCTCTACTTCTGATTTTCTTAAATCCAGCATACTGGAAATCTTATCGACTGACATTCCTTCCATAAAGTAAAGCTTTTGAGATAGTGTTTTCTGATCCATTTTGACCCCCTTTTAAGGTTTAAAATAAATACTATAAGTATTATTTAACGTATATAAGTATTATACCACTTAAAAAGATGTTTATAAATAAAAAACCGTCCCGGGAAAAGGACGGTAAAAACAAGGAGAAAAGTATCTAGTACTTTAAATCTATGTTATAGCTGCTCTCTGCAGCAGCTTCAAAAAGGGGATAAACTGTATTTCTTTTAGCTTAATTATATAATAGCAGCTCTGGATTAAAAATACTTTAAAAGAATATTAGAAGCAAATTAGAAATATCTATTGACAATTAAATCAACATAACTTTCTATATCTTCCAAATTATTATTTATTATTTGATAAATATATTCCTCATCAATTTGATCATAGAGATGGACAATCCTATTTCTGAATTTAGTCATTTTAACAAACTTTAACAGTAAATTTTCCTGGATAATCCCCTCAGCAGCAAGTATTCTAAAAGAATCAGCACTTGTATTAGGACTTGTATATCCTTCTCGATAAATAATATGGGCTGCTATATCTAACATGGCTTCTACTGCTGCCAGTAGATTATATTTAGCAGTATCATAGTTCCTGTAATCTCTCAAAAAATCTTTCTTTTCAAGTTCAACCAGTTCTTTCAATTTTTTTAGATTAGCTCTGATGAATTTTAGCTTTTCTGCTATCCGTTTATGATTTGTATCTGTTCTTTTCTCCTTTATTCCTGTAATATACTCCTGCTGAAATTTATATTTAATTTCTTCAGCCTCAGGACCATATTTTAAAATCTCTTCTTTAAACTCAGCAGTCTCAATTTCATCTCTGCTGTAAATTAACTTTCCACTTCTAACTACTTCATACTTAAAAGCCAGTTCAACATTATTTAAGTTGATTAAATCAATATCATATTTTCCTAACTTCAATTCCAGGCGTGCTGCCAGCTCCATCTGCTTGGACATATCTGGTGGATCATCAAAAAATACAGCTAAATCCAGATCACTATAGGTATTTTGATACTTCGTACCATAAGAGCCAAAAATATAGGCCAGCTTAACATTTGCTTCTTTTTTTAAAAAATCAGCTATATTTTCTTTAAGCTCAGGCTTAAGCTTTCTCTTTAACTTTTCCATGATCTCACCGTCCTGGATTGAAGGCTTTAATCAATATATTCCATATACCACCTGAAAATAACTTTTAAGTCAATTACATTTTCTTTAATGATCATCAGTAAAATCTCTGGATCTATTTCTGCATAATCATGAACAATTACATTTCTGAATTTAGCCATTTTAATATAGCTCTCAACATTTTCTTTAATAATATGATTTTCAGCTAGAATCTCTATAATCTCACTGTTAACTTTCGGATTGCCGAGCCGCTCATCACTTATAATATGACTGCCAATGTTCAGGACACTATCTACTGCTAAATGAATTGTTCTTTCTAAATAACGAAATAGAACTTTATCCCCAGCTAATCTTTCGAGGCTTAAATCCTGGTATTCCTCCAGATCATTGATATATTCTTCCAGGTGTTCAAGTTTATTTCTGACTACTTCTGCATCTACCATAGCTAAAACCTCTTTCCCAGGTGCTGATCATAAATTTTATAAAATTTACGCATATCTATATAATTTAAAATTGCTCTCTTTTCCAGCTCAACTCTGCGGCTCTGATCACTGCAGTAAATTAATTTTCCGTCCAGAATCTGATGTTTAAATTTTAAATCAACATTTTCAAAATCAACAATATCAACTTCTATCTCAATTAATTTCTCCAGTGCGGCCATTAGTTCTAATTTTAAATCAAATCTTTTAAATTTATCCAATCCTTCTGAATAAATCACAGCCAGATCCAGGTCACTATTTTGACTAAATCTTTCAGTATTAAAAGAACCAAAAATATAGACAGCTGAAATATCATTTCGCTTAGTAAAATAATCTCTGATTTTATTTTCAATTTCTTTTTTATTTACTTTAGCATTTCCGGATAGCATAATTCACACCCTCTTTATTTAAAGCTGATTATAATCTTAATTTAACTGCTGATGAAAATATTATTTAAAAAAGTACCCTTTTTTGTTTGATAAAGATTAAAATCAGAGTCAATAGAAACAATATCTTTAATATCTTCTCTTTCTGCCACCGCTACCAGCGAAGCATCAGCAAAATCAGCAGCTAAATCATTATATTTTTTAGTTAAATCTATTACTCGCTTTAAAATATTTTGATCAAAGTTCAAAACTCTTAAACCACCTCGGTCCAGCCAGCTTAAAAAATCAAGTTGTACTTCTGTTGAAAAACTGAGCACATAAAGAGTTTCAGTTATTACCGGCCAGGTTGTATATAAATGACAATTATATGACTTTAAAAATTCTAACATTTGCTTATGATAAATATCATCTTTATCAAAAAGAGCAATCAATGGGCCAGCATCAACCAGAGTATTTTTCATGAATCTTATCACTCACTCTCTTCTTGTAAGTTGTTGAAAGCTCGCCTTTATTACTTCCATGTTTTCCAAATAGGTCTTGACCCAGTTGATAGGAATCCTTTTTCGTTTCTTTTTCGGCAATGTATTTATTTAAGGCCTCTTTAACCAGATAAGTCTTGGTGACATTTTCGGACTCTGCTAATTGATTTAACTTTTTTTCCAAATCTTCTGGAAGTCTTACACTAATCATCAGACCCACCTCCGTAATACTATTGTATTACATGTTTATCTTTTTTACAATAGTTCTTTAAATTTAAAGCGAAAACTTCTCTATCGACTCATCCATTATATCCTGGGTGATCCCGATATAATCTAAGGTAATACTGGGAGAAGAATGGTTAAATAATTTCTGTAGAAGAGCCACATCCTTATTCTTTTTGTAGTGCCAGTACCCAAAAGTTTTTCTGGTGCTGTGGCAGGCAATGCTTTCCAGCCCTGCTTTACGGCCTGCTTCACTAAAAATCCTGTACGCCTGAAAACGTGTTAAAGGTTTATTTGTCCCAATCCGGCTCTGAAATAGATGTTCTTCTGCTTCCATACCCTTAATATAGTCTTTGAGCTCCCGCCGCAGGTTGGAGTTGATCAAAAAGCGCTTATTTTTGGATGTCTTCTGCTCCTTCAGGACAATATGAGTTTTATCCCGCACATTTTTGACCTTAAGCTTCAGCATATCACTGATCCTGAGGCCGGTATTAATCCCCAGCACAAATAGTATATAATTGCGGTAGCTCTGCTGCATAAGAATCTCCTTCAGCTCAGCAATTTTACTTTTATCTCTGATCGGCTCAACTTTATTCATCTGGACTCCCTTCTCAAGTCAGTTAAACAGGGTTGAATATAAAATATTTACTTTAGACTTATTATAACACTTTTTAATAGAAATTTTAAGTATTATTTACAAAATTTTCTAATTAATATAAAATTAAAGCTACTTCTGACTTACAAGCAGCTTTAATAATCTATTTTGCAACAAACTTATAACCAATTCCCCAGACTGTCTGAATATATTCTCCTACTTCTGCCCCTAACTTATTTCTAACAGCTTTAATATGAGTATCTACCGTTCTAATTCCCCCATAATAATCATATTCCCAGACCAGCTCTAAAAGTTTTTCTCTGCTGAAAACTGTTTTGGGAGAGGAAGCCATCTGCCACAGCAGATCAAACTCTTTGGGAGCGAAAGCAATTTCTTCTCCTTTTACTTTTACCAGCCTTTGATTTTTATTAATAACTAAATTGGGGAATTTCAATTTTTCCTGATCCTGATTCTTAGTCATTCTGCGTAAAACATTTTTGGTTCTAAGTACAACTTCTTTGGGGCTAAATGGCTTGGTAACATAGTCATCTGCTCCCAGTTCCAGCCCTTTTATCCGATCATTTTCTCTATTTTTAGCACTCAAAATAATTATCGGTATCTCATTATTGGGTTTTAATTCTCGGCAAATATCCAGCCCATTTTTTTCTGGTAACATTAAATCTAGAATAATAACATCTGGTGCTAATTCATTTATCTTTCTTAAACCCTCTTTACCATCGTGGGCTTCAAAAACCTCAAAATTTTCATGATTAAAGTAATCCCGCAAAATCTTACAAATCTGCTGATCATCATCTATGATTAAAATCCTTTGCATAGTCATAAAGCCTCCATCACCTCTTTCCTTAACATATCAAATTTATGTGATGAAAATATGATGAAACTAAAAATTATATTACTTGTTAGAGTCTGGAATAGTGAAACTGAAAATAGAGCCCTCTCCCTTACTGCTTTCCAGAGAAACTTCCCCCTGGTGCTCATTTACAATTTGTTTTACGATTGCCAGACCTAAGCCGCTGCTTCGCTCACCGGGAGTTCTTGCCTTATCAACTTTATAAAATCTCTCCCAAATATTTTTCTGTTCAGACTCTGGAATTCCAATTCCATTATCTAAAATCGAAATTTTAATTTGATTATCATCTCTTTCGGCTTTTAATTTAATCTGTCCATCTGCAGCAGAATATTTGACACTATTACTTAAAAGATTAATTAAAACCTGCCTTATTTTTTCGCAATTAGCAGAGACTGATAAATCATCCTCAACCTCTAACTCCAGGCTCTGTTTCTCTTTTTTGATATTATTAAAAAAGACCCTCAAGTTTTCAAAAAGATCCTCAATCTTTATCTTTTCCTTATTCAATTCAACTCCACCGGCGTCAAATTCTGCCAGAGTTAAAGTCTCATCTATCAGCTTAGATAAACTATTACTTTCCTTTAGAATCATTTTTAGGTACTCTCTTTTTTCTGTTTCATCATTTATAATACCATCCAGCAAAATTTCAACCGAGCCCTTAATTGAAGAAAGCGGACTTTTCAACTCATGTGAAACATTAGCCACAAATTCTCTCTGCAGCTGTTCAAAACGATATCGCTCACTTATGTCATGAAAGATTGCAACTCCACCCCAGAAGCTTTCATCTTCAAGTTTAATTGCAGTAAAATGCACCAGATAATATTGATTTGTAGCTTCTCTTTCAATAACTAACTGCTTACTTTCAAAATCTTTTTTCTTTATGATTTCTTCAAAAACATTAACTACTCTGGAATCTAATTTAACCTCACTAATCTCTTGACCTCTTATCTCAGCCTTAAAGTCAAATAATTTAGAAGCCGACTGATTTGCCAGAATAATTTTGCCCGAGCTATTTACTGCAATAATTCCTTCTTCCATCCCTGACAATACATACTTAAGCTTATTTTTTTCTTCAGCCAGGCTTTTAATTGTCTTTTTCAATTTCTCAGACATCAAATTGATACTATCAGAAAGAATTTTAATCTCCTTACTTGCTCCTTTTTCTTCAATTTCTACTTTTTTGCCATACTCACCCTGGCTTATCTTTGCAGCCACAAATCCCATATTCTGCAGCGGATTTGCCAGCGAACGAGAAAAATAATAGGAAATAAAAAGTATAAAAATCAAAGCAGCTAAAGAAATATAAACCATTATTCTAACTATATGTTTGATTATTGAATTGATTTCTTCTATTGGAGTAAAAACTAGTAAAGCTGCAATAACTTCACCCTGATACCTAACAGGCATCCCTACAAAGAGCATTGTCAGCTCAAAATCATCAGTATTAACTTCTCTAGAAATTGTATTTCCTTCAAAGATAGTCTCATAACCTGAAAAAGTCCTCTCTTCATCAAAGGAATAAGGATAACTGAATTCTAAAACTCCCTCTTTATTAATTAACCAAGCATTTCCTTCATTCAACTCGCCTATTATACTCAGCCAATTTACAATCTCCTGTTTATTAGCTTCTGCTTTAGAATCTGCAAGATAATCAATAACTGCAGAACTATTTTTATTTATTTGATTTTCTTTTTGCTCTATAAAAAATGTTTTGAAATATGTAATCACTGAAAACCCAAAAATCAAAATAACTATCATTGTGATTGCCAGAAATCTAAATATTAGTTTTGTAAAAAAAGTGTTTTTTTCTAAATTAAATTTCATATATCATTCACCTTAGATGGGGTATTATTAATTCTTGACCCTGAAAAATTAAACTTCTATTTTCTAGTCCATTTGCTGTCATAATTTCCTTAACTGTGGTCGAAAACTTTTGAGCAATTAAATAAAGATAGTCTCCCTGTTTAACTTGATAAACATAATTTCCATCCTTTTTCCTGACAGGAATAATTCTGTTCATCTGAATTTCTTCTATAATTTCCTGCTGTTTCAGATAATCTATAAAAATTTGATCAAGTCGGCCGGCATTTTCTATTTTTTCAGCCTCTTTAAATTCTTCATACCCATCCCCACCATCTGCCAGAAAATCATTCGTTGCCATTAAATAGTTTTTATTTTTTTTTATTTGCTCATAATTGATCGAAGCCCTTAAAATTTCATTTTCTCCATTCTGAACTTCAGCAAATATAAGCTTAATTCCACTTAACTGAGGAAAAAAACTGGCTGTATCAGGATATTTAGAAACCCCATGTTTAAGAGCTTTAAGTAACTCTGAACCCTTTATTTTCTTAATAATTACTTCATCTTTAGCCGGAAGAACTTCCCGTATATTTCTAATATTGATTAAACCTTTATTAATTGAAGAATTTATGGTTCGGCTGTTGATGACTGCTAAATGAACTTTGGCTTTATTCACAATTGCATCAGTAATTAAGTTAC
This sequence comes from Halanaerobium saccharolyticum subsp. saccharolyticum DSM 6643, assembly GCF_000350165.1. Lineage (NCBI taxonomy): Bacteria > Bacillati > Bacillota > Clostridia > Halanaerobiales > Halanaerobiaceae > Halanaerobium > Halanaerobium saccharolyticum. The sequence goes on from NZ_CAUI01000023.1 coordinate 514,415, forward strand.
CTAAATTGCTTTCCCTGCTTCTTATCTGATCTTCTTCTCCATTTAAAAATACAACAGTACTGCCAATAATCATATCTTTTTCTATTTCTCTCTTTTTTTCTATCTCTTCTTTTAGTTCCATAATTTGTTCATCATTTTCTAAATTTATAGATTGATCGTTTAATTCTATTTTTTCCTCAGCTGCTGCTAATGCTGATGAATTAAATATCAGTAAAGATATTAATAAAAGACAAAGAAAAAATGACTGTTTTCCCATAACTACTTTTCCCTCCATTTCAAATTCATTCTACTATAATACTATATTATTCTTTGATTTTCGTCAATCCAAAGCAGTCTTAATTAATTTTCTACTTTTAAATAATAATTCAAACTATGCTCATACTTTCATTAAATTCTACTGCTATTATATTAGTTGCAGGGAGGTGATAGACAAAAAGCAACTCAGACGTACTTCAAATTATTAAGATACTCATTTAAATATTATTATTAAAAAAGAAGGGATGATTATAATGAAAAATAGAAGTAAGATATTTACATTTGGTTTGATAGTCTTGATTATATTCACCGGAGTTATTTACGCACAAAATAAAAGAAAAGTTAAAGAACAGGTTGACAAATTTGAAATAACTGAAAATAGAAAGAAAAAAGATATAAAAGATCCAAAAATTGATAATATTGAAGAATACAATGAAAGTGAATTAAAAACTGAAAGTGATATTAACACTGAATTAATAAGCGAAGAAAATACAGAAGTTAATACCGAAAAGAAAATTACAGAAACTGCGGCTGATAGCGAAAATAGTTCTGACCTTAATTCTAAGCAAGCTGCTGCAATGATTAATTTGGAAGAGTTAATGGCTTTCCACCCGGAGACTCAAGAACTCAACAAAAAATATATATCAAAAAAGAACAAACTGAAGGCTGGAGAAAATTCAGCAGAAAATATTGAAATTTTAAAAGAAAATTATCGTCCTTTAGTAATTGAAAAAACTAAATCAGATTTAAGAAAATTTGCTGAAAAAGAAGGCTTGAATTTATTACTGGTCAAAGATAAAGTTGTTTTTGGTTCTAAAACAGAATACCAAGACTTAACTGAAGTCAATAATCAAACTGATAACTTCAAAAAATTCCTAAACAAATAACTTTCACCTCATACCTCATAAAGGCCCTTTCTTAAAAGCTAAACTTAAAGCTTTTAGGAGAGGGCTCTTAATATTTTTAGATCTTTTAGCTGCTTCTTAATAATAATTTTTAAACAAATTCTTTTAAAGTAAATAGATAGCTTGTAAATTATTTCTATATCTAATATAATAAATATAATCTTGCAGTAATAGTTTACTAAGATCTTTTTCTAAAATCTAGAATAACATAATAGGAGTTAAATGAAATATGGACATTAAAAAGATTTTCACCGGCCGCTGGCAGGTAGCAGCTTTAGCAATTACCTCCTGTTTACTCTGGGGTTCTGCTTTTCCCTCATTGAAAATAAGTTACGCCCAAATTATGCCGCTTAATGTTAATGCCTATGATAGAATGATTTTTGCATCGTTGAGATTTTTTATCGCCTCATTAATGCTATTTTCTATAATTTTGCTCAATGGAAAAAGAAAAGAATTGTTTAAAATAAAGAAATATTTTTTAGCATTATTAATTTTAGGTTTAATGCAGACCAGCCTTCAGTATTTTTTCTTCTACAATGGCCTTGCAAATACAACAGGAGTTAAAAGTTCTATTATTAGCACCAGCGGGATCTTTATGACCGTTATAGCTTCACATTTTGTTTATCAGAATGACAAATTAAATTTCAAAAAAAGTGTAGGGATTATACTCGGTTTTTTGGGAGTAGTTGTTGTTAATTTAAATCGAGGAGAACTAAATGCAGCTTTTCTTTTTACTGGAGAAGGCTTTTTAATTATTTCAGCAGCAATTTCTGCAGCTGCCAGTTTTTTAGCTAAAAAATTAACCGGAAGTTTAAATGCTTTAATAGTAACTGCCTGGCAAATGTTTATGGGATCTTTAATCTTATTTTTTGTATCCTCAACCGGCAGTGGTTTTAACAGATTAAGTTTTAGCCCCTTTACTTTAGGCTTATTGTTCTATCTGGCTTTTATTTCAGCAGCTGCCTTTGCTCTCTGGTACACCTTAATTAAATATAATAATTTAGGTTTTGTCACAATCTATAAGTTTATGGTTCCAGTTAGTGGAGTTTTTCTTTCTTCTATTTTACTGCCAGAAGAATCAATAAATATAATTATTATTTCTGCGATGCTGATGGTTTCTTTAGGTATAATTATAATTAACTACAGACCAAAATTATTAGAAAATAAGAATATTTAAATACGCATAAAAAAACAGCTCCCTGGTAAACCTATCATAAAAAGGGAACTGTTTTTTATTAAAATTTATATTTAATTAGTTCATATCGAATTCTAGTTCTAAATCTTCATCCTCTTTTTCAGTAATTTCTTCAGTTTCACTCACAGTATTTTTTAAGAAGTTGACCATAAAAGCAGTAACTAAAGTCCCCGCTACAGCCGCAACAACAAACATAATCCTATTGTCAACTACTGGTAAAACTATTGGTCCACCATGTGGGGCGGGATCTCCAACTCCAGCCAACATTGCAATAACTGAACCAACTGCAGATCCTGTAACAATCGAGGGTATAACTTTAAGTGGATCAGCTGCTGCAAAAGGAATAGCTCCTTCGGTAATTCCAATTAAACCCATAAAGAAAGCACCCTTACCAGCTTGTTTTTCTTCTTTATTATACTTATTAGGAGCTAGCATTGTTGCCAAAGCCATTCCAAGAGGAGGAATACATATAGCGACCGCAATTGGTCCCATAACTGTATATATTCCCTGTTCGATTAAACCAACTCCAAATAAAAATGCTGTTTTATTAACCGGACCTCCCATATCAAAAGCAATCATAGCACCAAGAATAATTCCAAAAACAATCTGACTTCCTTCACTCATAGCTCTTAACCAGGTTGTGAGACCACCCATCATATTACTGATTGGTATCCCAATAACATACTGCATTAAAGAACCCACAATAATTGTTGATAACAGTGGGATAACAAATATAGGCATCACTGGTTTCAAAACATCCGGTACAGACCAACTTTTAATCCAGGCAGAGATATAACCAGCTAAAAGACCTGCAACAATACCACCTAAAAACCCAGCTCCGATCTGTCCTGCAAGATAACCACCAATCATACCAGAAACTAAACCAGGCCTATCAGCAATTGAATATGCTATGTATCCAGCCAAAATCGGAACCATTAATGTAAAAGATGCACTACCCAAAGACAATAAATTTTGCAAAATAGGATTTGTTACATCTGCACCTTTACCCGCTTCTACACCACTCAACATAATTGAAAATGCAATTAAAACACCACCTGCAACAACAAAAGGTATCATGTGACTAACACCAGTCATCAAATGACCTCTAATTTCTTTCAACTTGGATTTCATAAAATTTCCTCCTTGTAGTTTAGAATTAAATTATATAATAAAATTATTTATTAATATACTTTTGTCTATTCAGAAAATTTACTAATTATTTTATTTATTATCTGATCGGAATGTTTTATTGCTTTTTGAACATCTAGCTTTAGTTTAGGTTTTCCTTTAAAACGATCTGCCTTAGAAATATTGACATCTGCCGCTATAATTACTGCAACTGCTGCTTCAATATCTTCTTTAGTTAACTCATTTTCAATACCAATCGAGCCCTGAGTTTCAACCTTTATTTCAACCCCTTTCTTTTTAGCGCTCTTTTCTAATGATTCAGCAGCCAAATAAGTGTGAGCTATTCCTGTAGGACATGCTGTAACTGCTACTATTTTCATTTTATTCATCTCCTTTTTCTTTTAATTTCTATGCAAATATATTTTGAATTATTGAATTTATTATTTCTTTGTTTTCAGCCTGAAGTAAATCACGTTTGAAATCTTCATTTAATAAATTTCTAGACAAAGTTGATAATATTTTCAAATGCTGATTGCTCTCACTTTTTTCTGGAACCGCAAGCAGAAATACAAGCTTAACTTTTTTATCATCAAATGATTCCCATTCTACCGGCTGAGCTAAACGAGCAAATGCAACTGCTGCCTTTTTTACTCCCTCAGATTTACCATGGGGAATAGAAATTTCTCTACCCACTCCCGTACTTGTTTGCTCTTCTCTTGCCAATACTGACCTGACAAACTCTTCCGATGAAGTTAAGTTACCATTTTCTTCTATCATTTTAGCCATTTTTTTAATAACTTCTTCTTTATTTTTTGCTTTTAAATCTAAACTAATTAAATTAATATTAATAATTTCATTCACTTTTAAATCCCTCCTCGAGTTAATAAAGAAATAATCTCAAAATTTGATTTTGAATTTTTTATTTGTTTTAAAAATAAATCATTTTCCATAATCTCATAAAAATAACTAAAGAATTTTTTTGCAATTTGATTATCTATAGCAAGCAAAAATACAACTTTAACTTTCGTTTCTCCCCACTTTATAGGCTCTTTTAAAACGGCAACTGCAACTTTTCTATTTTTGGTTTCTTTTATCTTAGCATGTGGGATTGCAAGTTCTTTTCCTACTTCAGTCGCAGTAATTTTTTCTCTTTTTAAGACTTTTTCAATAAATTTTTGATCTGCATAGCCTCTTTCTTTTAATTTGCTACCCAAGAATTTTATAACTGCTTCAGGGGTTTTTAAATCAAGATTGGCAAAAACAAGGTCTTGATCAAATAAACTTTTAAGATCTCTTGCAGGAAAAATTATATTATTGAATTCATCTTTATCAAATTGAGTTATATAATTAATTTTATTTTTAATTCTTTTTAGATCATCTTCATTTAAGATTGCACTTACCTTAACTACATCTTTTTTTATACCAGACAATGGAATAGTAGAAATAATAAAATCAATATTTTCTGTTTTTTTATTATATAATTCATGAGTAGAAAGTATATCTACAATTTCCAACTGTGGTAAGTATTTATTTATCTTACTTGCTAAAAGTTGCGAAGTCCCAACTCCACTGCTGCAAACTATAATAACCTTCCACTTTTGAGTGATTCTTTCTACTGCTGCTCCCAGATGTAGGGCGAGAAAACCAACTTCATCTTCATTTACTTTTAAACCAAGTTCTTTTTGGAAAATGATACTGCTGCTCCAAGCAGCTCCAAAAATGCTGGGATAATTTTCTTTAATTTGTTTTAGAATTGGATTTCTAATGCTGAGTCCATATTTCAAACGATTGATAGATGTTCTTAAATGCAAAATTAAACCTAAAAGCAATTCTTCATCATCTTCAAAATTATAAGCTAAAATTTCAGAAGTCATTTTGATTATTTTTAAAGCAATTTCTACAGTTTTAGAATCAGAATTTTCTATAACAGTTTTAACATCTTTTCTATCTAAGTGCTGCTGAATTTTAGACCCTAAAATATGAAGAGAGATATACCCTATCTCAGCTTTTGGAAGTTGATAAGATAATTTAGATTTAATTTTCTCTGCTATTTTACTGGCTAAAGCAAACTCTTTTTTTCCTTCTAGAACACTTAATTGTTCATCTTCCATATTTATATCTTTGTTTTTTTCTAATCTTTCTAAAGCTATTGCAATATGAACAACTAATGCTGTTACAGCCTCATCTGTAAATATAAAATCTGATTCTATTTCCACTTCTTGAATAATTCTTTCAACTTCTTCAAAATTAACATCTCCAAATAATCCTTCTAGCTGATGATAAATATCTTTTTTGCTATTTGATTCATCCTCTAATTCATTTTCCAGCATATTTTTTAATTCTTGATTATTTTTCAATTTAACTAATAAATCAGCCACGGCTTTACGCCAATTTTTTTCAGCTCCTTTAATATAAATCCCGTAATTTTGTCTTCTTTCTAAACTAAGATTATATTTTTTTATCCATTTTTCAATTTGTTCAAGATCTTTATAAATGGTAGAACGACTTACAAATAATTTATCTGCAAGATCCTGCATTGTATATTTTTCATCCTGATAAAGTAAATATTTTAAAATGAATTCTTTTCTTTTTTCAGGTGAAACAGAATCTTTATATTTTTCTAATTTCGAAATCTTTGTAAGTAAGGTTTTTCTATTTTCAACTTTAATGTTCAACCAGATTCCTACTCCAGGCTTTTTAACTAATTCTATAGATCTTTCTTGAAGCCAAATTTCTAATTGCTTTAAATCATTTCTTATTGTTCGAGCAGAAACATCAAATTGTGAGGCTAAATCATTAATTGTTATTGAATTATTAGTTTTTAATAAGATGGACAATATTTTTCCACATCTTTTATTTGGAAGTGCCAGCATGCTAAATTCTCCTTTTTAAAAAATAACTTAATTAAGTAATGAGGAAAAAATAATTTTTATCATCTGTTAAAAGTATAACATTGTTATGATTACTATTCTATAGCAGAAAGTTTATAATTACTTCCACTTCAATGTGGAAATAATAAACTATTAAACTCAAAAAAGGCAGTTCAATTAAGAACTGCCTCAGATAAATCATCTTTTTTTATTTTAAATAAGAACTTACTTTGTGAAAATCAAGCTAAAGCCTTATTCAGATTTTCTTGATTATATTCTTCAATAATTAAATCCGCCTTAGATAAATCCTGACTCTCAGCCTGAGCTCTATTAAAACCAATAACCTTTGCCCCGGCCTGATGGGCTCCATTAACACCATTTTCCGAATCCTCAATAATTAGACAGTTTTCAGGCTTAACTCCAAGTTTCGCTGCCGCTTTTAGAAAAATATCAGGCGCAGGTTTTCCATTTTCTATAGAATTCCCATCTACATAACCTTCCATATATTGCTCAAGACCAAAACGCTGATAAACATGTTCAATTATCGGCGCATAAGAAGAAGAAGCAATAATCATCTTATAACCGTGATCTTTTAAAAACTCAAACCAATCTTTAACTCCCGGCATAAGTTCTAGCTCTTCAGCTTCTGCCAGCCCCTGATAGGAACTGTGAATATGATCTTCCATAAAATCCTCAATCTTATAATGAGCAAACTCTTCTTTAACTGGATGACGTTCTAAAATATCAGTCCAGATATCTCTCATATTTGCTCCCATATGACGATCATAATCTTCCTGACTTAAATCAAATCCATATTTTTCATAAATTTCAGCATTTACTTGATCATAAATTGGTTCTGAATCAACAATAGTTCCATCCATATCAAAAATTACAGCTTTAATCATTAACATTATCACCCGTTATTTAAAAATTATATAAAGTTATATGAGCTTCCGTTTACAGAAGCAATATTTGATTCTGTAAACAGAAGTTAGAAAGTTAAAAGTTAAAGTCAATTACATTATAAAACCTGCTGCTAAATAAAGTACCAGGGCTAAAGCTCCATTGGCCAGTGCATAAGGCAGCTGTGTATTTACATGATCAATATGATCTGAAGCAGAAGCCATCGAAGAAATAATAGTAGTATCAGAAATTGGTGAGCAGTGATCTCCCATAATTCCACCGGAGACTACAGCCCCAATTGTTGGATATAGAGGTGCTCCCATAGCAACAGCCATCTGAATTCCAATCGGCATCATAATACCAAAAGTTCCCCAACTGGTTCCAGTAGCAAAGGCCATTAAAGAAGCCATAATAAAGACTATAGCCGGTCCAAAAGCTCCACTGACTCTTCCTTCAACTAAAGAAGCCATATACTCTCCTGTTTCTAAATAGCCAATTACATTTCCGATTGCAAAGGCTGTAATCAAAAGAATAGCAACCGGCACTATAGCTCCAATACCCTGATAAACATAATCAATATATTCTTTTAAATTCATAATTCCTGTTAAAACATATAGGAAACCAGCAAAGGTTACTGCTGTAATAACAGCCCAAAAAACCGAAGTCGAACCTGAACCCTGCAGAATATTGCCCTCACCTGTGATATAAAGACTGAGCGGCATCATCGAAATTAAAACAACAAGCGGTAAGATCATATTCCACATATTTGGAGTAACTCCCTCTTTCGGAGGTGTTGCAGTAGCTTCCTCAGAAACCATTGGAGTCGCACCTTTTCGTAAAAGCAAGCCTTCTTCAGTAGCTCTTTTTTCTGCCTTAGCCATTGGACCCCAGTCATTACCAGTCATTATATAATAACCAACTGCTATAATAGCGATAATTGAATAAAACTGAAATGGTAATGATTTAGCCAACAGCTCAGCTGCAGTTCCTTCAACAACTCCATTGGCAATCTGGACACCAATAACTCCCATCAGCATTGCTCCCCAACCATTGAGTGGTATTAAACCACAAACCGGGGCTGAAGTTGAATCACAGACATAGGCTAATTTTTCTCTAGAAACTTTATACTTATCTGTCAATGGTCTAGCTACTGTACCGGCAACTAAAGATGTGATTGATGATTCGATAAAGATAACCAAACCAGTTATGTACGCTAAAAGTAAAGCACCTTTTTTGTCTTTAACCACATCTCTTTTTTTAGTCAGGTATTCAATAAAGCCCTGAACTCCACCAGAGGCAGATATCACAGTTATTAAACCCCCAACCATAAATGAAAATATAATAGTCTTAGTAATCCAGCCTTCAGAAAATATTGCCACAATTTCTTCTAAAGTCATATTTACTGCAGCAAAAAAAGACCAGTCAGTAATAATTAATGTTCCTGAAAAAATACCTAAAATTAGTGAAATAAAAACCTGTTTAGTAGTTAAAGCAAGTAAAATTGCGATTAACGGTGGTAAAATACTTAAAATTCCATATTCCATTCTTTTGCTCCTCCCTAATTCACAGGGCCTCAAGCCAACTGTGTTTTGTCGAAAAATCTGTAAATTTATAATACTTGTCTTTTATTATAGCATATATTTTCTGAAAATAATAATTAATTTAAGTAATTTACTACAGTTATTTATCAACAGCTAAATCTTTTTAAATCAAACCTGTAAGCTGCCACCAGAAATATTCGAAAATAACTGTAATCAATGATACAGCTGTCATTGGAATTCCAAGTTTAATTACACTTTTTTCACTATAATTACCATTTTCCTTACCCATCCCAACTAAAATATTTAAATGATGAAAGGGTAAAATATAATGAGTTCCAATGGCAGTATAAACAAAAAGTGCAGGAACTAAAGGATTTAGCCCAAATTTCTCGGCAAAAATTATAAAAGCAGGGATTGCAATTCCCATCACTGACATTACACTGCCTAAAAACATATGCAAAAACATTGAAATTAAAGCTGTCATTAAAGCAAAATACAACATGTTAGTTGGCGCCTCTGCCGGCAGTACAACTGCAGCTAACCAGTTATTCATTCCAGTTAAAGAACCTACATTGCTAATTGCTACTGCGGCATTCAAAAAAATTAAAACTTTAACAGGTACCTGATTCCAATCTTCTTTCTTTAAGATATCTCCTCCAATCGGAAAGCTCATCATCACCGCAATAGTAAGAGTCACCCAACCCAGTTCAATTCCATGGATAGAATCTGTCATCCATAACAAGACCGCTATAATCAGCCAAAAAATTGTTCTCTTTTCTTCAGCAGAAATTTTTCCTAAATCAAGCATCTTATTTTCTATTTTCTGCTTATCAATTTTCACCTCTGCTTCTGCTTTAAACAAAGTTAATATTAAAAATAAAGTTAAAATCGAAGCTAATACTGCCGGCGCCCCCATATATAAGAGCCAGCCACCCCAGCTTAAGTTAACACCTGCAAACTCCAAAGTCATAATATTAAGTGAGCTCTGTCCGGTTAAAAAGATCATTGAGACTGGAATGGCAGCAGCAAAAACTGTTAAACCAATTTTTGAAGCATCTCTGCTGTTAATCCCAGCATTTTTAATAACTACTGACATTACTGACATAATTATAAAACAGCGGGGCCAGGGATGAGGTATAATCAAACTCAAAACAAAAGTTAAAACAAAAATAGCATAGATTATAGATCGATAAGAATCCACAAAACGAATAATGAACTTATAGGCGATTCTTTCACCCAGGCCAGATCGTTCAACAGCAGCTGCAATTAGATAGGCACCAATCACAAGATAAATTGTCGGCGACACCCAGAGTGATAAAACTTCCGCTGCTGGGGCAATGTCTAAAATTATAATCAACATTAAAAACAAAGAAGCAATATAGGCAGAGTCAGCAACCTTTGCTGACCAAAAAATTACAGTCATCAAAGTCAAGGAAAACATTTTCCGCCCGGCTAAAGAAAGAGAAGGGATCTCTAAATTCCAGATAACTAAAGCCACTATTATTCCTATAAATAAAAATATCTTTCTTTTATCTCTAATTATAACCACCACCTAAGATTATAGTTTATTATTTTAATTCTACAAGAAATATTGGCATAAAGCAAATTCTCTAAATATGATTTTAATCTTAACAGTCCTGGCTCTTTAAAAATAATAAAAAATTGTAAAACGCTTTGCTCAATTTATAAGATAATTCTGATATAATAAAATTTAGAAATAAAAATTTAAACACAAATTAAAATAGGAGGTTTTTTTGATGCCTTATTTAGCTGATGAAGACCGTTATCAAAAAATGGATTATAATTACACTGGTAAGAGTGGGCTTAAATTACCCGCAGTTTCTCTGGGTTTATGGCATAACTTTGGCGGGGTTGACACTTTAGAAAACGCCCGCAAAATGCTGCGCAAGGCTTTTGATTTAGGAATTAATCATTTTGATCTTGCCAATAATTATGGTCCTCCTGCTGGTTCTGCAGAAGAAACAATGGGAATTTTAATGGAAAAAGATTTTAAACCCTATCGTGATCAATTAGTGATCTCTTCTAAGGCAGGCTATTATATGTGGCCTGGACCATATGGAAACTGGGGTTCCCGCAAATACTTAATTTCAAGTCTCGATCAAAGCTTAAAAAGAATGGGCCTTGATTATGTAGATATCTTCTATCATCACCGCCCAGACCCTGATACACCTTTAGCAGAAACAATTGGCGCTTTAAAACAAATTCAGGATCAGGGTAAAGCTCTTTATGTAGGTATTTCAAATTATAATGCAAAACAGACTAAAAAAGCTGTAGAAGTTGCTGAAAAAATGGGAGTAGACTTACTCTTAAATCAGTATAATTATTCTATTTTTGATCGCTGGTCTGAAAAAGAAAATCTTTTAGGAACACTTAAAGAAGCTGGAATGGGCTCAATTATCTATTCTCCGCTCGCTCAGGGATTATTAACTGATAAATATTTAGATGGAATTCCTGCAGATTCTCGGGCTGCCAAAGAAAGCGGTTTTCTAAAAGAAGACAGCATTACAGAAGAAAAATTAGAAGCAGTAAGAAAGTTAAACGAAATTGCTGCTGATAGAGGTCAAAGCTTATCGCAAATGGCTTTAGCCTGGGTCTTAGATCAGGGAGCTACTTCAGTTCTAGTTGGCGCCAGTAAAGTTGAACAAATAATTGAAAATGCTGCTGCAATCAATAACACAAGCTTTACTAATGAAGAACTAGCTGCTATTGAAGCAATAGCTGCTGAATAATTTGGCAAATGTTTGTTGGGTAGCTGTTAAGCAGCAAATTATAAAAAATAATTTAAAAAATGCAAAAAGGCTAAAGCCCAAATCAGTGGCTTTAGCCTTTTTTTATACTTAATTATCTTAATCTAAGAAAATATTAATTTCCTTAAACTCACCTGCTCTTATTTTTTGAGCCAACTTGCCTTTAACTGCACTGCCTTTTACCTGATATTTTTCTCCAGACTGAGCAATCAGTTTAAATTCAGTGATGCTTACTCCATTTTGACCAAAGGTATTTGCTCTTTTTGGATTACGATAAATCACTAGAGTGCTGCCTAAAAATCTGTAAGCAAATGAATCAGCAGGTATTTCTACTTCAACTGATTTTTTTTGACTGAGCTGAAGTTTCTCCAATCTTTTTTCTGATGTAAAGAGTTCTGCTATTAAATTAGGCTCTGGAGCATAAACAAGTTCACCCGACTGAAATTTAAATGGTTCTTTACCAAAAGCCATCAGCGACCACATATTTATATATTCTGCCGTAGAGCCACTGAGTCTTGCAATATAGCCGCGTCCATGATTTTTGCTGTCTCCATTTAAGCTGCTTAAAATAAAAGAAGAGTTTTCTAAAATACTGCGTCCATAAATTTTCGGATCCTGAAATGGAACTAAAGCATCATTTATTGCCTGATAATACTCTTCGTAGAGCCCATTTTTAAGCAGCTCAAGTAAATACTTATACTCCATATGCAGCCAGATCGATCCATTTTCAAGCCAGCCAGGACTAAAAGCTCTTGCCCTACCGATTTCATAGCTTTCTTTGCTTAAATCTCCATTTACTCTGTACATACCTAACTTTGAATCGTATAGTTCACTTTTTTTAACACTCTCGGCTAGACTTTGAGCTTGATTCTGATCTTTTAAAATTTTCATCCCTCTAACCTGTGCTTCCAGAAACGGCGGCAGTTTATGTTGTTTGAACTTCTTAACAGTAACCTTTCCCAGTCCATTTTCTGACGTAGAAGCAAGTTTTTCGTATTCTTCTGCCTGATAGCTGTAGTACATTGTATAAAGTCCACCCTGCTCTTTTGCAAGTTCAACTGCCCGTTCAAGTTTTGCTTCAATCTTATTTAAAAATTTATTTATTTTTCGCAGAGAAACTGTCTTTTTTACTCCTTTTAGGTTAGCAAAAACCTGCTCCCTATATTCTTCTTTAATCTGACCAGCCTGCTGCCAGTAAAGAAAATCCTGATCTGTTTTTATTTCAGTTAAAATATGATCCAGATTGTCTAAGAAATCAGAAAGTTCGACTGCCAGCTTAATCTCTGTTTTTGAACTAGTTTCTGCAATAGCTGCCGACATAAATCTGGTCAGTCTTAAAAGTTCCATACTCTCAGCAATAGAGGATCCGAATAATCCCGGCAGTCCATTTAAAGCATCATACCAACCCGGCTTATTTGCCTCCATCTCAATCCCCATTCCGTAAGGATCAAGGCTGGCCGCTTTATTAAGAACTAAAGTCAGCAGCTTATTGAAAAGACTGGTGGTATATATTTCGCCAGCTGCAGTTCTTAGATAATATGGAAATTTATTTCGGGCAGCAATTTCTTTTTTCTTGGCTTGATCTGAAATAACTGCATTGTACTGTCTGGGTCCATTTTCTGTTAAGAGATACTTCTGACTGCGGGGCTGAACTTTAACATGGGAATCATAAAAAGTATAATCAGTTTTTTCAAAAAGCAGTTCTTCTTTCTTTTCTGGATAAAGAGCCAGATAGTTTTCGATCAAATCTAGATTGTAGGTCCAGTGGTCAATCCAGTAGCCCTCGCCAAATTTAGCTTCGGTCCAGCTTACTGCTTCTTCAACAATTAGATCAATAAAATCTGTAAACGAAGTTTTTAGTTCAAGCTTATGATTATCTATAAAGACAGCTATTTCACCTGGAGTAAATTCTTGACCTAAGCGCTGATAAAATTTAGCTTTTGCCTCTCCCTCAACTTGCTTCATCACCTTTTTCAAAGAAAGATCATTATCTAAATAGAATTTACTGCCTTCAATAACTAAGGGGTTGTAGCCATCTACTTGAATTAAATCAGCAAACATTTTAAGATTATCCCTTTCAATCTCGGGGTTAAAGTACAGATCACAGCGTCTATTTTGGTTGACATCTCTAAAGTTACCATTACCTTGAGAGTAATAGGTTGGTTCTAATAGAAAGTTATTATAATCTCTTTCTAAATCTCCATGTTTGCGGGAAAAAATGTGATATGTCTTTTTATTTTCCTGCCCCAGTGATAGCGGGAAACCTCCCCGAAGCAGATTATCCATAAAAGTTTGACGGCTGTATGCATCAAGCTCTTTTTGACCGCTAACTGTAAAAATATGATCTGCATAATAGTTATGGATATTTTCTGATTCAGCTCTTTTTTGCCGCAGATAATTCGGCTCCAAAACGCGGTCTTTAATTTCACTTAACCGCTCTTGATCTGAAAGATTACCGAAAACTGAAGCTATTTCTAATTTCTGATCTGGATTTAAAGTCTTTTTTGCTGCTGCCATAGCAGCTGGAAAGCGATTTTCTAAAATCTGCTCTCCCTGAAAATCAGCCAATTCTTTTCTGGCAAAACCCGGGGCTGTTTCTAAGCTTGTTTTTTCAGCAAAAATCACATCTGGATCTACTAAAGGAGTTAAAAGCTTATTTTCAGTTCCTTTTTCAAATGAAAGATAAAAATTACCAGCTGTCATTTCTTTAACTTCTGCTTCATCTTCTGCTGAGGCACGGAGGCGATAAAATGGTGTTTTAGATTCAAAGGAATCAACCATAGCCCAGGCCGAAATAGTTTGACTTACTTCTTTTAACGCTTCATTTTCAATACCGAAAGGAACTAAAATCGGCATTCCATCTAAAACTTCAAGCTCTCTAGCTTCAGCGGCTGTATTTTCTACCGCTACTTCTCTTACTAAAGCACCATAATCTTCATTGGGAAGAATATAATAATTAACTATTGTTTTTAAACCAATTTCAAGATTTTCTTCTTCAATTTTTAAAGAATCAGGGGCAATAATCATCTTAGTACTGATATTCTGATTAAGATTCCTAAAGGGCTCATAAACTTCCTTCTCGTCTACTAATTTAATAAAAGTACGAAAACCCTTAGTTGATACATTTTGATAAGATTTATTTGCTGGGTAAAATTCCATAATTGCATTATCCTTATTACTGGAACCAAAACTTGCAATACCCTGACCGCGATTAACATAAAATGCCCAAATTGGAATCCCAAATTTACCTGCTATTCCTGGCAAAAAACTGGCAAATGTTTTCTGCTGCTGGTAATCTTTGATTATAAACTGACCTTTTTCATTTAAAAAATACTGCTCATTCATCTTTTTCCTCCATTCTAGAATTTCGTTACGTCAAATCTCAATTTTTATAATAAACTTTAAATTTATGTGTGAATTTATTTTACTAAAAGGATTTAGTAAATACATAAAAAAACACTTTTTAATTACCTTAAGTATAGGTTATGCTCTTTATTTTGTCAAGTGAATTTTCTAATAATTTGCATAATATACTTTTTTATTAATCAACTGGAGCCTTTTCATTAAAAACTCCAGTTTTTTGTTTTGTGAGCTAAAAACATTAAATCGCTTTTTTCTCTTTCCAGCTGCCCTTTTTAAACCAGATACCACCAATAATTGCACTTAAAAAGTTGGAAATAAACATTCCCCACCAGATACCGGTAGTTCCAAGCTGAAAGTAATTTGATAAAAGTCTAGCTAACGGCACTCTAAACCCCCAAAGAGCAACTACTGCCAGCACCATTGCAGCTACCGTATTTCCTGCTCCTCTAAAAGACCCACCAATTACTATCCGAACTCCTAAAAAGCCAAAAGATAAGCCAACAATCTTAAGAAAGTCGACTCCAATTGCAACTACTTTTGGATTATCATTAAAGACTGATATAATCTGAGCCGGGAAAAATTGAGTAACTAAAATCATAGACATCATTAGACTAAATGTTAAACCTACAGCTGTCCAGGCAATTTTTTCCGCCCGATCAGGATCATCTGCCCCCATAGTCTGGCCAACCATAGTTGTAGTTGCCATCGAAAGCCCACGCATCGGCATCATTACTACTGATAAGATCCTATTTCCAATTCCATAAGCAGCAACTGCCAGGGTTCCAAATTCAGAAACTATGCCCATTAAAAAAGTCATTCCCAGAGCAATAATTGACTGTTCTGCTGCCGAAGGTGTACCTAATTTAATTATTCTTTTTTGAACTTTAAAATCTGGAATTAAATTTTTAGCATATAGTTTAATTCCTTTTTCACCTTTAAATAATAAATAAACTCCATATAAACCAGCCAGAGCTCTTGCTAAAACAGTTGCAATTGCTGCTCCTCTAACACCCATTTGTGGGAAAAAACCCCAACCTAAAATTAAAAACGGATCAAGAATAATATTAAAAAGAGTTGAAAAAACCATCATCTTCATCGGTGTCTTAGTGTCTCCAACCCCTCTTAAAAGAGCTGTAAACACAAAAAAGATAAACATAAAAGCTACTCCAGCAAAAATAATATCTAGATAAGCAACAGCCTCGTCCATTATATTTGCTGGCGCACCTATCCAGCCTAAAATTGTCCTGTCAAAAATAAAACCAGCTGCACCAAAGATTAGAGAAAGAAAAATAACTAAGCTAAAGATTTGACCTGCTACATGGTCGGCCATCTTTTTATTATCTGAACCAGTATACTGAGCAACTAATGTGGTGCCAGCAATTGTCATTCCTCCCCCAATAGATATCAGTAGAAAAACTAAAGGAAAACCAACAGAAATTGCTGCAACAGAATCAGCACCAAGTTTACCAACCCAAAATGTGTCAGCTAAATTATATAAAACCTGCATCGTATTACCGACCATAATCGGCCAGGAAAGTTTAAAAAGGGTCTTTGGTATTGAATCATTTAAAATTGCTTCTCTGTTATTTAAATTATTTTTTTGTTTTAATTTCTTCATTTTAAACCACCCGACTCTAAAATAATTAGGCTCTGTTTTTTAAAAACCCACTATCTTTAAAAACTACAAAAGCTAAAAGTAAAACTGCGGCTGATGCAAAAAATATTACAACCTTAAACATTACTGCCATGCCAAAGTTATCAATTAAATAGCCACCTAAAAGACTGCCAATAATACCTGCAGCTCCAAAAGCTGACATCATTGCTATGCTCTGAGCGGTAGTTTTTAAAGCTGCTGGTGCAACAAGTTTAACATAATAACGGACAGTTACTAAAAAAACTCCAAATGATAGAGACTGCAGCATTCCAAAAAATAAGAAATATACAGGCGAAGTTGCCACAGCTGCAACTATAAATCTGATTAGATAAAAGAAAGCAGAAAACAAAAGTAGAGAATTAGTCTTATATTTTTCCAAAAAATATTTAGCTGCAAAAAATATAGGTGCTTCACTTAAAGCATTAAAAAAGAACATATAACCAAGATCAGTAGAATCTCCGCCAACTGATTTAATAATTGGCGCCAGATAAACAAAAATCATCTGGTTTGGGATAAATATCATCAGAGTAATAAAAAGTATAAAAATATAATCTGGATTTTTAAAAAGCCGCATTATATTTTTGTCATCTAATTCAGATTCAATCTCTTCAACTGCTGCCAACTTTAAATCTTCTGTCTTTATATCTTTAGCTTCTATTCCCTCTAAATCATACTCTTTTTGTTGAAGTTCACTATAACTATTATCTTTAATATTTAGCGCTATGATTACTAAAATAAATATTATTACTCCATAACTTAAAAAATGAACCCGCCAGCCAAATTTATCAATCACCTGACCAAAAACTGTAACTATAATTGCAAAACCAATTGATCCCCAGGCCCTCATAAAACCGTAATTATGAGCTGTATGAGCAGAGGTCTCTAAAATCCAGCTGTCCAAAACTGACTGTTGGGGCTCCCATAAAAAACCGACAATTCCAATTGAAACTGCCAGCATTAGATCTCCATAAAAAGTTAGAGGAGTAATTACAAGTCCCATTAAAGACATGGATATAATAAATACCATTTTTCTATTTTCCAAACGATCACAGATATAGCCAACAATTGGGGGTGCAATTAACCCCATAAATGTCCGCAGAGACATTAAAGTCCCAATTCTCATATTGCTGTAACCTAAATCACTAAGATAATAAACTAAATAAGCTCCATAAACTGCCCAGGAGCTCCAAAAGAAAAACTGCAGAAATGAAAATTCTGCTATTATTTTATATGAATTATTTGATTTTACTTTTTTGACTAAATTGTTAACCATAAATTGTAGATAATAGCTGCTAACTTAAAATTTATAACTTAAGCTGCTATTAACTCCTTCCTGAATATAATTTAATCTTTTAAATTAAGTTACTTCTATATATATAATACTAGAGAATAATTGAAATACCTTTAAAAATTGAATAATAATTATAAATTTAATTAATTATAGTTTAGAAACAAATTTAACTAACTTAATATTAAGATAATCTAAAAAAGCAGCTAAAACTCAAAGTAAAGAGCTTTAGCTGCCCATAATATTTAAATTATTTAATTGACTTTTTTCTACAATCTTTTAATTTGTATTGTCCTAATAATTTGTTCACTTAACTTAGCTAAGAGTTTTGGACTTTCTTCTATTATTTCTTTTAATGCAGCTGGCCGGTCTATAATAGAAAAATATGAGTTAATTCCGTGGTCTAAAACTTTTTCTACACCCTCACCTAAAGTACCTGCGATAGCAATCACTGGTATATCTTTTTCAGCAGCACTGCGGGATACTCCAACTGGGGTCTTGCCATAAATACTCTGCCCATCAAGCATTCCTTCACCTGTAATAACCAGATCAACATTTTTCAGCCTCTCTTCAAAATTAATCAAATCTAAAATTATAGTGACCCCAGCTTTTAATTCTGCATCTAAAAATGCAACCAAACCTGCACCTAAGCCTCCTGCAGCTCCTGCTCCAGAAATTTCATTTGGGTTTTTATTTAATTCTTTAATAACGATATCATTAAAATGACGAAGATTTTGATCAAGTATTTCTACCATTTCTGGATTTGCTCCCTTTTGAGGAGCATAAACATAAGCAGCCCCCTCTTTACCATAAAGAGGATTATCTACATCACAGGCAGCTAAAATTTCAACATCTTTTAGTCTGGAATCTAATTTATCAAGTTTTATCTGCTCTATTTGACTTAAGCTGCCTCCACCAAAATCTATCTGTTCTCCTTTTTCATCTAAGATCTCTGCTCCTAAAGCCTGGGCCATCCCAACTCCAGCATCATTAGTCGCACTACCACCAATGCCAATAATAATTTTTTGAGCACCCGCATCAAGAGCGGCAGCAATCAGTTCACCTGTCCCATAAGTAGTAGTTTTTGAGGGATTCTTTTTTTCTTCAGGTACTAAAGGCAGTCCAGAAGCTGCAGCCATTTCAATTACAGCAGTTTTCTTATCTCCAAGCAGACCATAAAAAGCTTCAACCCTATTGCCCAAGGGGCCAGTAACCTTCTTTTTTATAATTTCTCCTTTAGTTGCATCAACTAAAGACTGAACTGTACCTTCTCCCCCATCAGCCATCGGCAATAAATCAACATCTATTTTTGAATCATAATTATGTATGCCATTTTTTATATTCTCTGCAGCTTCCATTGCAGTCAATGAGCCTTTAAAAGAATCAGGAGCTACCAGTATCCTCATTTTTTATCCCCCATTTTAAAGTTTTTAAAATAGTTAACAGCGTTTTGTCTTCATCTCGTCTGATTTAATCAACGCATATTCTGTTGCTAAAGAACCAAAGATTTCAGTAAAGATTGAGGTAAATAAAATAACATTTAGGATTAACATTGAAATATTTGAAACATTTCCTCCAATATGTACAAAATCTTTCTGAATTATGAAAGCTAAATCAATTGTAATTCCAATCTGTGGTATCAAACCAAAACCTATGTAATCTTCTACATGTTTAGGAGCAGAAGATAGTTTAGCCCCTAAGTGGGCTCCGCCAACTTTTCCAAGCATCCTCATAAATGTATAAGCAAAAGCTACTATTAAAAAAGTCTGATCAAACAAATTACTTATATCAAGTTTTGTTCCAGCTAAAATAAAGAATGTCGCCAGCAGCGGCACAGTCAAAACATCAATTTTGTCTGAAACATCCAGCCTACTTTTCGGTACATTCCGATAAACAAAGCCTAAAGTTAGATTGGCAAATAGCGGTGAAATATGAAAGAAGACTGCTGCAGCACTTGTACCGATAATAGTTGCCAGAATAAGTAATATTTTTCTACTTTCAGAACTACATTTTATCATTAAATGCTGAGAAATATATCCAATTACTAAACCAAGTAAGATAGCAGCTGTAACTCTTAAAAATGGTGTTAAAAACATATTCATAAAAGTTAATTCCACTTCTGGAGACGCCAATATGTAGGATAAAGGCTCCATAAATGAAAATATTAACAGTGCTAAAAATTCATCTAAAGCTAAGACAACCATCAAAGTTGCTGAATACTCTCCCGGAATACCATATTCTTTTAAAACCATAACAGTTGCAGCTGGAGCTGTTGCGGTAGCTATTGTTCCAAATAAGATAGCTACAAATAACTCTTTTCCTAATAAAAGCATTATTCCTGAAACTAAGACAAAAGCCCCTATTGATTCGAATAAAACTATTAAAGTTAACTCAAATTCTAATTTTTTTAGAATTTTTATGTACAAAGAAGTACCAATCCCAAATGAAATAAATGACACAGCTAAAACAGTTATGAAATTTAAGGTGTTCAATAAGTAATTATACCAGGCCAAAAATTCCTTTGATAAAAAAGAAAAATTACCAACCACACTTTGACTAAATATGGTCCCTAATAAAATATAACCAACTACACTGGGGATTCTAAATTTATCTGTTATCGTTTTTACAATAAAAGCTGCTAAAAATAAAAGCCCAATCAAATAAATTAATCTATGACTTTTATGATTAAGCATCATCCAATACTGAAGACCATTTAAATTCTCTAAGACACCATAATCAGTAATCTATATCACATCCCTATAAAATTTTTAAGAAATTTTCCAAGTATAATTATATATTAAGATACCAGCTAAAACAATACCAAAGTAAATCAATTATCTTTATTGATTAATTTAAATTAACCTGATTCTTTATATTTCCTTCGAGAAAACTTTTTATATTTTCATAAACTATTTCCATTAAACACTGTCTTGATTCTTTAGTGGCCCAAGCTATATGGGGAGTAATAATTGTTTTCTCAGAATTTAAAAGCAAATTTGATACTGCCGGCGGTTCATTTGTCAACACATCAAGAGCAGCAGCTTGAATTTTGCCCGCCTCCAGGGAAGCTGCCAGATCATCTTCTATAATTAAACCTCCCCGAGCTGTATTAATAATAATTACATTCTTTTTCATTTGAGCAATGCTCTTTTGATTTATCATTCCTGCAGTTTCTTCAGTTAAAGGACAGTGCAGACTTATAATATCAGATTGTTTATAAAGCTCTCTCAGCTTTAAAAATTCCAGACCCTCGGTCAATATATCTGGATCTGAAATTTTTTCTTGCGGACTGCGATCATAGACTATAACCTTCATACCAAATGCTAATGCCAACTCAGCAGTCCGCTGACCTATGCTGCCAAAACCAATTATTCCTAAAGTCCTATTTTTTAACTCAATTAAAGGATAGTTCCAAAAACAAAAATCTTCAGACTGAGTCCATTCCTTTGCTTTAACTGCTCTATTATGTTCACCTACATGTAAAGCTGCCTCTAAAATCAAAGCTAAAGTAAATTGTGCTACTGCATTTGTACTATAATCAGGTGCATTTGTTACAATTACATCATTTTCTGCAGCTGCTTTAATATCTACAACATTATAGCCTGTTGCTAAAATTCCTATATATTTTAATCCTGGCAGGCTTTCTATTGTTTTTCTTTTTAGCGGAGTCTTATTTGTTAATAAAATATCTGCTCCTTTAGATCTTTCTAAGATTTTTTCTTTAGGAGTTCGATCATAGATTTCAAGCTCTCCTAAGTTTTTTATCTGATCCCAACTTAAATCGCCTGGATTTAGCGCATATCCATCTAAAACTACAATTTTCATTTATTTTTCCCCCAGTTTATATTTTTCAAAATAAGAAATATTCTTAGTTTATGCTGATGGTTTTAGTAAATAAATTACTTTCATTAATATTATTCTATTTAGAAGAGGGTCTTCCTTCTTTTAGTCTCCGGATAATTTAAAAAGTAATATAATTATTTTATTGATAAAATATTAAATTTAAAGCAGGAGTCTGGACTTTTATGTTTAAATATAAATATAGAAATAAATATAAATATTTACATATATTATTTTCAGTCTGAAAACAAAGGCACAATAATTGAAAGATTATTACGCAAAGATCTGAGTCTAAGGATTTAATCTATGACTGTCAGATTTGCCTCAGGTATAGAAGCCAAAGTGAGAACAAGAGTAGTGATAGCATCTTATACAGGAGGGATAAATATGGGGATTTTTAACTTTTTAAAGAGAAATGAGAATCAAAATATTAAATTTTTTGAGGAAAATAATCTGGAATCTTGGTGGAATCACAGCTTTAATGACAGAGAAAAAAAGAGAATTATTTCTGAAAGCTCAAATTTACTTAATAATTTAAATTCAGACAAAACAGCTGCCAGAACCTTATATCTGCTTGCAGGAAATGTTATTACAAGATTTAATAATAATCCTGATCTAATAATACGTTTACTTAAAAAAGCAGCAGAACTTTCAAAAGAGCCAAAGGAGCGCTTTGAAATATATTCTCAATTGATTAAAATGCTGCAGGAAGATGAGCAAAATGAAGAAGCTATTAAGTTAATTAGAGAGGCTGAAGCTCAAAATTGGGCGGGTAACTGGCAAGAACTTAAAAATTAGATGCTTTAATTTAAATTTTTAAAATACATATAGCCTTAAAATAAATATCAATAAATATCAAAAAGCTTAGATTTCTCTTTGAAAGAGATTTCTAAGCTTTTCTTTTTGCTTAACTTGCCAGCCAGCCCCCATCAACAGGAATCAAAGCCCCATGCATATAATCAGAAGCCTCAGCTGCTAAGAAAATAGCTGCACCTTTTAAATCATCATTCTGTCCCCAGCGTCCAGCAGGTATTCTGCTTAAAATGGCTGAACTTCTTTCTTTATCCTTTCTAAGTGGGGCAGTGTTATTTGTAGCAATATAACCAGGTGCAATTGCATTAACATTTATCCCTTTTGCAGCTAATTCATTACAAAAAGATTTAGTAATTCCAGCTACAGCATGCTTACTCGCTGTATAAGACGGGACAAACTTACCTCCCTGATAAGAAAGCATTGAAGCAGTATTTATAACCTTCCCCTGAACATTATTATCTACAAAATAATTAGCAACTTTTTGAGTTAATAAAAATAAACTTCTTAAATTAACTTTCATTACAGAATCCCAATCTTCGACTGTAAAATCTAAAATAGGATTGCGTCTTATCATTCCTGCATTATTAACAAGTATATCTATTTTCCCATATTCAGCCAGTGTTTCTTCGACTATTTTATCTAAATTATCTTCTTTCATTAAATCTGCCTGAATTGCTAAAAATTTTCGCCCTGTTTTACTTTCGATAGCTTCTTTTACCTCATCTAAATCACTGCGGGCTACTCCCGCTATATCAGCTCCAGCTTCTGCTAAGCCTTCTGCAATTGCATAACCAATCCCAACAGGGCTTGAACAACCTGTGACAATAGCGACTTTACCTTCTAAATTAAATAAATCCATAATATCTCTCCTTAAAAACCTTTCTTTACTTTAAAAATTCTTTGGAATTAATTTTTGTTTTTATTTTAAATCTGCCATTGCTACATGATCCATATCAGAAAAAGTCTGATTTTCTCCAACCATACCCCAAATAAATGTATAATTACCGGTTCCTACACCAGAATGGATTGAATAACTGGGACTAATTACAGCTTCTTCATTTCTGACTACTAAATGTCTGGTTTCATCTGGTTCGCCTGTTAAATGCCAGACTACATTATCGTCTTCAATATCAAAGTAAAAATACACTTCCATTCTGCGATCATGAGTATGACAGGGCATAGTATTCCAAACATTTTGTGGTTCTAAAAGTGTCATTCCCATTAATAGCTGACAGGTATCAAGCACATCTGGATGTAAGTATTTATAAATAGTTCTTTTATTTGAATTTTCTTCAGCACCAGCTTCTTGTGGCTTAGCATCTTTAATATTTATTTTTTTATTAGGATATTTTTTATGGGCAGGAGCACTATTTAAATAAAACTTAGCTGGTTTTTTTGAATCTGCACTGCTGAAAACAATCTCTTTATTTCCCATTCCAACATAAATTCCATCTCTTGAATTAAGATCATATTTTTCTCCATCAACTTCAATAGTTCCAGCTCCGCCAATATTAATTACTCCCATTTCTCTTCTGGCCAGAAAATATTCTGCTCCAATTTCTTTGCCAGCTTCTAACTTTAATTTTTTACTAACAGGTTTTATTCCCCCGGTAATAATTCGGTCTATGTGACTGTAAACCAATTTTATCTCATCTTTTTGAAAAAGACCTTGAACTAAGAATTCTTTTCTCATTTTTTCAGTTGTATAATGTTTTGCGTCTTCTGGATGTACACCATTTCTAATTTCCATAATAAATTTCATCCCTTTCTAATTGATAAGTAATAATCTGATCTGTTCAGCTTAAAGATATTTTTATTAACTATTGACTTAATAGTTAAAAGAACATAGATGGTATCCACAATGAAACTTGTGGGAAAAACGTAACAAGAATTAAAACTAAAACATTACAGGCTAAAAAAGGTAAGGTTTCCTTGGCAATTTCCATTATTGACATATCAGAAAGTTTGGCTGCCGCGTTTAAGCACATCCCAATCGGCGGAGTAGCGAGTCCAATTCCCAGTCCAACTATTAAAATTGCTCCCAGCTGTAATAAGTCCATGCCTAAGGTCTCCATTACTGGTACTAATATTGGTCCTAATAATAAGAGAGCTGGACTAACATCGATAAACATTCCTACCAGCAAAATTAAAATATCTAAAAAAACTAAAATCCAAAAATAACTAATATTAAGTGATAAAATAAAATTCCCAATATTATCTGGTATTCTTTCAAAAGCCAAAATCCAAATAAAAATATAAGCAAATGCAATAATAACCATAATAGTACTTGAAGTTAAAAGTGTTTCTTTTGCAACTTCAGCAAATTGACTCAACTTCAATTTTTTATAAACCAAAAAACCTATAATTACTGCATATAATACTGCCACCCCTGCTGATTCAGTTGCAGTAGCTACTCCTAACGAAACAGATAGCACAATAAATACCGGCATCGAAATAGATAATATTCCATCAACTGATCTTTTCAGCATTTCTTTTATTTCAAATTTACCTTCTTCAATTGGATAATTATTTCGACGAGATATTATATGAACTAAAAATAACTGGGTGGTACCAATTAAAAGTCCTGGAATTAAACCAGCTAAAAATAAAGCACCAACTGATTCATTAGATATAGTTGAATAAATTATCATGGGAATACTTGGCGGAATAATCATTCCTACAGTTGAAGATCCAACAGTAACTCCAGTTGCAAATGCTTTACTGTAGCCCCTATTTTCCATTTCTGGTATCAATACTGAGCCTAAAGCTGATGTATCAGAGACTGACGATCCCGATATACCACCAAAAATCATGCTGGCAATTACATTAACTTCTCCAAGACCACCTTTAAATGGTTTAACAAGATAAGAACAAAAATCTATAATTTTTCTGGTTATACCACTTAAATTCATTAACATTCCCGCCATACAAAATAAGGGAAGGGCTACCATAACTGAACTATTTGCCCCTGCCCAAATTCTTTGCGGCATCATAATTAAAAAATCTGGGTTTAAAATAAAGTAAGCCATACTTGAGAGACCAAGTGAGAAACTTATAGGAAGCCCAAGTAAAATAAATATAAATAATGATAAAATCAATGCTGTAACTGCCATTTAATTCACTCCTGAAGTCTAATGTCTTTTATTTTTTGTATAATATCTCCAAATATATAGATTAATAAGAAAAATGAACTAACAGGTAAAATTGCATAAAAGTAACTCATCGGTATTCTCATTCCTGGATTAACAACATTTCCAACTCTTTTAATCCACCTGATGCTGACATTAATAATTTGCCAGTTAAGATAAAAAATTAATATATCAAAAACAATATTAAATATAATTTTTAATTTAGGAGGGAACCTGCTGTACAGTATATCTATAGACAGATGTTCATCGCGCTTAAATGCAACTACTGAGCCAAAAAAAGTGGTGAATATAAACATTAATACTATTAATTCCTGAAACCAAACATAAGAAATTCCAAATAAATATCTCAAAGCAACTGACATAATAACCATTAGCCCTATTAAGATTATAACTGCAGTCAATAATTTCATTAGTACTTGATCTAGAATATCAATAATTTTATCCATCTAGTCACCTTCTTGAGAAAGGGCCAGCTTTTAACCAGCCCCCCTAATTTTTAGTTAGATGCTGCTTCTCTAATTTCATCAATTTCTGCCTGACTAAAGAAACCCTGCTCAATATAATAATCATATACTGATTGTGATGCATCAATAAACATTTGTCGCTGTTCATCAGTTAAATAATTAACTTCCATTTCTTTTTGAAGTACTGCTAAAGAATCTTCAGTTCCTTCTCGATTTAGCTCATCATTATAAATCATCATCTTATCTGCACATTTTTCTAAAGTAACCTGGAGCTCAGAATCTAAAGAATTATACCAATCTAAACTTGTATATAATGGACTTGGGTGAAACTGATAATTTACTATTGTTAAGTATTTTTGTACTTCATATAACTTTTTATCTACCATATTTGTAAATGGATTTTCTTGTCCATCTGCAACTCCTGTTTTTAAAGCCATATATAATTCAGCATATGGTACTGAAACAGGATTTCCACCAATAGCTTCTATTGTTTTAATAATACTATCAATAGGTGGAGTTCTCATTTTCAATCCCTGCATATCGGCAGGAGTCTCTATTGCTCTTTCGTTGTTGCTGAAGTTTCTCAATCCACCTGCAACACCGGTTGCTAAAATCTTTATGTCATTAGCTTCAGCTGCAGAAGCAATTTTATCACCAATTGGTCCCCGAATTATATCATGAACTGCACTGATATCTTCAAATAAAAATGGCATAGTGTAAATCAGAAGTTTTGGCGAAGCTGCTTCAAATTGGCCACCTAATGTTGCCTGAATTGCTCCCATTTTAACACTTTCCAGCATTTCTGCTTCTGTTCCTAACTGATTTGAAGGATATATTTTCACTTCTACTCTGCCATCAGTTTCTCTTTCAACTATCAATTTAAAATATACACATGCTTTATGACGAGGAGTTTTAACTGATTGACTGTGTCCAATTTTCATTTCATAATCTGCTGCAAAAATACTACCACTTAAAATAAGACTAACTAGTAAAATCATCACTAAAATAGAACTAATTTGACATTTTTTCATTTTTTCCCCCTTTTTTGATTAAAACAACCCAACAAAATTATATATCCCTCCTTAGACAAAAAATTATAAATCAAAAAATTTTAAATAAATTCAAGATTATTTTTAAAATCAATATTCAAAATATTTAAAACAAAGATTATTTCATATATATGAATAAAGTTTCATTGGATTTGCTAAAAAAAATATTTTTTTTAACTTAGCTGGTATCCTAATTTAAATGAAATGTTTAATGATTCATGATGAATAGCATTTAAATTTTTCTCCTTATTTTTTTTAACTCGTTCTGTATCTCCAGTTATTCCAAGAGCAGCTATAACCTCTTTGTCTGCATTGTAAATTGGCATTGCCAGACAGGTAGTACCCCTAAAAACTTCTTCTCGATCAACTGCATATCCTTTTTCTCTAATTTCTTCTAATTCTTTTTCTAATTGCTTAGAATCAGTAATAGTATTCATATTAAAAGCTTTTAATTCTATTTTCTCCAACAACTCTTTTCTTTTCTCTTCTGGCTGAAATGCTAGCAAAATTTTCCCAGCTGCTGGTGCATGTAAGGGTAAGCTTAAACCTACAGTTCCTCTAGTCTTAGTATTTTTAGGCGCCTCGATAATCTCTAAAAAATATAAGTTTTCTTCAAAAATAATTCCTAATTGTGAAGTTTCTCCTGTTTCAGCAGTCAATTCTCTCATATAAGGCATCGAAATATTTCTTAATTCTCTGATATAGTCAACTTTATTGCCCAATTGAAATAATTTAAAGCCAAGGGTGTATCTTTTAGATGACTGATCTCTTTCAATCAGCTGGTTACTTTCTAAAGTTTTTAAAATATTATAGGCTGTCCCATTAGGTATTTTTAAATCTTTAGCGATATCTGACATATTTTTTTCAACTTGAGAATCGGCTAAATATTCAAGAACTTTAATTGCTCGATCTAAAGTAGTTTCTCTTTTATTGGTTGAATTAGCTATAATAATCACCTCTTTGAAACTTTTTTCATATATATAAAACTTATTTCACAATTATATTATACAAAGTTGATTTCTATTTGTCAAGTAATTTGAAAATTATTTTAATTTTTTACCCATTGCGCAACTAAATAAAAAACAGCTCTCAACTAAGAAAGCTGCAATTTAAATCAATTATTATCTTTTATAAATAGTTTTTTTTAAATTCTATAGTTTTTTAGTTGAATTTCTTAATACAAATTCAGTATCAATTATTTCAGCTTCAACTTTTTTTTCAGGGTTATTAATCATTTCTAAAACCATATTAGCGGCCTCAATTCCCATTTCATCTTTTTGCTGACGAATTGTAGTTAAGGCTGGATTTAAGTACTGGCTGATTTCTATATCATCAAAACCGACAATAGAAAAATCATCAGGAACATTTAACCCTGCTTCCTTAATTGTCTGCATGGCCCCAACTGCTATTTCATCACCCATACAGAAAATTGCCGTTGGCCGATCTTCTAATTTTAAAATTTTCTCCATTGCTTTAACCCCGCCATCAACACTAAATCGACCCTGAATAATCCATTCGTCTTTAATTTCTAAATTCTGTGCTTTCATCTCAGCTTTATAACCAGCTAGACGCTTTTGAGTAGGAATAGTAATTTCTTCACCTTCAATAACTGCAATCTTTTTATGCCCTAATTCTGCCAAATGTCTTACAGCTTCTCTGGCTCCTTTTTCATTATCAGAAATAATATAGGAAGCTTTGTCATCAGAAATATCAAGATCAATAAAAACTGATGGGATTTTAGCATTTAAAAGTTCAGGTAATTTAGGATCATCCTTGGGAACCCCCATTAAAATAGCACCATCCACATTCCGGAACTGACATTTTTCTAAATAACTAAACTGATCTTCCCAATTAGCAGAAAATAAGATCATATCATAATTATTTTCCAGCAATCTTTCTTCAAGACCAGATATAATTCCTCTGAAGAAAGGATGTTTTACACCACTATCTTGATGGTCTTTAAAAAAGAGTCCAACTAAAAAAGATTTATTAGTTCTTAAAGACTGAGCATTGGCATTTGGCCGATAGTTATTTTCTTTAATAATTTTTAAAACCTTTGCCTTAGTAATTTCTCCAATATCATCATAACCATTCATTACCTTAGAGACAGTTGCTACAGAAACTTCTGCCTTTTTGGCAATATCTTTAATTGTCAACATTCAGATCATTCCCTTATATTAGTTACATTTATTTCCCCTATTTTTATCTCATTTTTATTTTATCATCAATTTAACTAAATTTACAGTCATCTGTCTAATTTTATCTTTTATTTAAAACAAAATGCGAAATTGATTTAGTAAATTTGCAAAAAAACAGCTCCCAATTAAATCTTTTGGGCAGCTGCCAATCAAGTTAAGTTTATATGATTTTAATTTACTTATAAACCTTTACTCTCTGTTCTAAAGGATCAAATTCTTTTTGATCAGCTTCTTCTACAGGATTACCAAAGGGCATTTGAGCTACAAATCTCCATTCCTCTGGTACATCCCATTCTGCTTTTACATCTTCTGCTATTAACTCAGTGTAGTGCTGAAGTGATGCCCCTAAACCTTCACTTTCTAAGATTGTCCAAACATTATACTGCAGCATCCCGCTTGAATGTTGTGACCACTTAGGAAAGTTATCACTATAAAGTGGGAAACGCTGCTGCAGATTTTCTACAATTTCCATATCTTCATAAAACAGAACAGTCCCATAACCACTACGGAAACCATCAATTTTATCTCTAGTTGAATCAAAATCTTCGTTAGGAACTACCTCTCTTAAATTAGATTCAACTATATTCCAAAACTTATTATGCTGATCATCAAATAATAAAATTACTCTACCGGTCTGGGAGTTAAAAGAAGTTGGCGTATATTTTACAGCGTGTTCAACAACTTTTTCGACTTTTTCCTCTGAAACAACCTTTTTATCATCTATATTATAATAGCTTCTTCTTTCTTTTACTGCCTGATAAATATCTTTTGCCATTATTAAAACCTCCAATTAATATTTTAAAATTTCTATGTAAAAACCCCAGCTGTGGGAGCCAGGGCTTTTAGAATATATTGGAATAAGATTAATTGCATTTTAATGATCACTATCACTTTTCTGTTCTAACTTTAAAATTTCTATTTAGTTGACTGAATTCCGGCAGCAACTCTGGCTACTCTCTTGGCAAGTCTACCTGCCATATTTAAGTCACCTTCTGTTGGTACTTTACTTCCATCAGGTCCTGCAACTGTAGATGGACCATATGGTGAACCACCTTGCAGTTTGTCTTCACTTAATTCAGGGTTTTGACCATAAGTTGAACCAACAAAAATCATTCCAAAATGAATTAGAGGAAGCATTGAACTTAAAATTGTACTTTCTTGACCCCCATGGAGTGTATTTGTACTAGTAATAATTCCAGTAGCCTTATCTTCCAATTTGCCTTCTGCCCATAAGCCACCTGCGGTATCAATAAATTGCTTGACCTGAGCTGGCATATTTCCAAATCTGGTTGGAATACCCCAAACAATACCATCAGCCCATTCTAAATCAGCTAAAGTAACTTCTTTTTCTTCTGACTGAGCTTCTTGAGCAACTAAATAGGCATCTTGACCTGACATCGCTTTTTTAGCAGCTTCTAGTTCCGGTATTTTTCTTAATTTTACCTCATGATTTTCTGCTTCTGCTGCATTTCTAGCAACTTTTGCCATCTCATAGATGTGTCCATATGAACTATAATATGTGACTAACAATTTTGCCATTTCTGAATCCCTCCTGCTAATTTTATTTGTCATAATAATTATTTTAAATTATATATTATAATGAAATCTGAGTTTTATACTACGAATTAATCTCAAAAAAAATTTATATAAATTATCCCTGATCTACAGGGATAATAAATTAACTAATTATCCTTTTTGGTGTTAATTCCAAAAAGTTTGTACAGGGCACATTTTCCTGTTAGACCTGTGTAGAGTGGAATAATACCTAAAATACCAAAATATTTTGCATTCCCTTCTACAAAAAAGAACATTGACAGGAGAACAATACCAAGAATAATCCTGATCAGCTTATCTGTTTGACCAACATTTTTCATAACCTTTCCCCCTTCAAATCATTAATTTAAATATTAATTTTTATTTCCTAATTATAAATTATCATCTAAGACAATAACTTTCTGTATTATTGTTTACATTCCTCAAATTAAATTGTGCGCAATCAAATCTAATATATCTTTTGCAGAAGGTGGGCAGCCCTTAACAAAACTATCAGCACCACTGCAGCAGCTGCCAATTCCAACTCCAGAAAATTCTTCCCCCTGATAACCTTGACCAATTTTAATTTTAGTATTTATTTTATCCAGCTTCCCTTTTTCTTCTATTCGTTTTAAAGCATGAATTAAACTGCCATAACAGGCTGAACAGGCATTATTAGCTTCTATTCTTTCTGCTAACTTTTTAATTTTTTTGGAGGAATATTCAATTTCAACTCCCTGATCTTTATTTAATTCAACTATTTCTGCCCTGGATAAATCTTTAAAACCAACTCCTATTTGAGCAGCTATTTCTATATATTTAACTTCGGCTGTAGAATAGCCGAGCAAACTAGCTGCATAACTATCAACCAGCACCGGATCTTGAGCAGCAATAATTCTATTCATTTTAACTGGATTACCGCCTTCTTCAAAATCTAAATCTCCATAAATACCATCTACAATAACTAAATCTTGTTTTAAAAGCTTATTTAAATAAGCTATCGGCTGATGCAGTCCTTGGCGGTGAAATTTTCTTTTTTCAAAATCAGAAATACAACCCTTAAGATTTTTCAAAGCACAGGTGATATTAGTCTGACAGTGGCCTTTAAGCACGGGAAAATTGATCAAATAATCAGCTGCAAGAGCTTTTTCTGCTATTTCAATTTCTAAGCCCTGATAAGATT
Source organism: Halanaerobium saccharolyticum subsp. saccharolyticum DSM 6643 (assembly GCF_000350165.1). NCBI lineage: Bacteria > Bacillati > Bacillota > Clostridia > Halanaerobiales > Halanaerobiaceae > Halanaerobium > Halanaerobium saccharolyticum. The sequence continues at coordinate 546,514 of NZ_CAUI01000023.1, forward strand.
TTTTAATGAAATTATCATTTTTTAAATTATATAATGGAAGATCATAATCCTGGGCCAGCTTTTGATAACCGCAGACTTCAAAGGCGGTATCAGTATCTGCTCCCACCCAGGAACCTTCAATAATCATCAAATTATTAAAACCTCGCTGCTGAAGATATTCAATAACTCCCTGCACAATTTTGGGATCAGTGGTCGCTCCAACTTCTGCTTTAGTAGCATTGATCAAATTTGGTTTTAAAGCAATCAAATCATCTAACTGCAGCTCAGCTTCAATTTTAGTTTTTTGCAGCAGTTCCTGAACCATTTTCTTAGCCTGGTCACCATAATTAATAAAAATTTGATTTTGTTTCACAAAAATCACCTTCCAGCTGCTTTTGTTTGCTATTTAGTAAAGATTATTTAGATAAAACTAATTGTACTCATGCAGAAATTCTTTCAGCAGAGCTAAACCTGTTTTTAGCTCACTTTGATTACCAGCAAAACCAATCCGAATAAACTTTTCTCTACCAAAGGCAATCCCCGGTACAACTAAAACACCTTTTTCTTTAAATAACTTTTTAGCAAAGCTTTCAGAGTCAAGATCCAACTTATATTTTAAAAAAGCTGTTGTACCTCCATTTGGTTTAACATATTCAATTAAATCTTCACTCTGCACCCAATCATCTAATAGCTCAAGCTGTTTTTTTACCTTGGCCAGATTTCTTTTTAAAATCTTTTCCTTATTTTCCAGAGCAATTACAGAAAGATAATCAGAAATCATGCTGTTGCTGATAGTTGTGTAATCACGATGCAGTTGACAGAGTTCTATCACTGCTTCAGGTGCAGCAATCCAGCCCATTCTCAGTCCAGCTAAAGAGAAAACTTTGGACATACTGCCCACACTTATTCCTTTTTCGTAGAGATCAACAATAGAAGGTATCTCTTCCTCCAGATCAAAACCACGGTAAACTTCATCTGCTAAAATATAAGCATCAGCAGCTCTTGCTATTTCCACAATTTCTGCTAAGATTTTTTTGTTCATAACTACTCCCGAAGGGTTGTTGGGATTATTAATTGCAATCAGCTTTGTTTTTGGATTAACTAGTTCTTTGAGTTTTTCTAAATCTGGCAGAAATCCATCCTCATATTTTAAATCCAGCTTTTTAACTTCCGCTCCAAAAGACTCAGGAATAGAATAAAGCTGCTGATAGGTTGGAAATACTGAAACTACTTGATCATCAGCTTCTACTAAAGAATAAAGCAAAAGAAAGTTAGCCCCAATAGCTCCATGTGAGGGTAAAATATTTTTGGGATCAACACTGTCATAAAGACTGCTGACTCCTTTTTTAAAAGCAGCTGAACCCTTGATATCTCCATAGGTAAGCTGCATCTTTTTTATTTCTTCCAGCCTGGCAGCTGGATTATCACTAAAATTTAATAATTCCTCTACTGTCAGTGATTCCACACAGGTTTCTGCAATATTGTATTCAGCATCCATCTCATACTCATTCATCCACTCTTCTACTTTAAATGCTGCTATTTTCATTTTTTTGCCTCCAATTTTATATTTGTGAATTATTTATTCTGTACCCGGTACCAACCAACATCCAGATAAGAAATGCTTATGGCTATTTTATCAGAAAAATAAGAAAAACTCTACCAGCTTAGCTAGATTAGCTAAGCAAGTAGAGTCTTTTTTGCTAAAAAATATAAATTTTTACTTGCCTGAGCCCATTGTCAAACCTCGAATAAAGTATTTTTGTAAGAAAACAAAAACTATAATTGTCGGAATAGTAGCCAGTATTGCTCCGGCTACTAAAACACTCCAGGAGGTTATAAAATTACCTTTAAGTGTTGCCAGACCAGCAGTTACAGGTTTAAATTTATCATCGCGCAATAAAACTAAGGCCCAGATATAATCGTTAAAAATCCAGGTAAATTCTAAAGTTCCAAGTGCTGCTAGAGCAGGCAGAGAAAGTGGTAAATAAATTTTATAAAAAATCTTAAATTCTGAAGCTCCATCTATTCTTGCTGCTTCAGATAATTCATCTGGAATAGTTATCATGTAATTTCTTAAGAAAAATGAGCAAAAACCCATCTGAAAAACAGTATGAATCATTATTAAACCCCAGTAATTATTATAAATTCCCAGAAAATTACTCAGCTGAAAGACTGGAATTAATAAAATTTGAAATGGGATTAACATTCCTCCCACAAACATTAAATAAATTATCATATTACCTTTAAATTTATATTTCGCCAGCGCAAAACCAACCAAAGAAGATAAAGCCAGAGTTCCAATTAAAGACGGAATGGTTATTATAAAACTATTTTTTAAGTAGGTATTTAAATTCCCCTCTGACCAGGCTGTGGCAAAATTACTAAAGGTCACCTGATCAGGCAGACTCCAAAATCCATTATTCATGATATCATCCATTGTCCTGATCGAAGTTAAAAAAGCGCCAAATACAGGCAGCAGCCAGACTAGCACAAATAGTAAAAGAGCTATAAATATAGCTGCATGTTTAAGTCTCTTTTTTTGATGTAGCGATAAATTCATTATTCAAGCTCCCCTTTCCTGATCTGGCGTAAATAAATAACTATAAAGATAAACATAATTGCAAATAAAACTACAGCTATTGAAGCCCCATAACCCATATTATAATTTTTGAAAGCTTCGGTATACATATAATGTGCTAAAACATTGGTTGAATTAAAAGGCCCACCTCTAGTCATCATGCTGACAAAGTCAAAAGCTCTCAGGGACTGAATCATGGTTATTACAATTACAATTACGGTGGTTGGCTTTAAAAGTGGTAGAATAATATATCTAAATCGCTGCCAGGGACTGGCCCCATCAATACGAGAAGCCTCAATTACAGTTGGCGAAATTGCTGTTAAACCAGATAAAAATAAAAGCATTACATAACCTGTATGCCGCCAGACTGCTGCTCCAATAACAGCATATAAAGCAGTATTTGGGTTGCTCAGCCAGCCTCTGGTTAATCTTTCTAAACCAATATAAGTTAAAGTATTATTTAAAAGTCCACCCTGAGGTTGATAAATCCAGGACCAGATTAAGCCAATTACAACCGGTGCTAAAATCATAGGCGAATAAATAGCCGCCTTATATCCTCTTGCCCATTTAATTTCCTGACTCAAAAGCATTGCTAAAAATAGACCGACAGTAACCGGAATTGCCATAAAAATTATCAGCCATTTAACATTATTAACTAATGATGTATAAAAAATAGGATCATTAAATAATTGCAGATAGTTATCGATTCCCTGAAATTGAGGTGCTGTTATCCCGTCCCAATTTGTTAAGCTTAAATACATGGTATAAATTGTTGGTGCAATAACCCAGACAGTATATAAGCTTAAAGGTATTGACAAAAATAACCATGGAATATGCTTTCTCTTCAAATTCTAAACCTCCTAAAAATTATCACCTGTGAGATATTATCCCACAGGTGACTTTAGTTTTAATTAGTCATTGATAAAATTCTGACGATGTGCTTCCATTTTCTCCATGATCTCTCTATAATTAGCTGGTGAATACCAAAATTCCATTAAAGAATCCATTGTTTTATCAGCTAATTCTGGATCCATATCACGATCATAGAATTGTGCTAACTCATCAGTTTCATCAATCATTTTTCTGCCTTTATTGGTTAATCCATCATATATATCAGCAGGCATATCTTTATTGGTTACCAGACGACCTAAGTCTTCAGCAAAGAGACGCTGTCCTTCGACCGAACCAAGGAAAGCTATAAAATCTTTTGCCAGTTCTGGATTAGGCGCTTTTGCAGGAATCATAAAACCATCTGTAGGTAGATCTTCGGCAACCGGAACATCTTCGTCAATAATTGGGAAACGGAAGAAGTTTAAGTCTTGACTTACCTCTTCAGATGTTGCATCTAAAATAAACTGTCCCATTAAATACATCGCTGCATCTCCTCGGGAAAGGAACTGTAAACCTTCCTGCCAGGAGTAGGCTGCTGCATTTTCTACAAAATAGTCATTTTCAATTAAGTACTTCCATTTTTCAAATACATCTGCAACTCTCTCATCTGTAAATGGAATATTACCAGCCATCAATTCTTTATGGAATTCTGCACCATTGATTCTCATATTGAAATAATCAAAGAAAGCAGCTGCAGTCCAGCGGAATTTAGTACCAATTGCAAATGGAGTAATTCCATTGGCTTTAAGAGTTTCTCCTACTTCCAGGAATTCATCCCAGGTTTGAGGCTCTTCTAAGCCATACTCTTCAAAAATTGATTCTCTGTAAAATACAGACCACCAGTAGTAGTTATGAGGTAAAAAGTAAGCTTTACCATCATAGATACTGATACTCTGAAAAGCTTTTGGGAATTTTTCGTAGAAGTTTTCTTCTTCCCAGACATCAGAAATATCCATAACCAAATTTCTGTCTACAAAATATCCAGCTCTATTGCCAGCAAACCAGCTGAATACATCAGGTGGATTATCGGAAGTTAACCAGACTCTAATTGCCTGTTTAAAATCTTCATGAGCTGTAATGTTCAATTCAACATCAACATCAGGATTCATTTCTTCATACTGAGCCACTAACTCTTTCATAACTGCTCTTGGAGCTGGGTCACTTGTATAAGTATTAACAACTAAAGTGTCCTGTGCTGCTGCAGAGAAAGACAAAGCTAAAACCATAACTAAAGTAATTGCAATAAGTGAAAAATTCTTAAAATTCATTAAAAATAACCCCCTTTTGATTTTTAAAACACTATTTAAACGTTTTAAATTATGATTAAATTATCCCTCCTTTTTTTATTTTTGCTGATATTTACTGATAAAAACCAGTTTCAGATCAGTTTTATCAAACTAATTTTCATTAAAATTTCCTACTTGAATCTCTAATAATTAGTTCTGTAGGAAAGATAAAAAACTTTTCTTTGTCACTTAAAGATTTTCCAGCTATTCTTTTTAGCAAAATTTCTGCTGCTTTTTTTCCCATTTGACTTACTGGTATATTAACAGTGGTTAATGATGGATTATAGAAATTAGCCATTTTAATATTATCGATTCCAATAACTGATATTTCTGCTGGCACTTCCACTTTCTTAGCAATCAAAGCCTGGATTACTCCAATTGCAATCTCATCATTTAAACAGACAACAGCAGTCGGCTTTTCCTTTCTGGCTGCTATTTTTTTGCCGACTGCATAACCACCCTCCATTTTTAAATAATCATAATAGATATTTTCTTCTTTTAGTTCCAGTTGATGTTTCATCAGAGCACTTTTAAAACCATTTAATCTTTCTAAACTTTGGCCGGCAAAAGCCAAATTTTTATGCCCCAAAGAAATTAAATAATCAGCTGCCTGGTAAGCAGCATGATAGACATCACTTTTAACTACAGGAATTAAATCATGATCTACACCATCTCGATCTACAAATACAACCGGAACATTTTGCTTAACTAGTTCAATAATCAGCTCATTATGCTTTTCCATTACATCTCCAACACAGGCAAAAATAGCACCATCAACCTGACCGGAACGAAACATATTAATATATCGTAGCTCTTCTTCACTCTGATAATCAGTGCTGCAGAGAATAACATTAAAATCCTGACTGCGTACATAATCTTTAATTGACTGGGCCAGCTCCGCAAAAAAAGGATTCACTACTTCTGGAATTACAAGGCCAATAGTATTGGTTGATTTTTTTACTAAAGCCCTTGCTCTTGCATTTGGTATATAATTAAGTTCTTCTGCGATATTTTTGATTCTAATTTTAGTATCTTTGTTTACTTTATCGCTGCCATTAAGCGCAAGCGAGACTGTTGCTAAAGAAACACCTGCTTTACTGGCAATATCATTTAAAGTTACAGCCATCTAATCCACCTCATTTAAAACGTTTAAAATATTGTATTCTTAGAATACCAAATTTTCTAACAATTTGCAAGATTTATTTTCATTTATTCTTTTTTTATTAGCTGGTACAAAATCTTGTTCTGTACCAGCTATTTATCTATCAGATATTAATAGTCTATTCCTTTAAATTTTAGTTGAAATTTAAAATCCTTAAGTTCTAGCTCATATTTATCTAGTCTTTTAGGCCCACAGGAAGTACTTCCCACACCTCGATTTTTATGAATTAATTCTAAATATATTTTATCTCTTTGAGGAAGTTCACAATCATGCTCTGCCAGCTCTAAATCATCTTTGCTGTAATAATGAGCAGTAAAGTCAAATGCTTTAGAATTATAGAATTCAAGTCCAGCCCCAACTCTGTTTTTTAACTCTAACCATTTTGTATCAGAACGATTTCCATTATCTTGGGGATAAACATAGGGTGTATGCAGCTCTTCTATCTTTTTAGTGAAAAGATCAATATAGGCTGCTCTTTTAGTATCGGGATATGATTCCCCTGGTCCTCTACCAAACCATCTGATTTTATCTAACTGCTGATTCAATTCTAATTCTAGTGAAATTCTGGGAATTGAATGTGCTTTTTGATCAGCAAATTCTCCAGATGTAGTAAGCTTGATCTCACCATTATTATAAATCCTATATTCCATTTCAGACTTAATAATTAAATCTTTTGCTGCTGGCGCAATTGTATAGTACATTTTTATCAAGACAAAATTATGCTCAGACTCAACAACTTTCATTTCATCTAAGCGCTGAACAAGCTGATTGATACCTACTGCTTTCCATTCATTAGTGTAATTATAGGTAATATCAGTATTATCATTATCTATTGGGGCTCTCCAAAAGCTGAGCTTAGGTCCTTTTTCCAGCAGACTTTTACCGCGATAGAAATAATCACTAATTTGACCATTCCCTTTATCAAAATAAATACTGAAGTTACTGCCTGCAATTTTTAAATATTGATCACTTTCTTTTAAAAATAATTCTTTATTTTCTAGCTGACTTTGTTCTGGATGATAGAGACGATCAAAAATAAATGGTAATTTAAACTGCTTAAATGTTATTTCGTGTCCGGCAGCTGCCCAACTCTGATTTGAAGCTAAAACAATACGGAAATTTAGATAACTTTCAGCCGGCAAATTAACCTCAATTTCTCTCGCCTTTTCTTCAATTATCCGTTCTAAATCACTTAAATTAAGTTCTTCAACTTTAAATTCTTTTTCTGCTCCAGCTTTAAGTTCAAAGTTCTGACTGCCGCTTTCAATCACCAGACCAGCTGTTTTAACTTCCCATTCCAGTCTAAAATAAGAACTGTCAATAAAATCAAACTGGTTTTCAATTTTGACTTTAGCATCTTTAAAATTAAAGTCTGTTATTTTAAAGGGAGCCATCACATATTTATATTCAGTTAAACCCGGTGAAGGACTGCGGTCGGGAAATACCAATCCGTTAATATTAAAGTTTTTATCATTGGGGATATTTCCAAAGTCGCCCCCATAGGTATAACAGGTCTCACCTGCTGAATTTTTAACTGCAATTCCCTGATCTAACCAGTCCCAGATAAATCCTCCCTGGGCAGAAGGATACTTGTAAAAGACATCCCAATATTCTTTAAGCTCTCCTGGACCATTACCCATTGCATGAGCATACTCACACAAAATTACAGGTTTTTCTTTTCTTTGAGCAAGCTCTGCAGTTTTTTCTATTGTTGGATACATTGGACCTATAATATCTACAACTTCTTGTTTTTGGTCACCCTCATAATGAATTGGTCTTGTCGGATCCAATCGGCGGCATAACTGAGCCATGCTGCGGTGATTATCACCAAAACCAGATTCATTTCCTAAAGACCAGATAATTATCGAAGGATGATTTTTATAATGCTCAACCATTCTTTCCATTCTATCTAGAAAAGCTGCTCTCCAGTCTTCGGAGTCAGCTAATTCATCCCAGCGCCCAACCGGCTCTAAACCGTGACATTCTATATCCGTTTCAGCCATTACATAAAGACCATATTTATCACAGAGCTCATAAAAATAGGGATGGTTTGGATAATGAGCAGTGCGCACAGCATTAATATTATGCTTTTTCATCAGCAAAACATCTTCTTCCATCTGCTCTTTAGTAACTGCCCGACCTAGCTCCGGATCAAAATCATGTCTATTGACACCTCTGATCATAACTGGCTTCCCATTTACCAAAAGTTGAGCATCTTTAATTTCAACTGTTCTAAAAGCTACTTTTTGTCTTATAGTCTGAATTTCTTCGCCCTGAGAATCCTGCAGCTTAACTTCCAACTGGTATAGATATGGATTTTCTGCTGACCAGGCCTTTGGTTCTGTAATTTCTAAATCAGTTTTAAAGTTATTTAGTCTCTGCTTTTTTATCTCTGATAATTCAATTTTTTCTTCAACCAGCTTAAGTCCCAGGTCATATAAATTAATCTCAATTTTAGTACCTTCGGGAATATATTCTTGATAAGAAAGCACCTGAAACTGACAATTTAAGACTCCTAACTCCTCATTTCTTTTAAATTCACTTTCAATTTTAAAATCTTCAATCTGGAAAAATGATTGTGAATATAGATATACATCTCGAAAAATGCCGCTCAACCACCACATATCCTGATCTTCTAAATAACTTCCATCTGACCATTTAATTACCTTAACGGCTAATATATTTTCTCCGCCATAATTTAAATACTCACTTAAGTCAAATTCTGCAGCCAGTCTACTCCCCTGACTGTAGCCAACATATTCACCATTTAACCAGAGATAAAATGCCGAATCAACCCCTTCAAAACGAATCAGATTTTGCTCAGCTTCTAATTCTGAATTTAAATAAAATTTTCTTCTATAAAGTCCAGCTGGGTTTTCAGATGGAACTTTAGGAGGGTCAACTGGAAAAGGATAGTTAACATTTGTGTAGTGTGGTTTATCATAGCCCTCAAGCTGCCAGTTAGAAGGAACAGTAATTTGGTCCCAATCTGAGCTAGAAAAATTCTGCCGATAAAATTCCTGCTGATATGTATTATGATTTGGCAGGTATTTAAAATCCCACTCTCCATTTAATGATTGATAGTTATAATCATTTAGTGTTTTGTGGTCTAAAAAGAAAATACGATTTGCATGGGGCAGCCTTTTATTAACTGCAAAAGTTTTTGGATCTTCCCATTCTCTCATTCAACTCACCTCATTTAATTATTTTCATATATATCTAAAATTTCTTCTATCTCCTCGAAACTGACCTGTTCTGGGGTAAAAAAATGCATTCTATACAGCGGCCAGGCTTTCAAAAATCCAATTTCTTCAATCTCCGCTTCCGTTAATACTTCTTTTACTGCTTTTTCACCTAAAGGATCAGCAAGCCAATCCTCAAAGGGACTTTTTGCTGTTAAGTCTTTAAGCACAAAGGAACTTTCAACCTCAATATCTTCTGTAAATTTAATCTCTCTGGATGAAGCACCAATCATGATCTTAAAGCGGTCGGATTCTACAATCCAGCCTGCCTGCGGATGATAATAAGCTAAATCTTGATAATCTAATTCTAATTCCAGCCATTCTTTTTCTCCAGGCTCTAATTCGATTTTACCAAATCCTTTAAGCTCCTTCGGCGGCCTCGCAAGGCTAGGGTTCTGCTGAGATAGATAAAGCTGAATAATTTCTTTACCTTTAAACTGACCAGTGTTTTCTATTAAAATCTTAATTTTTAATTTATCGCCTTCTGCTAAATAATCAGGAGCCTCCAGAGCTCTATAGGCAAACTCTGTATAAGATAATCCATAACCAAAGGGGAAAAGAACTTCCATTTTTCTTTTATCATAGTAGCGATAGCCAATATAAATCCCTTCTCCATAGCGAACACTATCACTGCTGCCGGGAAAATTAAGATAAGAAGGATTATCTTCTAATTTAAGTGGATAGCTTTCTGCCAATTTTGCCGAAGGATTAATCTCCCCTGCAATAATATCTGCTAAAGCTGAGGCCCCAGCCTGTCCGGGAAGTCCTGCTTCTATAACTGCAGAAACCTTATCTAACCACTGTCTCAGATCAACGGCTGAGCCATTATTTAAAATAACAATAATATTGGGGTTAACTGCTGCCAATTCTTTAATCAGCTGATTCTGTTCTTTAGGAAGCTGCATATCCTGGCGGTCATATCCTTCTGCTTCTGCTTGCTCAGGCAAACCTGCATAAATAATTACATAATCCTTATTTTCAGCAACCCGCAGCGCTTTTTCTTTTAAACTTTCATTTTCTCCAGGCTCAGCTTCAGAATTATAGCCTGGAGTATAATGTAATTCCAGCTCTTCCCCAAATTTGTCTTCTAAAGCCTGATAATGATTATCCAGCCTGGTTGGATTAACCTGTGAGCTTCCAATTCCCTGATAACTAGGTTTCTGAGCCAGCTCACCCACTACTAAAATTGATTCTTTATCAGCCAGCTTTGCTGCTGTTAAAGGCAGTAGTGGCCCCTGATTTTTAAGCAGAACTATTGTTTCTCCAGCAATTTCTTTTGCCAGCTGATGATGTTCTTCGACGGGCAGCTTAAAATCTTTTTTTGCTTTTTTTTGTGTTTTTAAAATTAATTCTAAAATTCTTCTAACGGCCTGATCAACTACTTCTTCTTTTAGTTCACCTGCCTGAACAGCATCTATAACTTTTTGATCATTAACCGGATCTGCACCTGGCATTTCAAGATCAAGACCGGCTTTTAAAGCTTTAACCCGATTATGCACAGCCCACCAGTCAGATACAACTAAATTGTCATAACCCCACTGGTCACGCAATATATCCTGCAGCAGATAATCGTTTTCAGTTGCAAAATCACCATTTATCTGATTATAGGCTGCCATTACTGTCCAGGGATTGGCCTCTTTAATTACTTTTTCGAATGCTGCCAGATATATTTCTCTTAACGGCCTTTCGTCGATTTGAGCATCAATAGAAAAGCGCTTATATTCTTGATTATTAGCCACATAATGTTTAAGTGAAGTTCCAACACCATTTTTTTGAACTGTTTTAATAAATTCAACCGCAAGTTCAGCACTTAAAAATGGATCTTCAGAAAAATATTCAAAATTTCGCCCTCCAAGCGGTGAGCGCTTGATATTAATTCCCGGTCCTAAAAGCACATCAACTCCTCGTGCTTTTGCTTCTACAGCAAGGGCTGCTGCAGCTTTTTTTATTAAATTCAAATCCCAACTTGCTGCTAAATTAACAGCTGTTGGAAAACAGGTTGCTTTTTTTGCAGGATCATCATGGTCTCGATCAGCAACATAGCGCACCCCATGTGGGCCATCAACTAAAAATATTGCCGGTATATTAAGCCTCTCGACTGCTTCAGTCTGCCAAAAATCTCCTCCAGAAAGCAAAGAAGCTTTTTCGCTCAATCTTAAATTTTTTAAAATCTTATCTATATCTTTTTCCATTCTAAAAGCCCCTTTCATCTTCGTTTTAAAACGTTTTAAAATAAAAATATTAATTTAAACCCTCTGCAAGATTTAAATGATTTAAAAATATCTTTTAACTTATATGGATATTTTAGCATAAATAATTATCATCTTCAATAATTTTCTCAAAATTTTGATTATTAAAGAATGCAAACAGGGCAACCATTTTCACGATTGCCCTTGATCAAACTAAGCTTAATTATTAAATATATAATCCTCAGAGCTTAATCAACAATTTGATTTAATTTGATTATTTTTTCAAGCTCTAATTTAAATTCTCTATTTTCATCCAGCAGACCATTTTTTTCCTGTTCAACATCAGTCAGCTGGGTATAACAATAACCTTCAAATTCTTCAACATCTTTAATCACTTCCAGCTGCTGCTTAATTCTCTGATTCAATTCTTCTTTATTTTGAACCTGTTCCCCATAGCCCCAGCCTTCTTTATCCTGAAAAGCAATACCTCCAAACTCACTAAAAATTATCGGCTGACCCTGATACTGATAATTATCAGCCATAATAAATTTACCACCAGTAATATATTCTTGATCATTAAAGACTTTTTTATTCTGCAGCAATTTTTCCATGTTTTCAACATATGTTTCTCGAAGCTGAGCAGTACTTTCTACATAATCATGAAAGCTTATAATATCAGAAATAGTATGCTCCCAGCCGTCATTAGCAATCACTGGCCTCTCTTGATCAATGCTCTTTGTCAAATGGTAAATACTTTCAGTAAAATGCTGCTGTTTTTTATTATGACTAACAGCTTCAATCCCCCAGGATTCATTGAAAGGAACCCAGCAAATAATTGAAGGATGATTATATAATTCTTTAACTACCCGCTGCCACTGAGAACTAAAATTTTCTACAGCCTGATCATTATACTGATAACTAGAACCTATCTCGGCCCAGACTAAAAGCCCTAACTTATCAGCCCAGTAGTAAAAGCGATCATCTTCAATTTTTTGATGTTTACGGACTCCATTAAAACCCATTTTTTTAGTCAGTTCCAGGTCTTTTTTTAGTGCCTGATCAGAGGGAGGGGTAATTAAAGACTCGGGCCAGTATCCCTGATCAAGGATTAATTTCTGATAAAGAGGCTGATTATTTAAAAATATCTTATTAGCTTCTATAGAAATTTTTCTCAGGCCAAAATAGGAATCAATTTGATCTACAACTTCATCATTTTTATATAAGATAAGCTTTAGATCATATAAATTTGGACTCTCGGGATGCCAGATTTTAATCTCATTCTCTTGATCTTCAAGCTTAACTTTAAAATTATAATTATTTTTTTTAACTTCCAGCTCAAATTGATTAATTAACTGACCTTCAAATTCTATTCTGCTTATTAATTTATAGTTTTCAGCTTCAAAACCTTCTCCCTCAAAATTATAATCCAGTTCTACTTCTTTTTGATCAAGATAAGGGGTTATTTTAAGATTTTCAAGATAGAGATTCTGATCCACAAATTCCAGCCAGACTGTCTGCCAGATACCGGTAGTCCTGGTATACCAGCAGAGGAAATTATCTTTTTTATAAGTCTGCTTACCCCGGGGCTGAGTTTTAGAAAGTGAATCTTCAACTTTAACTACAATATTATTTTTATCCTGATAATTAATAAAGTCACTTATATCAAATGAAAATGAATCATAGCCTCCCTGATGGCTGCCGGCAAAACTGCCGTTAATCCAGACTTTAGTTAAATAATCTACAGCTGCGAAGTTCAAAATTGTTTTTTGTGCTTGCTCAGCATTAACTTCAAAAGTTCTCTGATACCAGATATAATTATGTTCACTTCGATCAGCAATGCCGCTGGCTTTAGTTTCAAAAGTAAAAGGCACAGTTATTTCCTGCCCCAGTTCTTTATTCTGGTACCACTTATTTTTTTCACCCTGATTTTGATCATCAAAGTCGAAATTCCAGCTTCCATTTAAATTTTGCCAATTCTGTCTCTGAAACTGGGGTTTCGGATGTTCCGGCCTCGGTATTCTATTTCCCATATGCTACCTCCTAAAAAAATCAACCTTAGATTACGAAAATATTTATCTTTTCTTAATTTTAATAAGTACTCTGCAAGAAAGTTAACCTTTAATTCCTGTAAATTTAATTCCCTGAATAATCTGCTTCTGGAATAATAAGAAAGCTGCTATAGCTGGTAAAGAAGCTATCATATTGACAGTCATTGGTATTGAATAATCCGGTGTATAAGCATCGGTAAATGTTGGTACTCCGACTGGTAAAGTAAACATTTCTTTGGACATAATTGCGATAAAAGGCCAGAGAAATGCATTCCAGGCCTGGATAAAGGTGAAAATTCCAATAGAAGCAATGGCAGCTTTCGATAAAGGCATAAAGATAGAAAAGTAGATTCTAAATAGCCCACAGCCATCAATCCTGGCACTGTCAATTAAGTCTCTTGGTATAGCATCAAAGAACTCTTTTAAAATTATGATGCCTAAAGGAATTGCAATCCTAGGCAAAATCAAGCCCGGGTAAGTATTAACTAAACCCAGTTTTTGTACAATATCGAATAAGGCTACTATATTCGCTTCTGTGGGAACCATTAAACCGATTGTAAATAATATAAAAACTAAATTTTTATGTTTAAAGTCAATTACAGATAAAGCAAAGGCTGCCAGTGAATCAAAAATTATAACAACAAGTGTCACACTGGCCGAAACAATAAAACTGTTTAACATCCATTTTAATACTGGCGCCTGTTCAATAACTGCAGAATAATTACTAAAAGAATAAGGTGGTAAAAACCACTCTATAATCTGTGAAACATGATAACCAGATGGTTTAAGTGAAGCAAAAAGCATCCATAAAATAGGAAAAATAAATAGTACTGCCAGTAAATAAGAAAATGAATATTTCAAAACTTTAGTGGTTGGTGAAGTTTTATTTTCCATATTATCCTTCCTCTCTTTTACGCAAATATATTTGTGCCATGGAAACTAAGACTAAAATAATGAAAAAGGAAAAGGCCATTGCTGCACCATACCCCATACTGTTTTGTTTAAAACTTGTTTCATAAATATACTGAACTATTGGACGGGTATCTGTACCCGGGCCACCACCGGTAATTAACCAGACCTGTGAGAAAATCTTAAAAGAAAAAATTATCTGCAGTAAAGTTACTACCCAGGTTATAGGTTTTAAGGACGGTAAGGTGATATAAATTAGCTGCTGGAATTTGGTTGCCCCATCTACTTCAGCTGCTTCGTAAAAAGACTGTGGAATATCCTGTAGTGCTGCTAGATATAAGATCATATTAAAACCAACAGTCCACCATAAAGTCGCAAAAACTATAACAAACCAGGCCAGTTTTGTTTCTCCAAGCCAAAAAATAGTTTCTTCTACCCCAAAATAACTCTGTAAAATCCCATTTAATAGTCCGCTGTGGGGTTGGAAAAAATAAACCATGATCGAAGAAATAACTGCTACTGATAAAACATAAGGAAGGAAAAATGCTATTTTAATAAATAATTGCCCTTTAATTTTTTGATTTGCCAGTAATGCTAAAACTAAACCCCCAATAACAATTGTCGGTGTTGAAATAAGTACAAATAATAAAGTATTGCCTAAAGAACCCCAAAAAGCTGGATCTTTAATCATATAAAGATAATTATCTAAACCAACAAAACCCATATTACGGATCATAGTCCAGCGGTGCAGGCTCATCCAAAAGCCTCGAAAAATCGGATAGATCAAAAATACCGCATAAACTACAGCAAAGGGTAAAAGAAATGGTAAAGCCTTTAAAAACGGATAACGGTCAGATAATTGATTATATTTTTTCAAATCGAAACCTCCTTTAAAAATTTTATTTAGAGCACAGGTGCTTAAAAACACCTGTGCCTTAAAATCAACTTC
The DNA here is from genome assembly GCF_000350165.1 of Halanaerobium saccharolyticum subsp. saccharolyticum DSM 6643. Classification (NCBI taxonomy): domain Bacteria; kingdom Bacillati; phylum Bacillota; class Clostridia; order Halanaerobiales; family Halanaerobiaceae; genus Halanaerobium; species Halanaerobium saccharolyticum. The sequence continues at coordinate 561,747 of NZ_CAUI01000023.1, forward strand.
TTTTTACCTGCTTAATAATCTTTCTATTCCTCGACTCGCCTCTTCTACTGCTTCTTCTGCTGTTATCTGCTTATTCCAGACCTTACTTAAAGCTGTTGTCATTTCAGTTCTAATACTCCAGGTATAGGAGCCTGCACTATCAAAAGTTACATAATCTGCTGCATTAACATAGTCCATTCTATAAGGCATATTTCTAAACTCTTCTTTTTCTTTAACTGTTTCTTTACTTGGTATGTGACCTGCTTTTGCCCAGAGCTCTCCATTATCTGTAGCCCACTTAGCAAAAGTTAAAGCTGCTTTTCTTTTCTCTTGATCAATACTTCTTGCATAGGGAAGTACTAAAGTATGAGAATCTCCCCAGACAGATCTATTGTCAAAAATCTGTGGCATTGGCATTACCCCAAAATCTAAACCTTCAGTCGCTTCTAAAGTACCTGTAATCCAGACACCTGTTAATAAAGTGGCTGCTTCTTCATTTCTAAACAAGTTTACATTTTCCATATACTCTGAATGCAGTGGTGAATATTCTTTATCATATAAGTCCTGCATATATTTAATTGCTTCTACAGCTTTTGCTTTGTCAATTGTCAGTTCTTTTTCGGTTACCACTGGGCTTCCACCAAGCTGGTTATATAGACTCCACCAGACTCTATAGTGTCCCTCCGCAGTTAACTTTGTCCAGTTAGTCATCGGATATTTGGCAGAAGAATCAGACTTTAATTTACCCAAAAATTCTTTAAATGTGCCCTCCATCTTAGGGCTTCCATCTTCTGCAATCAGATCTGCTTCTGCTAGTAATTCTTTATTATAATATAAAACTAATGGGTGAGTATCTAATGGCACTCCATAAATCTCACCATTTATTTCTGCTCCACTCAAAATATTTGAATTATATTCGTCCCAATTAATGCCGACATCTGCCCCTAATTCATCTAAAGCAACAATTAAACCTTCGTCTGCTAATTCTTTAACTCTGGTAACATGACTGATTGCTATATCAGGTCCATTTCCACTGGCAGTTGCAGTTTTTAACTTTGTATAATATTCTTCCCATTCTAATCTTGTAACATCAACTTCGATATTTTCGTGAGCTGCATTAAACTCTGCTACTATCTCATCCATAAACTCTGCATCTCCACCACCAAAAAGATTCCAATAATCAACGGTAACTACCTCAGCCATAGCGCTAGACGTAAAACCAACTAAAATTGTAATTAATGCTAAAACTAAAAACTTCTTAGACATTTTATATCCCCCTTTAAAATTTTTGAATTACCCAATTACTGCTTTAATTAAAAATATTGCGAATATTTATTTTTAAAAAAATATCACCCCGCTTTATTTTATGTATTACTGCTTTAGTTTAATATTTATTAAATTAAAGCACATAAAAAATTAAACTGACTTTTATAGGCTCTATTAACTATATTCTTCACCTGTTCTAAAATTCCTGCATTTATTTTAAATTTTTTTGATTTATTTTATTAATCATTAAACTTATATCTGTATCTAAGCATAATATCCTGTCTATAATTACCAAATTTACGACCAAATAGATTAACTCCACCAACATTGCGGGCATCATCTTTTACACCAATTTTAACATCGATAAAATCTTCTTTTTCAATATTGAGATCAGCTAAAGTAATATCCGAAATCTGATTACCATCAATAAAAGAACCTTCATTTGTAACCTGCCAAATTTTTAGTAAACCATGTTGAGTCTGATCAAAATACCACCAGTCAGGATTTAAAATACCTCTTTTCTCACCAAAATCACCAGGAGAAGTCCAGACCCCAATTTCAACTCCATTAATCCAGATCGAAATATCAGAAGGCCAGTCCTCATTATAATCAGAAGTTTCTGAGCAGATTTCCATACTTAGTTCCAATTTAGTTGCCTGAGAATTCTTAGGTAAATTATTAGGGAACACATATTTTACATAACCACTGCCAAACCAAAGTATTTGGGCGTGTATATGTTCAGGATTTAAAAATGATTTTACATCATCTAGTTCACCAATAACTGCTTTTTCTGAAGCCAAACCGCAGGTTGGATTCACTGAAAAATCCTTATAATTACCAATCGGCATTGAGGTTTCAATTAGATTTTTATCTTTTAACTCTCTATTTCCCGGCAGATTAATTAGTATCTTATCATAATTTAAACTACATATCTTTTGCGAACCATGATTACCAGGTTTATATTCAGTTTCAATCAGGCCGGCATTTTCCAGTTTTTTTATATTTACAGTCACTGAAGAGGCCGGCATATTTATAAATTCAGAAATCTGATTTAAATTCATATCTTCATTCTGTAATACTTCTATAATCTTCATCCTAGATTCGGAACCTAAAGCCTTTAAAACATCAATAATCTGTTCTTCATCTTTCAACTCCATTATATTACCCTTCATTTTCAATACCCCCATTTTGCTTTGTTTTTACTGTCTTTATTTTAACAATTGTTAAAGCAAAAAGCAATTATTAAAAATGATAGGCTGTTCCCACATGATTAATCCAATTTTAAAATTTTATTCTATCACCGGCACTGTTAAACTTCCTTGGGGCAGAATATAGGTTGAATAATCAGCTCCATATTTTTCTTCCAGATAATCTACTGCTTCTTGAATAGAATTCATTTTTTTAGCGAAAATGTTTTCTGTCTGTTCACGGCTCAAACTGGAAATCAATATAATTTCTTTTTCGGCCGCTACTTTAGAAATAGCAAAGGCTTTATGACCACCTATTAAAAATTTCTTTTTGATTCGCTCAATATTAGCCTCAGGTTTTTGGGCCTCATCCATCCATTTTTTAAAACGTTCTTCGCCATAACCTTCCGAGCATTCTGCTACCCAGATGATTGTACCACCCTTTTTGACAGCATGATCAGCATGGTCTAAAGCTTTTTGCGCCTGATAAATATTTATGTCTCTGGGAAAACCACCTGAACTAACAATAGCTGCCTCAGCCTTTTTAGCAAGCGGCAGCTGATACATCGCTGCTGATTCAGAAATCCCAGCTTCCCAGGCCTCCAGATAATCACCTGCACAAACTTTAACTATTTCTCTGCTGCTGTTGGTGACTACATTGAGAATAAAATCTAATCCAACTTTTTCTGCTGCTTCAAACATCTCCTGACTGATTGGATTATTCTCAAGTGCTGGTTTTTCTGAAGTCACTTCAACCATCATTGCATGGTTATTTTCAATACTATCTCTGCCAGCTATTCCGGGCAAAATAGACTTTCTACCCCCGGAAAATCCAGCCATATAATGAGGGAGTATTACTCCTGTTGCAATTAAAAAATCAGCCTCTACTGCTTTTTTATTTATTTTAAGCTGATTGCCTGTACTAAGTTCACCTAAATCAAGCAGATCCTGATCATAATCATGATGAATGAAATTATATTCAGCATCAATTTCCGGACCAAACATTTCTCTATTCTGCTCAGCTGAATGGGGACTATGCACTCCAGTTGCAACTATAAAAGTGACCTGTTCTTTTTTAATCCCAGCCTCAGCAATAGTTTTAAGCAGTGGCGGCAGCATATAATTATATGGAGTATAGCGAGTTACATCATTAACTATAATTACCAGATCATTGATTTCCTCTGCTGCTAAAAGTTCTGACAGAGGCTTTGTCCCAGTTGGCTCGCTCAGAGACTTTTCTACTGCTTTTAAAGGATCATTTAAACCTTCTTTTTCATTTGCTTTTAATACATTAAGGACTCTACTACTATTTATCTTAAACTCTAAGGTTTTTCTTCCGTATTTTAATTCCATTTCTACTCGACTACTCCTTGCTTTTTTGTGAATTAATTATTTATAACCAGGTACCTATATAAAAGTACTATATATTTTAATCAGTCCAGCTGTTGATATAAGCTTCCTGTTCTTCTGTCAACTGATCAATTTCTATATCTAAAGATTTTAATTTATATTCTGCTACCATATTATCTATATCATCAGGTATATTATAGACCTGAGCATCTAAATTTTGATTATGATTTAAATAAAGCAGTGAAGCTAATTGTAAAGCGAAGGTCATATCCATAATTTCTGCTGGATGGCCATCTCCCGCTGCCAGATTAACCAGTCTTCCATCCGCTAAAAGATAAAGTTTGCGACCATCTGCCATTTCAAATTTCCTAATGTTGGCTCTAGCTTCACTGACCTCTATAGCCAGTCTATTTAAAGCAGGCTTGGACACTTCTACATCAAAATGACCAGCATTAGCCATAATTGCTCCATCTTTCATCACTTTTAAATCTTCTGCATCAATAACATCCTTACAGCCTGTTACTGTAATAAAGAAATCCCCTTTTTGAGCTGCTTCCCGCATTGGCATAACCTCAAAACCATCCATCCAGGCTTCACTTGCTTTAACTGGATCAATTTCAGTTACTATTACTCTTGCTCCCAGTCCCTTTGCTCTCATGGCTACACCTTTACCACACCAGCCATAACCTGCCACAACTGCAGTCTTACCGGCAACAACAAGATTGGTTGTTCTCATTATTCCATCCCAGACTGATTGTCCGGTACCATAGCGGTTATCAAAAAGAGACTTACATTTTGCATCATTAACTGCCATCATTGGAAAGGCTAAAGTCCCATCACCTTCCATTGCTTCCAGACGGTGAATTCCAGTTGTTGTTTCTTCGGCTCCACCTATAATATTTTCCAGCAAATCTCTTCTTTCTTTATGAAGGGTTTCAACCATATCGCCTCCATCATCAATAATCAAATCTGGTTCAATATTTAAAACCTTATTTAAATGCTCTTTGTATTCTTCAGGTGTTGAATCATACCAGCTGTGAACCATCACTCCATGAGCTGCTAAACCTGCTGCTACATCATCCTGAGTTGAAAGCGGATTACTGCCAGCAATAGCAACATCTGCTCCCAGCTGACTGATAACATAAGCCATATAGGCAGTTTTAGCTTCTAGATGAAGACAAATTGCCACTTTTTTACCTGCTAAAGGCTGTGCAGCCTGATGCTCTTTTAAAATCTCATTTAAAATATCCATCTTATCTGCTACCCATTGAATTTTCTGCCATCCCTTTTCTGCTAGTTCGGGCTTTCTAAGTGTTGATTTAGTAACCATAATTTTTCCTCCCTATTATATTTTATAATCTAATAGCAATATTTTTTAAAAAATCAATGCCATAAACTAATGCTACTATCAAAATAATTATCCGAATTTTCCTCTTATTTATATTTTATCATAGATTTAAACAATGAAAAGAAAAATTATCTAAACTACATATTCATTTATGCTTTCTTCCAGAATACTCTGGCAGTATCAGTTTTTACGACCGAATTTTTGGGAACCTGACTGATCACTAGAATAGAGTAGAATAAGTTGTCTTAATTCATTTTGCCCCTCACAGAATACGACTTAAACTGTCAGAACTGCGGCTTAGCTAAAATCTATTTTCTAAAATCAAAAAGTATGCTATTCTATTTTTAACAGCGAAAAAGGAGTGAGAGCAAATGATAAAACAACCAACAACAGGCATATACAGCTTCCAGCCCGGCCAAAAATTATTTTAATTAATTACTTTGCTTTAGAGGAGAATTATTAATATAATTAAGTTAATGTGAAAATTTTTCGAATATAAATCTAGAGTAAATAGAAAATCTGGAGGCAAATAATATGAAAGTAAAATTGATCTGTTCTAATACATACCAGCTTTTATTAAAAGATTTTCTGGAATCCAGAGATTTTCAAATTTCCGAGCAGGCAGAATTCTCTCTGGTGGAAAAAGGTGAGGAAATCCCCAAAGATGGAATAAGTATTGTCTTTAACTCCCATAAAATTGATCAGCTGATTTCCTTTTTGGAAAATAAGCTATTAAATGAGAAACCCCGAGAAGAAAAATCAATGCAGGATCATTTAATCGGGCAGCTGGATGAGAACTATGAAATTGTAAATTATAAGGATATTATACTTTTTGAAGCCCAGAACAGCATCATCTATGCCAGAGCAAATAATAAAAAATACAGAGTTAAAGAAAAATTATATCAGCTGGAAGAAGAACTGGCTGCTGAAGGTTTTGTCAGGATAAACAAATCGGAGATAGTTAATATTCTGCATATCAAGGAAATTGTGCCCTGGTTTAACGGCCGCCTGCTGCTTAAACTTGATAATAAAAGGGAAGTTGAAGTTTCACGCAGCTATGCCGGTGATTTTAAAGACTTTTTAGGTTTATAAGGAGGTAATAATGGAAAAATTTAAAGAATATATTTATAATCTGCTGCCTTCGGGGTTAATTGGAGTTGTGATTGCCTTTTTTGAACATCTATTTCTGAATCCAGACAGTAATCTAATTGAATCAATTTTAATTTATTTTGTTTTTGGAGCTGTAATTGGAACTGTGAGTGAGCTTGCAGTTTCCTGGACAATCTATAAGACATCTTCAAAACGGTTGACCTACCTGACTGTAATGCTTGCAGATGGAGTGTCAGTATTTTTACTCTTAATGCTGCTCGGTACTCATCAGGCATATGGATGGATGGCAGTTTTCAATATTATTTTAATTACAGAAGTCCTGGCTTTATCTATCGCCTATTTTAGCAATCAGAAATATAAGAATTTTAATCAGAGTTTAGAGTCAAAAAAAGAAAACATAAAAGGGAGAGAGTAAATTGAAAAAAGTTTTAAAAAGAATATTAATCATTATCCCCATAATCTTAATTGCCCTAGTTTCATTTGTAGTTTTAAGCAGTTATTTTGAACACAGAAATTTAATTGCTGAAGAAAAGGAAAAGTACCCAGCTCCAGGTGAAATGGTAGAAGTAGCTGGAACAAATCTTCATGTCTATGCAGAAGGTCAGGGAGATCAAACACTGGTCTTGATGTCCGGTCTGGGAACAAGTTCTCCCTATTATGATTTCAAGGTTCTTTTTGAAAAATTATCAGATGATTATCGAATTGTGGTTGTCGAAAGGGCCGGCTATGGCTGGAGTGAAATAACTTCTGCTGACAGAGATTTAAAAACTTTACTTAAAGAAACCAGAACAGCTCTAGAAATGGCAGGAGAAAAAGGACCCTATGTCTTATTTCCTCACTCTTTAGCAGGTCTGGAAGCTATCTACTGGGCCAATCTTTATCCAGAAGAAATAACAGCGATTATCGGTCTGGATCCTCTTGTTCCCGGTTATATTGAGAAAACAGAAGAAAAACCATCTTTATCGCCATTAATTACTGTCCTGACCCGAACTGGCCTGGTCCGAAATCAGCCTGATGTTTTTGATAATAATTTTGAAGCAGTCAAAAAAGATCTCTTAACAGAAAAAGAAGCTGAAATTGCCAGGACAATATTTTACCGTCGTGTTCAGACCAAAAACATGTGGGAAGAAGTGGATATGGTAACTGCTAATTCCAAAACAGTTTCTGAACAGGGAAAACCCGAAATCCCCTTTTCTGCTTTTATTTCCAGTCAAAATGAAGAAGAATACTGGCAGGATAGTATAAATAATTATGTAAAAGCTACTAATGGTAAGTCATTTATTTTAGATGCTGAGCATTATATTCACCTTGATTATCCCGAGTTGATTGCAGAAAAGAGTAAAGAAATTATTGAAAAAACCGCCCCGGAGGACGGTTAAGCTTCTAAACTGCCACAATTGTGTTTCTTAATTTAGGTTCAACTTTCTTTACTTTCTTTAAATATCTTTCCAGATTTTCTATAGCATTAATATCAAGTTTTTCCCGCTCTTTTCCATATTCTGCTCTTACTCCCTGGCTTGTCACAAAAGCAACATCATAAACTCGATCAAATTCTACCTCTTTACCCTGTACAAATAATTTTTGAATTCTTTCTCCGGCCGGATTTTCAATTTTAAAATAGAGATTGATACCGGCTGAGCGTTTAACATAACCTCCCATCTGCTGATAGGGATCAGCGGCAAATGTTCTCTCTAAATTAACTTCCATCATCTCCCAGAGTTCTTTTCCACTTAATTTAACAGTTGAAACTGGTGGATTAACCGGTATAATGTTCCAGAGGTCATTGCGGGTGATCGGTCCCGGTATAATTGGAGCTCCGTATCTCCAGCCATTTGAAAAAGCCATTTCTGCTCCGGTTAAATCCAGCAGTGAATCCAGCAAAAAATTATCCATTGTTGATTCCAGCACCATATTGCGGTTGAGAGCAATCTCCGTAAAGCCCAAAACCTCTTCCAGTTTTTTTCGGTGGGGTTTCATAACTTTTTCTACTTCTGCTTTAACTTCTCGATCTTCCTTAATACTCTCCTCAACAGTAATCAGCTGATGTTTAAAGTCTACTACCTTCTTATTTTCCAACTTTAAATCTAGCCGACCCACAAATGAACCATGGCAGCCTGATTGAATAATTATTGTATCATTAAAAACAGCTGGTTTATGGACTCGATTATGTGTGTGCCCACTTAAAAGCACATCGATTCCATCTACCTCTTCTGCTAGTTTAATCTCCTGGGGAAAGCCAAGATGTGATAAAACAACAATCAGATCAACATCTTTTTCTTTTAATTCAGCTATATAATTAGGTAGTTCTTCATTTCCCAGAGTTAAATATATTCCTTCACTAAACCAGTCCGGCATCACCTTATCAATAATCGTGGCTGCAACCCCAATTACCCCGACCTTTAAATCACCATATTTTTTAATTAAATAGGGGTCAAATACTAAATTATTACTTTCTTCATCATAGAGATTGATCGCCAGCATCGGATAATTTAGCTCTTCTGTTATTTCCATAAAGTTTTCCGAACCATAGCCAAATTCCCAGTGCGCAGTCATTCCTTCAAATCCCATCTTATTTAAAATAGGAATCATGGATCGGCCCTTAGATTTGACAGCCTGATAAGTCCCGTGGATTGTATCTCCATTATCAAGGGCCATTGTTCTCCCATTTGTTTCTGCTTTGATCTCTTTAATCAAGGAACGGATCCGCGCATAACCTCCTGCCTTCCTATATTCTGCTCGATCACCATCCCAGAATAATTCCTGATGGTTTTCCAGATAAGAGTGAGTGTCATTAATCTGTAGTAAAGTAAAATCTTTAGCCATTATAATTACCTCCTCTTAATTTTTTAATCTAAGATGATTACTGTCAGTCCATTATTTCTGGTCTTTAAATCTGTATGCTAATCTCCTTGAATTATAATTATGCTGTTAAAAGCAAAGTTAAGGCATTAATGCTGAGCATTATTAAAACAAACCAGCTGAATATTTTTTCAGGAATGTGATTATAAATTTTAATTCCCAGCCAGGAGCCTAAAAACAGAGCCGGCATTACTATCAGAGCCTCCAGAAAGAGAGGCATAGTAAATGAACCAGCAACTAATACAGCCAGTAAGCGATAGAGCATCAGAGTCCCAAAGAAAGCTGTAAAAATCGACTTCATATGTTTACTTTCCCAAAAACCAGCAACCACCATAAAAGTTCCATAAATAATCATTGGTGGCCCAGGAATAGCTACAGCTCCCCCAAATATACCTGCTATAAAACCTGCAGCCACTGCACTTTTCCAGCCTGGATTCAGATCCTGTTTTTTTAACCAATCTCGAAAAAAATCCAGTCTTTTAAAAAGTGTAATTAAAACTACTGCTAATAGTAAAGTAATCCCAATTGCAATTCTAAACTGCGATTTACTGAAGGCACTAAAAACATAAATCCCGAGAGGCATTCCAAAAGCCAGACCAATAACCGGAAACAGCCAATCCTTAACCACAAAGTTATCGCGTACACTCCACCAGACTCTAAAATTACTAACAACAGCAATTAAACTGAAAATAATTGAAGCCGAGGTAGGACTTCTAAATAATGGCATCAAGCCCATTGAAACTTGTGCCACTCCAAATCCTGCTATTCCGTGAACTAAAGTCCCAAGTGTAATCACCAGAAAAGTTAAGGATGTTTCAATTAAGTTAAAAATATAATCTCCCCCTTAATTTTAAGCTGCATGATAGTAGCTTTTTCAATAGGATTCTAAGCTATATTTAAAATAAGCTGAATGTTGTAAATTATCTGTTAATATACTATAATAATTATATCTTTAATAATTATTAAAAGTCAATAATAGGATAAATGTCAGAACTAAAATTATAATTTTGTAAAATTGACTCCAAATTATTTTAAAACAGAAACTGATTTTAATTTAACGAGGGGGTAATAAAAAATGAGTAAGAAAAAAATGGGTTTAAATGAAACCTGGAGTATGGCAGTTGGAGGAATGGTCGGTGGAGGTATTTTTTCAGTCTTAGGAGTTATTATTGCTACCGCAGGTAATATGGCCTGGTTGAGTTTTTTTATTGCCGGCTTAATTGCCCTAGCAACAGGTATTAGCTATTCAAATCTAACAAATAAATTTGAAGAGGGTGGAGGAGCATTCACATATATTAAAGATATTAACCATCAAGGCCTGGCAGGTGGGCTTTCCTGGCTTTTGATAATTGGCTATATCTTAACTCTTTCAGTTTATGCTTTTACTTTTGGTCAATATTTAGAAAAGTTATTAAATTTTGGCCCCTGGTTTCCCCGTTTGATTTCTATCTCAATCATTCTCATTTTTATGTACCTTAATCTTCGCGGTGTAAGTGATGCCTCGCAGCTGGAAGTGTTTATAGTCTGGGCAAAATTAGCTATTTTAGTGGGCATCGCCTCCCTAGGCTTGTGGCAGTTTGATCTGCAGATCTTTAACAGCGGTCATTTGAAATCTGCAGGCACATTTGCCAATGCAATTGTCGGTGCCTCAACTATTTTTATGGCCTATGAAGGCTTTCAGCTGATAACTTATGATTATGAAGATATTAAAGATGCTGACAGCACAATTCGAAAAGCAGAAATACTGGCAGTTATTTCTGTAATATTTATCTACATATTGGTTACTCTGGGTACTATTAATCTAGTCAGCTATCAGACAATTATCGAAGAAAAAGAAGTTGTGCTGGCAATTGCAGGAGAAAACATTTTGGGAACAGCCGGTCTGATCATCGCTTCCATTGCTGCTTTATTTTCAACCGGTTCTGCAATTAACTCTACCCTATTTGCAACTTCGAGACTGGCAATTAAAGTAGCAAATGATGGAGAGTTACCTTCTTTTCTGGCTCATAAAAATGATTCTGGCCTCCCAGATCGCTCAATTTATGTTATCGGTGGCACAGGAGCTCTCCTGGCAGCATTCGGTAATTTAGCTTCTCTGGTTGAAGCTGCAAGTTTTATCTTTTTAGTTACCTTTTCCGTGGTAAATTTTATTGCCTTTAAAGAAATTAAAGAAAATAAAACGGTCTCCTTTCTGGGAGGGTTGGGAGCATCTATCTCTTCCATTTTACTATTTATTCGCTTTCTGAATCGGGACCTTAAAATAATTATCGCCCTAGCTGTTTTGTTATTCCTGGCAACTATAGGAAGAAATCTGATTTATAGAATTAAATCTCAATAGTGATTTCAGAGTATTTATAAGAACCAATATTATCAACTTAAAATAAAATATTTAATTTTTTCTGGCTATCCTATACAAAAAGGAAAGTGAATAATTATGATTGAAATAGCAGATATTAAAGATTCAGCCTTTTATAAAACAATAGAAAATTATAATTTTTCTAAATTAAAAAGTGATTTAATTGCCGGTCTCTCAGTAGCTGCTCTTTCGCTTCCTCAGAACATGGCTTATGCCTTAATTATCGGAGTAGATCCTGTTTATGGTATTTATGCTACAATTGTATCAATGATATTATTCACGTTTGTGGGGGTTTCCAATTTTATGATTGTTGGACCCACCAATATAATGGCAATGTCTTTAGTGGTCAGTTTAAATAATGTTAGTGACGAAAATTACCTGGCAGCATTATTTTTATTAACTTTTATGGTAGGTTTTTTTCAACTAATATTTTCTTTTTTGAAATTTGGTAAATTTGTTAACTATATTTCTCACTCTTTAATAGTCGGCTTAAGCACAGGCGCAGTAGTAATGATCGCCGTTAGCCAGTTTAAAAACTTTGTAGGAATTGAAGGAGAAACCGGGGCTACAATTTTTAGCAACTTATATGTGTTAATCACAAATCTTGATTTAATTAATCCGCTAACGGTGATGACTGGAACTATTACTATTTTAACAATCCTTTTTTTACAGAAGTTGAATTCCAAACTTCCAGCTTATCTGATAGCATTAATTTTATCAGGCCTTATAGTTTATTTCTTTAAGCTGAAAAACCAAATTGCAGTGGTCGGTCAATTACCAACAAGAATAATCAATTTTGAAATAATTAGTTTTCAATGGAAATTAATTTATCAGCTATCATCAAAGGCTTTTTCAATAGCGATTATTGGTCTGATCCAGACTCTTGCGGTTGTAAAATCAATTTCTCTGGAAACAGATGAAGAAATCGATATGAATAGAGAATTTATGGGGCAGGGGCTAATAAATACTGTCGGCTCCTTTTTCAATTCTTTTGCAGTTTCAGCATCTTTCGCAAAATCATATACCAACATCCAGGTAGGAGCTAAAAGTAGATTTTCTCAATTTATTGCCGCTATCTCAGTTATTATTATTCTGCTTAGCTTTAAAAGATTTATCTCATATATCCCTATTGCAGGCCTGGCCGGACTTGTGATTGTTGTTGCCATTAAATCTGTTGATCTGCAGTCAATAAACCAGAATTTAAAAACCACCAGAGGCGATGCAGTTATTTTTCTACTCACCTTTCTTGCCACTATTATGCTGCCTAACCTGGAATCAGCAATCTATATTGGGTTAATTGTATCTTTTGTAGTAGTTTTAAAGAAAAATGAAGAAGTTAATTTGAGTATCTTAGATTATGAAGATCCAAATAAAAATCAGATTAACGAGAATCATATTGAATCAATCAAAGACAAAAAAACAGATGAAAACTATATAATTATCAATATCAGTGGAGATCTTCATTTTATTTCATCTGAGAACTTGAAAGAAAAACTGGATAATTACTACCGCGATCAAAAAGATTATATACTGCGTTTAAGAGATATTGAAAGAATGGATATTACAGTAATTCGAGAGATTGAAAGTTTTATTAAAAAAGTACATTCAGGTGGTAATACTGTGTTTTTATCTGGTTTAAACTCTAAAAATTATGAGAGATTGAAAGACTATGGTCTTCTAAATAAAATTAAGAAAGAGAATCTTTATTTCTCAACTGATAGACTATTTGAAGCAACCAAAAAAGCTCATGATAATGCTGTTGAAAGAAATGAAAAATAATAAAATAACCGATTGCTGCTGTTCAGATTCAATAATTTATTAATTTTTATTTTATTTTTTTAAGATATATCTTATCTAAAAAACTGGAAATTTGAGTGTTTTACTTATATAATATATATTAAGTAAATAATTTGAATTTAAATGGAGGGAAAAACGATGAAGAAAAAAGTTTCGATATTTTTAATAGCTGCCCTGCTTGTTAGTGGACTTTCATTTTTCTATCTTCAGAATACAGCAACTAAGGTTGCCGCTGAAGTAGGTACAGAAATAGGTATGCAGGCTCCTGGTTTCAGCTTGGTTAATATGAACAATCAAGAAGTTAGCTTAAGTGATTACCGCGGCAAAAAAGTTTTTCTTAATTTCTGGGCCAGCTGGTGTCCTCCCTGCAGAGAAGAAATGCCTGATATGCAAAAACTGCACGAAGAATATGGAAATGAAATTGCTGTTTTAGCAGTTAATATTGGTGAATCAAAGTCTACAGTTGCTAATTTTATGATGCAGAACAAACTCAATTTACCTGTACTTTTAGATCTTAACAAAAGTATTGCCCAGAATTATTTAGTAAGAGCAATTCCAACTACTTATATTCTAGATAAAGATGGAATTATTATAGAAAAAACTTTTGGAGCTTTAAGCTATCAGAGCATGCTTGATCTTGGTGGAATAGAAAAATAACTAAAAATAAGATAAGCAAAAAATAATATAAATAATTTAAAAGCAGGCTCTCAATAATCTGAGGACCTGCTTTTTTTATTTAAAATATTAATTTCTTATTAATGAACAACAAAATAAAATACGAATACTACTCCTAATAAATATACTAACCAGTGAACATCTTTACCCTTACCAGTAAAAAGCTTAACTATTGGATAAACAATAAACCCAAGCGCAATACCATTAGAAATTGAATAAGTTAAAGGCATAGCAATCATCGCTACAAAGGCTGGTAGGATCTCTGTAAAATCATCCCAATCTAATTTTGTAATATTTGTCATCATCATTGTCCCAACAATTATTAAAGCAGGTGCTGTTGCTGCTCCTGGAACTATCCCAATTAAAGGTTTAAAGAATAATGATAAGAAAAAGAGTATAGAAACAACCACACCTGTCAATCCTGTACGACCACCTTCTGCTACTCCAGAAGCTGATTCAACATAAGTAGTTACTGTACTTGTACCAAATAAAGCACCACCAGTAGTACCAATAGCATCTGCAAGCAGAGCTTTACTCGCTTTTGGAAGATCTCCATTCTCATCTATGTATCCAGCCTGCTGACTAACTCCAACCAGAGTTCCAGCTGTATCAAACATATCTACAAAAAGGAAAGAAAGTATAACTCCAAACATTCCTACATTTAAAGCTGAACCAATATCAAGCTGAAATAATACGCCTGACCAATCTGACATTCTTGGCATTGCAACTATTCCATTAAAAGCAGGTGTAACCCCATTAATCCAACCAAAAGCTGTAGAAGCTAAAATACCCCAAAGCAGAGCACCCTTTACTTTTTTAGCATGTAAAATACCCGTGATTATAAGTCCAACCAAAGCAACCAGACCCGGTCCTTCTAAAACACTACCCATAGCAACTAAAGTAGCATCATTATTTACTACTATCCCAGCATTTTGCAGACCGATAAAAGCAATAAATAAACCAATACCTGTACTAATACCTGTTTTTAAAGCCATTGGAATACTGTTAACTATCATTTCTCTAACTGGTGTTACACTTAAAATAATAAATACAATACCTTCTAAAAATATAATTCCCAGTGCTGTCTGCCAGCTAACTCCCATTCCAATAACTACTGAATAAGCAAAAAATGCATTAAGCCCCATTCCAGATGCAAGAGCAAACGGATAATTACTTAATAATGCCATCGCCATTGTACCTAATATTGCACCCATGATAGTAGCAATAAATACTCCATCAAAAGGCATTCCGGCATCACTTAAGATTGCAGGGTTTACAAAAATAATATAAGCCATTGTCATAAAGGTTGTAAATCCAGCAATTACCTCCGTCTTCACATCTGTATTATTTTCCTGCAGTTTAAATAAATTTTCTAAACTTCCATTATTACTCATTAAATTAATACCCTCCTAATTTTTATATGAAATAACTTAAAAAACAAAAAGCTTATCATTTTTTTATTAGACTAAATAGAAAAACCCGAGAAAATAGACTATCCCCAACTACGAGGAATCTATCTTCTCGGGTTAATATGCCCGTTAAGATAAAACATGAACTACATGTATAAATCAGCTTTAAAAATCGAAGGTATAATAATTATAGCTTCCTTTAGATTATCCAACAAATAAAAATTAATGAAGTTTTGCTGTGAATAATTTAGTATAACAG
This sequence comes from Halanaerobium saccharolyticum subsp. saccharolyticum DSM 6643, assembly GCF_000350165.1. NCBI lineage: Bacteria > Bacillati > Bacillota > Clostridia > Halanaerobiales > Halanaerobiaceae > Halanaerobium > Halanaerobium saccharolyticum. Next base: position 577,342 of record NZ_CAUI01000023.1, read on the forward strand.
CTAATTTACTTCCCTCATAGTTGTCAGTTATCGGCTGACACTAGAGACTTGTGAACCATATCATCACAATTATATGAGGTCTATTTAATTTTTTTATAAAATCTTTAAAAATAATGATCTAACTTTATTTCCATATATTATTATAGATAAAGTTAAGCCGCTTGTCAATAAAGTTTTAGAAGTCAGACAGCAGAATTACTTTTCTTGGCTTAAATAAATATTTATTTAAGACAAAAATTGATATCAGGCTGCTGTCTTAACTTAAGCGCTTTATTCAATAACTAACTCTACATTTTCAAATTTATTAACATCAAAGAGGCCGCTATCCGTTAATTTTAACTTTGGGATAACAGTTAAAGCCATAAAAGAAAGAGTCATAAATGGCCCATCACGATTAACCCCCAGATTGTTTGCAAGTTCCCTCATTTTATTTAGACGACTGGCCACTTCTTTGACAGGTTTAAGCGCCATTAAACCCGCTACTGGTAGAGCTAAAGTTTCTTCAACTATACCATCAACAACTATTGCCAATCCTCCCTGCATTTTTTCAATCTCTCTAACAGCAAGTTCCATATCTTTAGCAGCTAATCCAGCCACTATAATATTATGTGCATCATGGCCAATTGAAGTTGCCACAGCCCCACGCCTCAAACCAAAATTACGAAGTAGACCAAGACCAACATTTCCTGTCCTATAATGTCTTTCTACTACAGCCAATTTAACCAGGTTATGACCGATTAACTCGATTGAAAGTGGCTCAGTCTTATATTCGGATTCTGTCTGATAAAATGATTCTCCGGTTACTACTTGCTCCTTTATTAATTCTATAACTCTATATTTCTTAGCAGGCGGTAGTTTAAAGTCTTTTTCAGAAATATTTCCTATTTTAACTGAATTGAATATTTTCTCTTCAATTTCTTTACTCGAAAAATTATCTTGGGTTAAAGAAATCTGGTCATCTATTGATTTTAAAAGAGTTCCATTTTCAGCTACAAGTTTTCCATCCTTATATACCTTTTCAACTTCAAAGTTCCTTAAATTGTCAAGCACCAAAAGATCTGCTCGATAACCGGGAGCAACAGCACCCAGTTTTTTAATACCTAAAGCTTCAGCCGCATTAATAGTTGCCATTTTAATAGCTCGCAAAGGTGAAAGTCCATATTGAACTGCTTTCCTTACAGCAAAATCTATCTGCCCCTCATCAATTAAATCACCAGGATGCCTATCATCCGTAGCAAATAAAAAGCGTGAAGAATTACTGCTGTTAACTGCAGGCAGCAAACTGACTAAATCTCTGGTAACTGACCCTTCTCTAATCATAATATACATTCCTTTAGAAATTTTTTCTAAAGCCTCAGCTGCTGTTGTTGCTTCATGATCAGCTGCAATACCTGCCAGCAAATAAGCATTTAAATCCTTGCCTAAAAGACCAGGTGCATGTCCATCTTTAAATAATTCTGCTGCCATTTCAATTTTACTCCAGATTTCTGATTCACCATTGATCACAGCTGGATAATTCATTACTTCGCCCAGACCAAAAATACCTTCTTCTCCAATTAAAGTCTTTAAGTCTGCCGCCTTAAGTTCTGCACCGGAATGCTCAAATTCTGAAGCTGGCACACAGGAAGGAAGCATCAAATTAAAATTCCAGGCCTGTGCTTTTCCAGCCTGAAGCAAATATTTAATACCTGTCAAACCTGCTACATTAGCAATCTCATGGGGGTCAGCAACAATGGTTGTAGTTCCTTTTGGAATAACTGCTCGAGCAAAATGATCAACATTTGTCATTGAAGATTCAAGATGAAGATGGGCATCAATTAAGCCCGGAATTACTATTTTACCGGATAAGTCAATTTCTTCTTCTGCCTGATAATCACCAACTCCAATAATAATACCATCTGCAACTGCTATGTCGCTTTCCATAAGACGCTCATTAAATACGTCAACATAGATTGCATTTTTAAATACTTTATCTGCCTTCTCAATTCCCCGGGCCTGTTTTAATAATTTCTTTTTCAGCATAGCTACCCCCTATCTAAAGTGCTGACAGTCAGTTTGACTTTTTAGCAAATAAATTGCGGTCATAACTTTTATTTGTTATTTTATATATTCAAGATATTTAAAATTAGTCCTGCTTGAACTAATGTTAAAAAAAGCATCCGATTCCTCGGATGCTTGATAATCTATCTATCTGCTTTTAGTTTATCAGTAATTTCCTTAATCACTGTGCTCAATTTGATAACTGGAAGTGATTTCAGCGTTAAGAGAACTGCTGGCAGAGCAGTACTTTTCTTCCGAAAGATTAATTGCTCTTTCTACTTTCCGCTCATCCAATTTTTTACCTTTAAATTTATATTTAATATGAATTTTGGTAAAACGTTTGGGAGCTTCTTCTGCTCTTTCTGCATCAACTTCCATTTCGAAATCTTCTAGTTCCGTTTTCATTTTCTTTAAAATCAAAACTACATCAATACCGGTACAACCTGCTAAACCACTAAGCAGTAATTCCATAGGCCGGGGTCCGTTATTGTGACCACCACTTTTTTCTGCTGCATCAGCTATTAGATCATGGCCTGATGGAAGATGGTTATTAAATTCTAAATCTCCCTGCCAATCTACATTAATTTTCATTATGTTCCCCCTTTGTCTTTTCAAAAGAACAACAAACTAATAATTTAAATTCAAATATAATAAAAGTTAATTAATTTTAACTTACTCTTTATCATCGCAGTCTGAACAAGGTTCTGTTCTCCTTCTTTCACCATGTCTGTGGGCTCTACCTCGTCTCATCTTTTTCCCACATTCAGGACAGTGTCCAGGTCTTACCAATCTATAATCTCCACCTTCAAATTTAATAGCTTTACCGCAGGTTAAAGCCTCTGCTGCCTTTTTTCTGGCTGAAGTTAATACCCGCTGAAAAGTGGGGCGAGACACATTCATTATTTCTGCCGCTTCAGCTTGAGTTAAACCTTCAACATCTTTTAGACGCAGAGCTTCTACCTCTTCCATAGTCATCTCTACTGTTTCCAGCTGATGTCCTGGAACTCCTGCAGGTTTAAATAATCTAATTTCAGGTAATTTTTCTATAATTCTATCTTTTGTTGGACGGGCCATAGTTTTCACTCCTGTTACAAATATTAAAGTATAGTAAAACACTTTATATTCATTATAACAGATTAGTTAACAAAGAACAAAATTATAATTTTTTCTCAGCTACCATACCTAAAATAGCTACTGCATCTTTAGGACCTGAATAAGGTGGTGCATAAGCAAGATCTACCTGGAAAAGCTCATCTGCTGTCATCCGGTTATAGATTGCTGTTGCTAAAACATCGATTCTCTTATCTGATCCATCTCCACCAACAACCTCTGCCCCTAAAATAACTCCATTTTCCTTATCAAAAATTCCTCTTAAATGAATGTCATCTGTTCCTGGGTAATAACTTGCATGATTATGAGCCTTTATTTTAACTACAGCAGCATCTGTTCCTTCTGCTTCTGCTTCTTCTAGGGTTAGACCGGTTCTGGCAACAGTTAAATCAAAAACTTTAGTAATTCCTGTCTTTAAAATTCCATAATGACTTGCATCTCCACCAGCTGCATTTTCTCCTGCTGTTCTTCCCTGTTTATTAGCTGTAGATCCAAGAGGTAGCCAGATATCTTTATTTCTCAATAGATCAGTTGTTTCAGCACAATCACCAGCAGAATAGACGTCTTTAAGATTAGTTTCCAACTTTTCATTTACTTTTATTGCCCCTGTTTCACCAATTTCAACTCCAGCTTCTTCGGCCAGTTTAGAGTTAGCTTTAATTCCAATTGACAGCAGTGCTAAATCTGCTTCTACTTCTTTACCCGAGCCAGTTACAACCTTTTCTACTTCCTCTTGGCCTTCAAAGTGATCTACTCCATCTCCAAGAATCAAGTTGACACCTTTTTCTTTTAAGTGTTCTTCAACAATTGCAGCCATTTCTTTACTAAATGGTGGTAATACCTGATCCTGAAGCTCGATTACTGTAACTTCCATTCCTAATTCTCTAAAGGATTCGGCCATTTCTAAACCAATTAAACCTGCCCCAATAATTACTGCTTGATTAACATCATCTCGCTTGACAGCATCTTTAATTTTGTCAGCACTTTCGACAGACCTTAGAGTGAAAATATTTTCTAAATCCAAACCTTCAAATGGAGGTTTGATTGGTAAAGCGCCAGTAGCAATAATTAATTTATCAAATTTATATTCCCCTTCTTCCCCATTTTTTAAGTTCTTATAAGTAAGATTCTTATCTTCACTATTAATTTTTGTGACTTCATGTTCTAAAAGAACCTCAACATTATATTTTTCTTTGAAATCCTGGGCGGTATTCATCACAACATTATAGCGGGAAGGAGTAACTCCTGAAATATAATAAGGAAGGCCACAGCCAGCATAAGAAATATCTCTACCTTTTTCAAAAATTACTATTTCTGCATCTTTGTTCGTTCTCCGAGCTTTAGCGGCTGCACTTGTCCCTGCTGCAACAGCACCGATAATTGCAATTTTCATTTTAAATTCCTCCTGTTAAAAGTTTTAAAAATAGCTTTTATTTTTTTACTAATTCAAAAAAATTACTATTAACTGTAACTTCTGAAGTCTAACACATTAATTTTACCTTTTTTATTTTATAAAAACAGTAAAAATGCCAACACATAAAACCTTAGTTTGTGACAAAGTCATCATATTCTCTATTCAATAAGCTCAAAAAATCTTGCCCTATCTATAATATTCTAGATTTCTTATTTACTTCCTTGTCTTAAAATTAATTATTGTGATGAATTAAAAATTTATAAAAATTTTAAACTTTTATTATTTGCTATCATTGCTACGTTGACAAAGATAATAGAGCGAAAATTTTAAATTATATTTCTTTATAAAATTTCTTGACCTAATCTTAATCTTGTGCTATTATATTTATTGCAGTCGCAAAAACTGCATAAAAATTTGCCCTCATCGTCTAGGGGTCCAGGACACCAGGTTTTCATCCTGGCGGCAGGGGTTCGAATCCCCTTGAGGGTACCATTTTTGATATTAAGGCAGCCAATAGGCTGTCTTTTTTTTATGTCTTAAGATTTTCTGACATATCATAGGATTTATGTTATAATTCATTGTAAATATTCTTAAATTTAACTTTTCTTATTCTAAAATACTATTTGTTTATCAAAAAAACTTCAGGAGGGTTAGAATGAAAATATCATCAGAAATTTTTGTTTACTCAATGTCTGCCCATAATCAGGCTGCTGCCAGCTGTCAACCGGGCGAGACAGTTATCTTTGAAACTCAAGATTGTTTTAGTAATCAAATCCAAAGTGAAGAAGTTCTTTTTGAATCAACTGACTGGGATACCATTAATCCAGCTACTGGCCCCTTAAAAGTGGAAGGTGCTGAAATTGGTGATACTCTAAAAGTAGAAATTAAAAAGATTGAATTAAATAATCAGGGGGTAATGGTTACAACTTCTGAAGAAAGTTATCTGGAAGAATTTATCACTGAATCAAAAACTAAAATACTACCAATTAAAAACAATAAAGTTATTTTTAATGATAAAATAAATTTTGATTTAAAACCAATGATTGGAGTAATCGGTACTTCACCGGGAGAAGATAAAAAAGCTGTCTCTTGTGGTACACCAGCCTCTCACGGAGGTAATATGGATACAAAGGTTATAATGGCAGGAACTACTCTTTATCTGCCAGTTAAAGTTCCAGGAGCTATGCTGGCAATGGGAGATCTGCATGCAGCGATGGGCGATGGAGAAGTTGGAGTAACTGGAGTTGAAGCGGCTGGAGAAGTAACAGTTAAAGTTGATCTAGTTAAAAACAAAGATTTAAGTGATCCACTGCTGGAAACTGAGGCTGCCTTTTATACAATTGCATCTGGCACTGATGTTGACGCTGCTGTTAAAAAAGCCAGCAATAATATGTTTAGATTTTTAAAAGAAAGACTAGATTTACATAATAATGAAATTTCAATGCTAATGAGTATTATCTGCGATCTGCAGATCAGTCAAGTAGTTGATCCTCAAAAAACAGCTCGAATGAGGGTCGATAAAGAAGCTTTAAAAGAATATGATTTAAAATATTAATCTAAAAATTTACAGGCTGATTTATTTGTAAAAGATCAAAAAGACTAACTCTTTTATATTTGAGTTAGTCTTTTTTTATACCTAAAAACTTTCTTATTTTATTTTTAGCATTAACAAATCTTCTTCTTTTTTGACGAGCTTCACTAACTTCCTTTTTATAATACTTCCATTTTCCTGGCGAATAATTTTTAAAGAAAATTTTCTTTTCCTGATCAGTAAATTTTAATCTTTTAAGATCATCTATTTTTTCTTTTTCAGAAAGATTGTCCTTAACCCGACCTCGATTTAAATCTATATAATATAATTTAGCTTTAGTTTCAAAATCTTTAACTAAAATATTTCCTGCATGCAGGTCATTATGAACAATATTTGCCTGATGCATGCGCTTGACTTCTTTACCTAACTGAGGCATTATTTCTTTAATTTTATATCTTTCAGGATGTTTAAAATCTTTAGCAATATCAAGCAAATTAAAATCATAATCAACATAATCAGTTATATAATAGCTGAAAATAAGTTCCTTTGTTTTACCTCGTTTTTCGATAACGGCTAAGGGCGCCGGCGTTTTAAGCCCTATTTTCTGCAGAGCTCTTGCAATCTTTAGTGACCGCTCTGCTTTAGATGGCAGCATTCGGAAACGAAGTTGATCATAGGTTTTCTTTAGATGAAACTCTTTAACTGCAATTTCTTTTTGGAGTATTGGATCAGCAATTTTAGTAATCGTATTTCTTTTATCATACAAAACTTTTGTATTTTCAATATCCTTATCATCACAAAATTTATCTAAAAATGAATTAACCCAATTTGAATCCAGATCACTGCGAACTGTAATCGTAATTTCATTTTTTTTGTAAGTTATAAAAGAATTGTTTTTTAAATTCATTGTATTCTCATCCTATATTAATAAATTTTCTGAAGCCACTCTACTTCTCTTTTCAATCCTTCTTTAAAAGAAACCTGTGGCTGATATCCTAATAATTTTTCCGCCTTAGAAGTATCTGCAGATGTATGTTTTACATCACCTTTAACCTTTTCTATATAATTAATTTTAGTATCACAATTTGTCAGTTCTTTGATTAGATCAAGGGTATCATTTAAAACTATACCTTTACCAGAGCCTCCAATATTAATAATCTCACCTGCTGGAGCTTTCTCTGCAGCTAAGATGTTGGCACGAGCAATATCACCAACATAAGTGAAATTACGACTTTGTTTACCATCGCCAAAGATATTAATTTCTCCCCCAGTTAAAAAAGCTTTAGTGAAAATATGAAAAGCCATATCTGGCCGCTGTCCTTCCCCATAGACAGTAAAATATCGTAATGATACAGTTGGCACCTTAAAATTTTTATGATATAAATAAGTTAGATTTTCACCTGCAAGCTTAGAGACTCCATAAGGAGAAACTGGCTGTAATCTATTTTTCTCCTGCATTGGTAACTGATCAGTATCACCATAGACTGAAGATGAAGATGCATAAACAAATTTCTTTAATTGTTTAGCTTCTCTGGCCGCCTCCAATAATTTTTGCGTTAAAAGAATATTATTCTGATTATATATTTCAAAATCTTCTCCCCAACTAGATCGAACACCAGCTTGAGCCGCTTGATGATATACATAATCTATATCTTTTAATAATTTTTTTAAATCAACCTGTAAAAGATCTTTTTCTAAAAAAGAAAATTTAGGATCATTTAATATATTTTCTATATTTTTTTCTTTTAAGTCACGAGAATAATAATCTGTAAAACAATCTATTCCAATAACTTCTTCTCCCTTTTCTAATAGTTCTTTGGCCAGATTAGAACCAATAAAACCTGCTGCTCCTGTTATTAGGTGTTGCAATTATATCACTCCAAATTAGTTATAAATTCTCTATTAAACATTCCCATTTTTTAATTATTGCATCTATCTCTAATTCTTTTGCTCTTTCAAAAATTCTTTTGCTCTTTCAAAAGCTTTTTTTATTAGTCTTGAAAAAGTTTTTATTAAATGCCATTGCCCTTTTTGATAATGCAGACTTCCCATTGTAATTATTGTTTTTTTAAAAAAAATATGCTCATATTTTTTTCCAACAGTGACTTTAGATTTTTCTGTAATTTTATTAATATCGTATGGGTTATATATAACTTCAATTTTGTTTTTAGGCACATTATAATTATCTGCTAATTCTTCTTTTATTTTTCTTGAGACAGAGACAACTGAATAAGCCTTTTTATAAAAAAATTTGCTTTAAGTTTATTAAAGAAATGATACCTTTTAGAAATATAATTTCTAAAAGATATCATGATTTTCTCATTTTTTCTGGTAATAATATTTTGGAAGTTTGGTTGAGGCAAAAAGCTTATGACAACATCAAAATTATACTTCTCCTTAGCTTTCTTTAAAGCTTTTATTCTTTTTATATGACTATAAATATTTGCTAAAGCATTACTTTTTCTTCTATCTGCTAAATTTATTAGTTTAGCCTTATAAGGATAAAATATCTTATTCTTATCATATACAATTAGATGTTTTTCATATTTGCTGCTGTCAAGTTTCAGAGTAAAATTAGAAACAACCCTTTCAGCCCCACCGCCACCTAAATTCGGAATAAAAAAAGCTATTTTTTTATAGCAATTCCCTCCTAAAAATCAATATCTATTTACTTAAAAATTCCTTTTCTATATTTTTTATCATATTATTAAAAGTATAATTTTCTTTATAAATTTCATGTGCATAATTACCCATTTTTTCTCTTTCCTTATTCTGAATCATTTTAAATAATGCATCCGCAAATTTTTCTTTATTTCGTGCAGTTAAATATCCAGTTTCCCCATCAATAACTAACTCTCTAACACTTGGAATATCAACAGAAACAATCGGTTTTGCAGCTGCCATAGTTTCTAAAATTATCCATGGGCATCCTTCATATATAGCAGAATGGGCTACAAAATCAACTTGACTTAAGATAGAAGGAATATCATCTCTAAATCCAGTAAATATTATTTTATCTTCTAAGTTTAAGGTCTCAACTAAATTTTTAAACTTTTTATGATGATCCCCAGTTCCAATAAATAAAACTTTAAATTTTTTATATTTTTTTTCTAGTACACTAATAGCATTTATTAAATCCTGTTGAGCTTTCTGCCTTCCTAGCCTTCCAATATTAGCTATTACCGTATCTTCTTCATCAATATTATATTCTTTTCTTAAATCACTTTTTATATTGGAATTAACAAATTTATCATAATTAACACCATTATAAATCAATTTAATTTTATCACCTGATATTAAATCTTTAGGTAACTTTTCTAAACTTTTTTCTAATGTTGTTTTAGAAATCGCCATAAAATCTGTTACAAAATTTTTGAGTGCTAATCTATTATAAAAATGATTATTTATAGGTTTGGCTAAAGCTCTTCTATATATAATTTTATCAACCCCAGCAAGGTAACCAGCTAAAGAAGCAAATTTAAAATGAGAAGATTGACAAAAAAACATAACTTCAATTTTATTTTTTTTTAAATATTTCTTTAATCTATGTACTCTAAGCATGTTTAGAAAAGTACCACTGTCTATCTTCTCTATAGTTTCAACTTGTAAATTAGCCTCCCTACATTTTTTCAAAAAAGGTGTTCCTGCTTTAGCTAAAATAAAAACATTATGCCCTATTTCATTTAAAGCTTTCGCAGTTTTGTAATTCCAACCTTCTACGCCACCCCATATTATACCTGTATTAATAAATAAAATATTTTTCATAATAAAAACTCCCACTAAATATAAATTTGATTATATTTCATCAATAAAATTCAAAATTTTTGATCCTCTTTTACGCCATAATAATTGTTCACTAAAATCATAAATATTATTAACAATTTTTAGATAAAGATCCTTATCTTCATTCAAAACTTCAATTTTATTTGCCAAATCTTTACTATTTCTAGTTTTATAAAGCAAACCATACTTTTGATTTAAAATTTCTTTAATTGACAGTAAATCTGTACCAACAAAGGGTATTCCATGAGAAAAATAATTAAATATTTTTATTGGAGAAGTCAAATTACGATTAAAAAAATTATCCTTTAAAGGTACTAAACCAATTTTAACACTTTTTAGAATTTCATCAATTTCTTTTCTTTCAACCCAACCAGTTATTCTAATCTTATCTTCTATACCTATTTTTTCTGCTAAGTTATTATAGTAATTTATTTGTTTATCATTTGTACCACCAATAATTATTAATTTGCCAAATTTTTCATCTATTAATTTTAAAGATTTAAATACAGTTTCTAAATCTTTGCGGTTTCCTAATGCCCCAATATAGGCAATATCTTTTTTTGAAATTATTTTTTCTAAATCATAGCGATAGATTTTATTAATTCCGGTCCTAGCCATTAAATAATTTTGATTACGGAAATGATTTTTATATAAGTTCTTCAAGATATTTTGATGACATATTATTCCATCTAATCTCCCCAAGAAAATTTTTTGAAACAATTTCTTTTTATAGTGTCTTTTCTCTTTTTTGTCTAGATCAAGATAATAATCATGGGCTTCATAAATAACTTTTAGATTATATTTCTTTTTTAAGAAGAATAAATATGGTAAAAATCCAACTTTCCTTGTTATAATGACATCTAATTGTCTGTTTTTAGCTGGTTTTGATAAATACTATAAGCTTTAAAATAAAACTTTGTCGTTTGACTAAATCTAGTTTTATTATCAAGAAATTTCACATTGAAATTGCTAATTTTTTTAATCCAAAATAGTTTTTTAGAGACAATCCGACATCTTTTGATTCTCCAGACATTATTAACTCAACATCATTGTTTTTATCAGCCTTTGCTATTCCATAACTAGTGAATGTTGTAAAGCTAACTCCAGCTGCTACTAGGCCACTCTCTACCAAAAACATATTTAATATACATGTATTATTCTACCCCTTTTTATTATAAATACAATCATTATTATTTAAACAATTTATTAAGCATATTATAGCAAAATAAAAATAAAATAAATTTCTAGCCACATAAATAATTTGAAATATCCCTAAACTGATTTTGAACTTAAATTTGATAACTCATCATATTCTGAATTTTTTAATACAATACTTAAAGCAATAACAACCCAAAAAAAACTTAAAGGTTCAGTTTTACCAAAATTATATTGAGTCAAACCTTGAACCAAATAAATGACAATCATAATTATAGTTGATAAATGAAATATTTTAACATTAATTTTAGATTCTTCTTTGTAAAAAATAATAACCTTTTTTAATGTAAAATACATTAAATATAAAAAACTGAAAAGACCAAAAAGACCAATTTCAGAACCAAATTGTAAAAAAGTATTATGAACATGAATATAACCTTTTGGTTTGATTTCATCAACTTTATATTTATCAGAAAGGGGCGTTCTATAATTATCATATCCTAGACCAATTACAGGGTTATCTTTAATTATATCTATTGCTGTTTTCCACATTGCAATTCTATAAGCGTTTGAACTGTTTTCTTCAAAATCATAACTAATATCAAAACTACTTTTGAACCTGTTAGTATATTGTGGTGGCATAACCAAAAACAATATAGTTAAAAATACTAAAAATAATACTATCAATTTTCTGCTCTTGATTAATCCAAGCACAAAAATACCAACTATAAATGCTAACCATGCTCCCCTAGATTTGGAAAAAATTAAATTCAAAACAAAAATAAAATTAATTAAAAATAAAATTATTTTAGTTCTTTTATTTAAATCACTCCAAAAAATATAAATAATCATAGTTGTAACCATTACTGCAATTAAATTACCAAAAGTTAAAGAAAATGAAAATGCTTTTATTCTAGCATAATCAAGAAAATAATATTGATATAAACCATAAATTGAGGCAATAATCGATGAAGCCATTAATAATGAGATAATAATTTTAACTTCCTTTTTATTCTTGATTTCATTTATAAAAATAAAGAAAAACAAAAAAGAAAACATGAACTTATTACTTAAAATCTCATTATTCCAGTTATTTAATCCCGAAATAAAGATAGAAAGGGTAAATATAGACATAGGTATTAAAAAACCTTTAAAATCATAACTACTAATTATTTTATCTTTTAATATAATTTTTATTAACCAAAACAAAATAGTTAGTATTGATCCAATATTTATTGCTGCATTAGAAATGAAAATCGAAAAACAAGTCAGATAAATTGATACTATAATACAATAATCTATTTTATTTGAAATAACCTTTTTAATATCCAAATTTAAGCCTCCAAAAATCTCTTTATTCTTTCTATCATTATCTCCAGTGTAAAATTTTCTTCTATAACTTCCCTACCTCTTATCCCAAAATTATTTTTATTTTTTTGCTCTATCATTTTTAACATCTTAGCAGCTATATCTTCACTATTTCCAGCTTCAGCTAAATAACCAGTTTCACCCTCAACAACGATTTCAGAAATATTACTGACATCAGTACTCACAACAGGCAGTCCTGCTGCCATTGCTTCGGCAATTACAAAACCAAAGCCTTCCCAGCGTGCTGTATGTACTAAAAAATCTAAACCAGGCAAAAGACTATATACATCATCTCTAAATCCTGTAAAAACTATATGGTCTTCTATTTTTTTTTCTTTAACCAGTTTTTTTATTTCCTCTTCTCTTTCGCCATCTCCAATTATTAAAACAACAAAATCTTCTCTTTCCTGCTTTAGTAATTCTACGGCTTCGATCAAAAATTCATGCCCTTTTTGATAACTTAAACGACCTATATTACCAATTATTATATTGTCATCAGCAATTCCAAATTCTTGCTTTAAATTTACTGCATTTTCTAAACCCTTATCTATTTTATCTAAATCTATCCCATTATAAATTAATTCAATTTTCCCTTCATTTAACCAGTGAGAAGTGTTGCGCAAAATAGTTTCTTTTGTTGATTTAGAATTAGCAATAATATCTGTTACACATTCTGTTAATAAATATTTATTATAAAATCTATTTTTAATTGGTATAGCACTACCACGCCGATAAATAATTCTCTCTAGGCCGGCTAATTTACCGGTGATTCCACCAAATTTTAAGTCCTGAGACATATTTGAAAACATTATATCAATTTTTTTATCTTTTAAAAAGCTGACAAAATTTTTAACTTTAAAAGGATTTAAAACTGTTATCCCGCTTTTTACTTTAACTTCACTGGTTTTAATCCCGGCTTCTTTTGCCCTCTTAAATAGTTCTGTATCTCTGCCAGTTGCAATATAAATATTAAACGCTGGATCATTATTTAATATTTTAGCTGTGGTGAAGGTCCATTTTTCACCACCACCCCAGACAGGACAGCTGTTTAGAAAAACTATGTTTTTCATTATTTATCATCCCCAAAATTATTTAATTCCCAGAGTTTAATTGCTTTTAAGAATTGATAATAAGATGACAAAGTAGATAAAATCAATCCCTGACTACCTAATAAAAAACCTTTTTTGAATAAATATTTTTTTATAAATTCCAAAAAAGTTCTGATTAAAATATAAGAAATACTAACTGATTTACCAGCATTATATTTCTTTTCTGCATCAAGGGTAGTATATTGATTCATTTTAGCTGCATAACTCTCTAAATCTTGATAGGTATAATGAATAAAATCATTCTCTAGCTTTTTGATTTCACCACTTATTTGAGGAGACTCATGGACTAAACCACTATATCTATATTTGCTTTTAAATAGTCTTAAAGTATAATCAGGATACCAGCCGCAGTATTTAATCCACTTACCTAAAAAATAATTTTTACGGGCTATTTCATATCCTTCAGCCTTAGCTTCAGTTTCATTTAAGGTTGCTATTATCTCTGCTTTTAATTCCTCAGTAGCTCTTTCATCAGCATCAATAACAAATACCCAGTCAGTTTTGATTTTATTTAGACCAAAGTTTCTTTGAGCAGCAAAGTCTTTGAATTCATTTTCATAAAAATCAACATTGTCATACTGCTGACAGATAGCTTTTGTCTGATCATTACTAAAAGAATCAACAACTACAATCCGCTCGATCCAATTGATACTTTCTAAACAATCAGCAATCTGATCTTGCTCATTATAAGTCAGGACTAAAGCACTCAGCTTTTTCATCATATCATTCCCTCAGCTTCTAATCTTTGAATTATCATTTTAGGACTCAACTCTCTCATACACTTAAAATGATCAAGTGGGCACTCATGTTCTCCACAGGGGCGGCAATTTAAATCAACATTTTTAAATAAAATATTCTTCCCCTGACCTCTGGGTGCATACATTTCTTCATCAGAAGGTCCAAAAATAGCAGCAGTATTTGTGCCAACAGCAGCTGCCACATGAACCGGGCCAGTATCACCACTAATCATAAGTTGTGTCTTTTTCAGAATTGCAGCCAGCTCTAATAACGATGTTTTACCACTTAAATTATATATCATTTTTTGATTGTCGATTTTATTACAAATATAGTTAACTCTTTCTGTATCAGAAGCTCCCCCCACAAAAAGAATCTTATAACCCTTCACAGCTAAATGATCAGCAACTTCTGCAAAATATTCTTCCGGCCAGCGTTTAGTTTTCCAGCTGCCACCAGTATTTAAAACAATAAACTCCTCATCTTCTAAGCCAATATTTTTCAGCTTAAGATCAGCATTTTGCTGATAAACATCATCAAATTCTAAAACAGGAAACTTATTCTCACTATTTTCTAATTTGATCTTATTCTGAAGTTCATTATTTTCTGCAAAATATTGCTCTAAAAGCTGACTCTGCTGCATCTGCTCTAAAAAATCTAAATAAAATTCTATCATATGTGATGAAATATCTTTTTCCACTTCTTCATCTAAGAAAACCCCTCTACCTTTTCCTCCATAGCCAATGCTCTGCTCAGCAGAAATTAATTTTAAAAGTAAAGCGGTACGCCAGTTCCCGTGAATATTAATCCCCAGATGATAATTGTTCATCTTCAGCTTTTTAGCAAAACTATAGGAGCGGGCAGCAGTCCAATTTTTATTATAACTATAGACATGATCTATATTATCATTAGCTCTCATTATCTCAGAAAAATTACTATTTGCAACCAGGTCAATTCTGGCCTCTGGAAACATTTCTCTTAAACCTTCAAAAAACGGATGTGCAAATAATAAATCTCCCAGATATAAGAGGTCAACAACTATTATTCTCTTAACAGCTTTCATTATTATCAGTCCTTCGTAATCTAAAATCTTAAAGCTCTAATTTTTTCTTTGAAATTCTTAAAACCTGATCCACTGTTATAGACTTCATACACTGCATTTTGCGGCTGCAGTGTTTATCCCAGCAGCGAATACATTCTAAACTGTTATCTTGAATTACGGTATGGCCTTCACCATAAGGCCCATGAGTATCAGGATCAGTTGGCCCCATCAGCGAAATAACATTTAAGCCGACTGCAGCTGCCAAATGAGTTGGTCCTGTATCTCCACCAATATATAACGAAGCTCTATTGTAAACTTCTGTTAACTCCTCTAAATTAGTCTTAGCTGCTAGATTGCAATAACTAGCTTCATCAAGAGATTCAAAGCTATCAATAGCCTCTTTATCTCCAGGCGCACCAGTAAAAATAACATAATAACCCGACTTAATAAATTCATTAGCCAGCTGAAAATAACGCTCCAAAAACCAGTTTTTAGACTCCCAGGTTGTAAAAGGATTAATTACTACTAGCTTTTTATTCTGATCAACATTTTCTGTTTCAAATAAACGACTGACCCTACTTTTAATAATTGGAGTCATTTTCAAGCCATAGTTGACTTCATCAGTTTCTGCATCTAAAGCAGAAGCTAAATGTAGATTTCTTTCAATTTTATGCATTTTTTTATCTGGAATATCTATCTTTGCCTGATAAAACAAGGTGCTTAATTCTCTGCCATCAGCAGGACCAATTCTGAGCCCAGGTTTAATCAGAAAAGAACTTAAAGCACTCTTGAATAGTCCATGGAGATCAAGATTGATATCATAATTTTCCTTTTTCATTTTTTTAAAAAACTTAAAAAAGGATCTTACTGCTCCTATAAAATCACGGCTTAACATTTCCCTCCACTGTTTACGAGGTAATAAAATAACATTATCTAGATAGGGATTCAATTTAACAAGTGGATAAGCCTTAGCTTCAACTAACCAATCAATTTGAGCTTCAGGATATTTTTGTCTTAAAGCATAAGCTACAGGTAATGCATGAATAACATCTCCTATAGCACTAAGCCTTGTAATTAAAATCTTTTCTCCTTTATTCTCCTGCATTATAATCTTCTCCCTGCTTTAATAAAACATCTATCAGCTGCAGTTGTTTTCGCACTGAACCTCTATTTTTATCAATTAGCTCAGCCGCTTTTTCTGCTCTCTGCTTCCTATACTCATCATTTGCCAGAAGTTGATAACACTTTTCAAAAAAATCATCACTATTTTCAACTTCAAAACCCACTTCATTTTCAAGCAGAAAATCTCTCTCCTCTTTAAAATTGTACATGCTTTGACCAAATAAAACAACTTTGGCTCTGGCTGCAGCCTCAATAACATTATGGCCTCCCCGATCTATCAAAGAACCCCCAATAAAAACTAAATCTGAATAAAAATAAAGCTGGGCCAACTCGCCCATGGTATCAACAATTATAATATCCGTATCTTCTGCCAGCAAAATTTCATTTCTTTTAAGTTCAGAATACAAAACAGCTGCTATTTCCTTATCCTGACAGAGACTTAAGAGTTCCTCTCTGCGCTCAACATAACGAGGCGCAATTAAAATTTTCAGCTGATTAAACTCTGCTTTTAACTGCTGATAAAGATTTAAAATTATCTCTTCCTCACCTTGATGAGTACTACCAGCTACTAAAACCTTTGTCTTATCATTTATTTTTAGCATCTCTTTTTTCGCCAGATATTGCTCTTTTGTAGGTGGCTTAAGATCTAGATCATACTTTAAATTTCCATTAATACAAATATGATCTTCGGCAGCACCTAACTCATTAATTTTTTCAGCAGCTTCTCGATGCTGCATACTGAAAATATCTATTCTATTTAACATATCTTCTAAAAGAGAACCTAAAATTTTATATTGTCCAAAAGAATCATCACTAATTCTACCACTAGCAAGCATTATTTGCGTTCCCTGTTGATCCAAAGCTTTAATTAAGTTTGGCCAGAGTTCAGTTTCAATCATAATAAATAAATCAGGCTTAAATTTATTAACTGCTTTTTTTACAACCCAATTTAAATCAAAGGGCAGATAAATAATCAAATCAGCACCTTCTATTTTCTTTTTGGCAAGGCTTTTCCCACTTGCTGTCATTGTAGAAAATATAATTCTAGCTTCTGGATATTTTTTTCTAATCTCAGAAGTTAGTTTTTGAGCTGCTAGAGTCTCCCCTGCAGAAGCAGCCTGAATCCAGATTACCTGATTTGCTGGAAATAAAAGATCTAAATTTTGATCATAAAAAGCAAAACGTTCTTTTAAATTTAGTTTTTCTCCACTCTTTTTGCTCTTAAAATAGTAATAGGGAAGTAAAAAAACTGTTAAAACAGACAAAAGCAAATTATAAATCAAGTACATATTTCTCCCCCTTAATTAGTAAAAAGATTATCGGTAAAATCAACTATAAGTTTTCCAACGTTTATGCAGCCACATCCAATCAGCAGGATTTTCCCTTATTTCTTTTTCGGTCAAATTTAATAAAGATTGTAACTCTTCTTTTAATTCTGATTCAGAAGCGTTTTTATTTATTTTTCTGGCTTCATAAACTTTTAATTTGTGTTTTAACCAGGCCTGACGATGAAAAAACATAGGTACAATTGGGGCTCCAGTCCTTTTGGCAAACTGTACTGCTCCAGCATATGTAGAAGCATCTCTACCAAAAAAATTTAGTTTCCAACCATGATCACGAGCATCCTGATCACCTAAAATAGCTACGATTTGCTTGTTTTTTAACTTTTTAAAAGCCTGTCTTACTGCTAGACCTTTAGGAATTATTCCAATTCCAATTCCACGTCTAATCTCATTTATTTTTTTATCAAATAGAGAATTATTCTGCTTCCGTGCAATAGAATTAATTGGATAACCTTTAATCGCTAAAACTGCTCCCAGCAGCTCCCAATTACCAAAATGACCTGTATAAATAATAACTCCATTTCCTTCTTTTAAAGCTTGATCTAAATGCTCTAAGCCATTAAAATCAACCATTTTGTCTATATCTTCCTGGCTGAAAGCATCTTCCATTAAAAATTCGGCAAAATTATAACCCAAATTTTCATAAACCTCTTTGATTAACTCTTTTGATTCTTGATCATTTAAATTTAAAGCTCCTTTTAAATTCAACCGAGAATGTTCTCTTCTCGAAGGAGTAATAAAATAGGCTAGATAGGCAATTAATTTCCCTAAATAACGCCCAGCTGCAGCTGGCAGTTTTTGCAGTAAAAACCTAAAAATATTATATAAAAATATACTAATTTTATCTTTCATATTTAGCCTCTTTTATCTTCTATTAATTATAATTCAAAAATTAATTTTATTACACAAACTCAAATATTTTCATTAAAAAACTTTTGCTCTCAATAAGTCCTGGAAATTAAGCATTGCAACTGGTTTTCCTGCTTCAACAACCGGCAGATCATTGATTTCTTTGGCTTCCATAATCTGCAGTGCCTCGGCTGCCAGTCTATCTGGAGCAATTGAAATTGGATCAACTGTCATATAATCTTTAACAGGCCGATCAATAAAATCTGCAGACTTCTCTAAAAGTCTACGGATATCTCCATCAGTAATAATTCCTCTAAGTTTACCATCCTGATCAACAATAGAAGTTGAACCCATCCGACTTTTTGTCATCTTAAATAAAGCTTCTCTGACGGTTGTCTCTATTTTAACAACAGGATTCTGTTCTCTAATCTTAATTACATCCTTAACTTTAGTTAAAAGTTTTCTGCCCAGAGAACCCCCTGGATGATAGAGAGCAAAATCTTCAGGGCTAAAACCATAATAAGAGGAGAGAGCAATGGCCAGCGCATCTCCCAGAGCTAAAGCAGCAGTAGTACTTGCTGTAGGTGCTAAATTATGCGGACAAGCTTCTGTAATTACATCTGCCTCCAAAATTAAATCAGCATGTTCAGCTAATGTTGACTCACTATTTCCAGTCAGTGCAATCAAAGTAACACCAATCCTTCTTAAAGAAGGTAATAAAGAGATAACCTCATCTGTTTCTCCACTATTAGAAACAGCAATTACTACATCACCGGCTCTAATCATCCCTAAATCACCATGTAGAGCCTCACCAGCATGCACAAAAAAAGCTGAAGTACCAGTACTGGAAAAAGTAGCAGCCAGTTTTTTAGCTACTAAACCTGTTTTGCCAACTCCTGTAAAAACTACTCTTCCCTCAGAATCAATAATCAGCTCCATAGCTTTTTTAAAACTTCCGTCAAGATCCTCTTTCAATTTTAAAACTGCATCAGCTTCTATCTGCAGGACATTTTTTGCTCCTTCAAGTCCTGCTTTTAATTTATCTTCTCTGCTTTTTTTTGTCATTTTATTCACCCGAATCTTAATAATTTATTTCATCACAATCTTTGACAGCATTATCAATTGCCAGTCCCTGTTTTAAAATCTCTTCCAGCTTAGCTAAAGGAATCATATTTGCTCCATCACTTTTTGCTACTGCTGGATTATCATGAACTTCCATGAATAAGGAATCGATTCCTACAGCCAGAGCAGCTCTCATTAAATATGGTACATATTCTTTTTCACCATCTGAGCTATCTCCTGCTCCACCTGGAAGTTGGACTGCATGAGTTGAATCAAAAACAATCGGATAACCAGTTTTGCGCATTCTAGGTAATGAGCGCATATCTACTACTAAATTATTATAACCAAAAGACACTCCTCTTTCGGTTAAAAGTATTCTTTGATTGCCAGTACTTTCTATTTTTTCTACAACCTGATCTATATCCCAGGGTGCCAGAAACTGTCCTTTTTTAACATTAATAATACTTCCGGTTTTACCAGCTGCAGTCAACATATCGGTCTGTCTGGATAAAAAGGCTGGGATCTGCATAATATCTAAAACTTCAGCTGCCACAGCTGCCTGCTCAGGTAAATGAATATCTGAAATTACAGGTAGTTCAAATTCTTTTTTTACTCTCTCTAAAATCCTTAATCCTTCTTCTAAACCAGGACCGCGATATGATTCAATTGAAGAGCGGTTTGCTTTATCAAAAGAAGCCTTAAAAACATAGGGAATCCCCAACTTATCAGTAATTTTTTTAATTCCTTCGGCAATTCTCAAGACCCTATCTTCTTCCTCAATCGCACAGGGACCTGCTAAAAGCACAAATGGTTTTTCCTGGTCTCCAAAAATTATATCATCATTTAATTTAACCTGCTTAATCATTTTTTACCCCCATCTGTATGTCACGTATTGTCAAAAAATCTTTTAATTATAGATTAATTAACTAAATCTTTTTATTTCTGGCTTTAAGTTCTTTTTCCACCAGCTCAACATCTTCTTTGCGATCAACACCAATTAATTTTGCTTTTGTTTCCAAAACCTTAATCTGATAACCATTTTCAAGTGCCCGCAGCTGCTCTAAAGATTCTGCCTTTTCTAAAGCAGTCCTTTCCATTCCTGCATATTTTAATAAAAAATCACGGCGATAAACATAAAGTCCTATATGCTGATAATAATGCTGATCTTTTACTTTTGTATCTCGATAATATGGAATGGGAGAACGAGAAAAATATAAAGCATAATCTTCATAATCTGTAATAACTTTAACTAGATCAGGACTTTTAGCAGCTTCAGAATTTATCTTTCTCTTTAAAGTACTCATCTGCAAATTATTTTCCTGACTAAAAGGTTTTAAAGCTTGCGTAATACTTTGAGCTTCAATCAAGGGTTCATCTCCCTGAACATTGACTATCAAATCAGCTTCAATTTGAGCCGCCGCCTCTGCAATTCTATCAGTACCACTTTGATGCTGATTAGAGGTCATAATAACTCTGCCTCCAGCTGCTTCCACAACTTTTTTTATTCTTTTATCATCTGTTGCCACATAGACTTCATCTATTTGTTCACATTTTTCTACTGCCTGATAAACCCTAACAATCATCGCTTTCCCTAAAATATCTACCAGGGCCTTCCCCGGAAACCGACTGGAATCATAACGTGCTGGAATCACAGCCGCAGTTTTAAGAGCAGTCATCAAAACACCTCAAATCCTTATTTTGCATTTTCATTACGTATTTTCGATTTAATAATTTTTAGTAATTTGTCTTTTTCCTCAATTTTTAAAGAAATTTTAAGATAATAAAAAGGGAGATTACCAATCATCTCTGCAAAATCACTTAGTTTAACCGCATCTTTTTCTGTAGTTAAAATTAAATCAGCCTGAGAAGCAGAATACTGATCAAGCAAAGTTAAAAGATCTTCCTTTTGGTAATTATAATGATCTTTAAATATTTTGTAACTAACTATTTTAGCACCTGCACTTTCAATACTTTTTTTGAAAGCTTCCGGGCTACCAATGCCAGAAAAAGCGAAAACCTTTTTCTCCTTTAAAAAGTCAAGCTTCTCTTCCTGCTGTGAGGCTACGCAAACACAACTTTCTAAACTGGTTTCTGCTTTAAAAACTCCGTCATTAGAAGGACTAAGCGTTTCAAGAGAATTTTCAAGCTCTTTAATTCTATTAAAATCAACATTTTCACTGCGATTTAAAAGAAAAATATCAGCTCTTTTTAAAGCAGTAAAAGGTTCTCTTAGCAAACCTGCTGGTAAAACTTTATTATTAGAAAAGGGTTTTTCAGCATCGATTAAAACAATATCTGAATTTCTTTTTAATTGATAATGCTGAAAACCATCATCTAATAATATCAAATCTGCCCCATGAGCTTCTGCCATTTTTGTTCCCTGATATCTATTAGCTGAACGAATAAAAATTAATTGATCATAATTGCGGGCCAGCATAAAAAGCTCATCTCCCGCCTGAGCAGCATCGGCATAAAGCTTTGAACCATCTTTAATCAAATATGGTTCTTCTACATTTTTTGCCGCTCCATAACCACGACTAATAATTGCTATCTTATATTGAGATTTTAATTCCTCAGCTAAAAATGCTGTAAAAGGTGTTTTACCAGTACCACCAGTTGTAATATTACCAATACTGATTACCGGCACCCCTGCCTCTTTTTTCTTTAAAATATTATTTTGATAAAGAGTGGACCTAATTTTAGCTAGTTGAGCATAAAACAGTGATAACAAAAATAAGATACAGCGAATTACTCCTGCCAATATCCCCTCTTTAGATCCATCTATTATATTTTCTAAATATTTTCGCAAACTACTCATATATTTAATACCACCATTATTTTTTGACTAATTCAGCAGCTCTTTTATTTACTTCTGTCATTTTTTCTTTTAAAATTTTCTCTTTTTCTTCCATCTCAAGCCCTGCTTTGAATTTAAACGGCTCAGCAAAAACTAAGGCTGTTTTACTAAAAGGTAAAGGCAGCAAAAAACTATCCCAGCTGTTAAAGTTTTTCTTCCAACGAGCCTCAACCCCTATCGGAACCAGATAAGACCCCGCCTTTTCCTGTAGAAAAATAATACCCGGTTTAACCTGATGCGGAGGACCTGTCGGTCCATCAGGAGTAATAGCTGTACTTTCTCCTTTTTTTAATTTCCTATATAATTCAAGTAGAGAGCGGCTTGCACCTCTGCTGCTTGAGCCACGAACTGTTCTCCAACCCATTTTTTTTAAAACTTGAGCCATATAACTGCCATCTCGACTTAAACTTGATAAAGCATAAATTCCTAAATCCTTTAGGAAATATGAAGGAACCCAGAGTTTACCATGCCAGCAGGAAAAAACAAGTGACTCCTGCTTATCCAACTTTTCTTTAGCCTGCTGCCAACCTTCGACTTCTAATCTGTAAGAAAAATTTGTAGCTCTAATTAAATAATAAGCTAAAGGAGGAATTATTGCTTTTTCTAATTTTCTTTTTTGATCTGACATTAATCATTCCTCCTTTTTTGAATTTTAATATTTAGGCATTGGGATCTTCAATAAATTGACCTTGATATAAAGAAGCATACTTACCCTGTTTCTTGATCAGTTCCTGGTGATTACCCATTTCCATAATCTCACCCTGTTCTACCACTACAATCTTATCGGCGTTTCTAATAGTAGATAATCTATGAGCAATAATAAAAGTTGTTCTATTTTTCATTAAATGCTCTAGAGCTTCCTGTACTAAGGCTTCAGATTCAGAATCAAGAGAAGAAGTAGCCTCATCTAAAATTAATATCTTAGGATTTTTCAAAATTGCTCTGGCAATAGAAATTCTCTGTTTCTGACCACCAGAAAGTCCAACTCCGCGCTCTCCCACAACAGTATCATAACCATCTGGAAAGCCCATAATAAATTGATGAGCATTGGCAGCTTTAGCTGCCTTCTGAATCGCTTTTTCGTCAGCATTTAAATCACCGTAGGCTATATTATCTCTTAAAGAACCACTGAATAAAATAGTCTCTTGTGGTACTATCCCAATAAAGTTACGCAGACTATCGATTTTTAGATCTCTAAGATCATGGCCATCAACACGCATTCTACCTTCGATTGGATCAAAAAACCGTGGGATTAAATCAACCATTGTTGTTTTGCCAGCTCCACTGTGACCAACAAGAGCTACAACTTCACCTGGCTTAGCAGTCAAATTGATATTTTGGAGCACTATTTCATCTTCATTATAGGCAAAGCTAACGTTATCATAAACTACCTCACCTTCAAGATCATTTAATTCTATTTTGTTTTCATCATCTTCACGCAGTTCACTTTCAGTATCCATAATTTCAAAAACTCTTTCGGCTGAAGCAAATAACTGCTGCAGTCTTTTAGATAATTTAGTAATTGATCTTAGCGGTTCACTGATAGTTAAAAGCAGAGTGAAAAAGGCAATTAATTCAGATGCTGTCATTCGGCCCTGCATGACCTCATAACCTCCATACCAAAGTATAGCTGTAAAAGAAATAGCAGCTAAAAATTCTACCAGTGGAGTTAAAATCGCACCATATTGAGTCTTTTTCATTTTTGCCCGGAAATTAGCCTGATTTTCACTGCTGAAACGTTCAAACTCATATTCTTCCCGACCAAAAGATTTAACTACTCTAACTGCAGATAATGTTTCCTGCAGTACATCAGATACATCAGCTATTTTAATCTGAACTCTGCGGCTTACTTTTTTCAATTTATAATTAAATTTAGTAATAACATAAGTGATAAATGGTAAAATTATAATTAAGAAGATTGTCAGGCGATAATTTAGATAAACCAGATAAATAATTCCTCCGATTAGAGTAAAAACCTTATCAACACTACCCACAGTCGTCTTAATCATTGAACTTTCTAAATTCTGAACATCATTTGTAACCCTTGATAAAATATCACCTGTCTTATTTTTACTGTAAAAACTCAAAGATAAATTATGCAGATGTGAATAAAGATCATCCCGCATGTCTTTGATTGACCTCTGTGAAACATAGGAAACTAAATAGGTCTTTCCGTAATAAGAAACACCTTTAAGGAAATAGACTAAAATCATCATTCCCGCAACTAAAGAAAGCTGAATCATTCCCTCTCTTCCCATATCAATATCCGAGATAATTGTTTCCAAAAGGTCCTGAAAAACCTTAACAAAAAAAACAGTTAAAAAGGCATGAACCAGCATGGAGATTACTCCCCCTGCCAGCCTGCCTTTATATGGTAAAAGATATTTAAATACTCTTTTTAATATTTCAAATTCATTATTACCTTTTGCTGAGTCCATAGTAATGAATCCCCATTCCTGAAATTTCGTGATCAACATCTAAACCAGGGATACCAAGCTTTCCATAAAGAGCTACTGCTAAATGTGGTGCTTTACTAACAATACCTATTTTAATACCAGCTCCAGAAATACCGGATAACGGTTTATCAAAGTCAACCATTGCTCGTTCCACACAGCGAGTTAATATTCTCTGATCCTGAACAGATTCGGTAATTACATCACCTTTAATTGCTGCTCCAAGACAGTTGCGTAAAACTTTGTCCTTTAGTTTGGAGCCCTTGCCTCCAGCTCTAGTAATTACAGCTTCATAACCCTCACTTTTATAAGCATCAATTATCTTGCCATCATATTCATCATTAACCATTGAAAGTAGTACAGCTACCTTTCCTATAGACTGTCCACCATCAATTTCCGTAAAATCATCAATTGTAAAATCTGATAAATTCATCAAATCACCTCTTAGTCTTATTTTCTTAGTTATTTCCTTTTAAAAAAGGTTTATAAATGCCTGAACTTTCCCTACCACTGTCTGCTATTCAACAAAACTAATCGATCTCCTCTTTTAGTTCTGGAAAAATAGCTTTAATCAACTCCTTATAACCCTCAATGATTCTTGGTGAAGGTCTATTAACTAAATCTTGATTGACTAAATATAAACGGTCATTTTTAAAAGCAGAAATTTCTCTAAGGATTTTTTTCTGTTTTAATTTCTCAATAGTTAAATCCTGCAGACTGCTGTGCTGGCTGCTAATATAAACCTCAGGGTCAGCGGCAATTAAGCTTTCCATACTATATGTTGGCCAGCTCCCTTGAGCCTCACGACCGACATTGTAACCCCCAGCAGCATAAATCAAACTATCAATAAAAGTTCCGCTGCCAGCTGTATATAATGGGTCTGACCAAATTTCGTAAAAAACCCTTCGCCGTTCATTATTTTCGAGCTTTTTAGCCACAATTTTTTTCAACCGTTGATGTTCTTTTTCCATCTCTGCAGTTATCTCTGATCCAGCACTCTGGGCAGAAATTAAATAAGAAATGTCATCAATCATATCTATTGTATCATTAATTGAGCCAGGTTTAAAACCAATATTTTTAATTCCCAATTCAGTTAACCGTTTTAGAACTGCAATTTTACTTACAGATTCAGCAATTACAAGATCTGGTTCTAAAGAAATTATCTTTTCTAGATTAGGCTCATCAATTCTACCCACATCTTCTTTATTCAATGCATCATCTGGATAATCGCAGGCCGAACTAACAGCTACCAGTTTATCTTCCAGGCCGAGAGCATAAATAATTTCTGTAATTGCCGGCGCCAAAGAGATGATTCTCTGCACTTCCTTTTCAATTACAATCTCCCTTCCCAAATCATCGGTATATTTAATTGGAAAAAAATCAGCTAAAACTGATGTCGAAGCTGTAAAAATTATCAAACAAATCATGAGCAGCATAAAAATTGTTTTTCTCATTTGATCCACCTCAGCTTAAAGACTTTAGTGATTATAGTATTTTATCTCTTTTAGGAATGGGAATTGGTGCTACCTTATGGCTGTTTTTAGAGGCCAATTCTTTAATCTTTGTTTCAACTTCTGGCTCAGCCTCACCAGTTAATATATATTGGTCAAGTTCTTCGTAACTAAAACCCATTTCAGACTCATCTGTCTGTCCTTCCCAAAGGCCAGCCGAAGGCTTTTTCTCTATAATTTCAAGCGGAATATCCAGCACCCTTGCCAGCTCTTTAACCTCATGCTTTACTAATGAACCAAGTGGTGCTAGATCAATACCTCCATCACCGTGTTTGGTAAAATAACCAATTTTCAATTCACTCCAATTATCTGTTCCTACAACCAGATAGTCTTTAGATTGGGCATAATAATATAAGGTGGTCATCCGCAGACGAGGTTTAATATTAGCTTCAGCTAATTTTCCGCCTTTAATACCAGTTGCCCTTAAATTATCTAATAAGTGATCATAAACTTCACTTAAGTCATTTTCCACTACCGGCATTTTAAATTCATTAGCTATTTTAAGTGCATCTTGTTTATCCTTGCTGCTTGAATGACAGGGCATAATAACTGTCAACAGATCTTCTCCAAAAGCCAGCTGTGCTAATCTTGCAGTAACTGCTGAATCAATTCCACCACTCAAACCAACTACCGCTCCTTTTAGACCAGAATTTTTCACTTTTTTCTGCAGCCAGGAAACTAAATTATCTTTAATTTTCTCATAATCATTGTTTGCAATTAGTTTTTTATCCATTATTCTTCCCCCCAGGGATATTCTCCAGCAATCATATCTTTCATATCTCCATTGATTTTCTTTATTTTCCATACTTCATCAAATTTCTCAACTAAAATTTGATCTTCTAATTCAATTGAATAAAGTTCTTCGCTATTTCTAAAGTTAAATTCATAAAAAGCTTTAAAAGTATGACTGTTCTCTGAGCTTGAAAGCTTCTCCAACCTGAAATTTTCCAGACTGTAAACCTGTTTAATTTCTCTATCTGAATTTGGCTCTGAATAGGCAGCCTGCATTTTTTCTATCACGTAACTTTCGGATATTAAGCGTTCCATTTTGCCTAAATCAAATTCTGCTGCTTCATCGGCCAGTCTAATATTTTTTGCAGCTATTGCTCCGTAAAAATAATTTACTACTTCCTCAGGCGAATTATCAGCTGTAATAGTCGCATCTGGTCCTGAACTCAAGCCCCAAAATAAAGAAGAAAATAGAATAACAAAAAAAAGTAGTGGCTTCCAGCTCTGTCTAAAAAAGAGTTTAATATTTTCTTTTTTTCTCTTCTTTTTCACTATTTTATTATCTATAATATTTTTCCTTTTAAAAAAAGGCTGCAGCTCAAATTGCTTTTCTAAAGTTGTATTTTCGAGTTCTTCAAAAATAAAGTCTAAGCTCGGTCTCTTATTTTTTTCTCGGTCCAGCATTTTCATAAACAAATTATTTAAGCTATTACTGATCTGTGGTACCAGGGTTTTCAGTTCTAAAATATTCTCACTCTGAATTTTATTTAAAACCTTAGCCTGATCGTTATCGCTAAAAATTGTTTCAGAACTTAAAAAATAATAAAAAACTGCAGCTGTATTAAAAATATATGAATGCTGCTGCCAGGATTCTCCCTCAATTATCTCAGGTGGCCTAAAATAATCTGAAACAGGGGCTTCAAATTTAAATTCATTGTAATTCCTCTTACTTCGGAGCAGTTGTTCTGGCATCAAATAAATATTCTCCTGCTCATCAATATAGAAATTACCAGCATTTATACCATCTGGAAAAATATTTTTTATTAGTTCGAGCTGTTCCAGTATTTCTAAAACTTCTTTAAATTCCTGCAGCAATTTTTTTAAACTAATAGAATTTTTATTTAAATATTCAACTAGCGGTTTTAAATCACTACTACCTTTATAAAGTAAATAGTACTCACCATTTTCTCTAATAATATCCTGATAAGATATAATCTTTGCTGGGAGTTCTGCTGGCATATTTTCTAAAGCAGATCTTACTCTTTTAACAACATCAAGCTGAACCCTAGAACGTGGCACAGTATCTTTAAAAAGTTTTTCTTTATTTAAATTTTTATTTTCTGCTTTGTCTTTACTCATAACAATTCCCCCGGCAGTAATTAAATTAGAATAAGCAAAGTTATCCACCCAAATAATTCTTAGGTGGATAAACTTTGATATTTATTATAATTATAAAGGACAATCATTAAAAATAGATGAATTTTTAATGATAAATCTATATTATCCAGATCAAATTTAACTTACAGAATTAAGTCATCTTTATGTGAAGCAGAATTTTCAAATTCATCTTTTTTCTCCTGATAGCCATCACGACCAAAAATTCCGTAAGTATAATTCTTACCCAGTTCAACTCCAGGCTGATTAAAGGCATTGACATTTAATAATTCACCGGTTACAGCTGTCTGGAATTCAAAGAAATAGAATAACTGACCTAAAGTAAATTCATTGACTTCTGGAACCTTAAGAGTTTGATTCATTCTCTTGCGCTTATTTAAAGCAAGTTCTGTTGCCCATTTTTCTGTATTAATTAATTCATCAAAGCTATGGCCTCCTAAATAACCAAGACCAGCTAAATCCTGATAAGCTCCAGGAATTTCTAATTCTTCTCCAAAATTTTCTACTTCAAGGAAAGTAATGATTTTATCAAAAGGTCCTTCCATATATAGTTGAGCCTGTGAATGCTGATCAGTTGCACCTAAAGCTTTAATCGGAGTTGGACCAACATTTACCTGATTACCCTGTCTATCGACTTCTTTACCTAATGATTCCGCCCATAACTGCCTGTACCAGTCCGCTACATCACGCAGGCGATCAGAATAAGGCATCATCACATTCATAATCTTACCTTTTTTATAGGCTAGATACTGGATTAAGCCATTAACTAAAGCAGGGTTTTTCCAAAAATCATCCTCACGACAGATCTTATCCATATAGGCTGCACCATCGAGTAATTCTTCAATATCGACTCCAGTCATAGCAGCCGAGAGGAGTCCAACCGGGGTTAGAACCGAGAATCTTCCTCCTACATTATCAGGAATAAAGAATTTTTTCATTCCTTCTCTTTTAGCAATTTCAATCAAATAACCAGAATCTTTACTTGTAGTCGCAATAAAATGTTCCCCAACATTTTCTTCTCCTACAGCATCGGCGATAAATTTACGGGCCAACAAAAACTGACTCATTGTTTCAGCGGTGCTTCCTGATTTAGAAATTACATTAAAGAGAGTCTTTTTAGGATCAAGCTTATCCAGCAGAGCTTTAGTTCCTTCTGGATCAACATTATCACTAACAAAAAGGCGAGGATAACCATTACGCGCTTCTTCAAATAGGTTGTAGTGGGGATCATTAATTGCAGTCTGGACTGCAATGTTTCCAAGTGCGGATCCTCCAATACCCAATACTACAAAATTATCAAACTTGTCTTTCAATTCTTCAGCAGTTTCCTTAAGTTCTTTTACAACTTCTTCCTGTTTATATGGCAGTTCCATAAAACCCATCTTTCCTTCAGCTTCAGCTTCCAGAATATTTTGATGTGCTCTAAGAGCTTCTTCTTTTGCATCTTCTAACTCTTTGACTGTCAAACCATGCTCTTCACCAATCATTTCTGCAAAAACATTGTTAATATCCAGTTTTAGTCTTAAATCTTCCTTTACAGACATACTAATTCCTCCTTAAATTCTTATGTCGCTGCTTAAATTAATAATACTATCACAAGTATATATTTTTCAGCACTATTTTGCAAGATTTATGTACAGCTTCTGTTCTCAGGACCAATAATTTCTAAATTATATTTCGGCAATGTCCTTGTAAAAATATAATCATACTAAAATAAAAAATCCCCGCCTTTTACAGCAGGGTTAATATCATTACTATTTTTTTGCATTTCCATTTGCGTTAGAATTTGGAGATTTATTTGATGATTTACCTTTAGACTTTGACTTTTCATTATTAGAATTTCCTTTGCCTTGATTCTCATTCTTTAAAGAATTTTTAGAATTGTTTTTATTCTGGCGATTTTCCAAAGCATTTTCAGAAGCTGAATTAGAATTATTCTGTCTGTTATTTAATTTTTCAGCTCTTGCTTCTTCTCTTGCTTCTTTTCTGTATTCTGCAGCTAATTGTTTTAATTGAGAAGTTTCAATCTCTCCATTCCCCTCAATAATAGATTCTATTTCTTCTACAAAGGCTTCTGTCTTTTCTCCTGAGCTATCTACACGACTTATCTTTCTCAGTTCAAGCGCAGTTTGAAAACTAAATTGACCATTATCAGTTTCATTTTGATTGCTATTAATTAATTCTAGCGCCATTTCTTCTTCCAAACCATTATTTACACTTTGATTTAAATTATTTAATATCACAAATCCCTGTCCTAAATCAAGTTCTTCGTCCATAATTTTATTTGTAACTGAAGTCATTGCTTCAACACTTAAGCTTTCTTCATAAGATGTTAATTTTCTTTCTAAAGTAACTTTTTCAAGCTCACTTAAATCTTCACTGTCACTAATAGCAGTCAACAAGTCATCAAGACTTTCATAACTAACTTCAGTCTCATTTTCGCTATCTGTAGTTTCTCCATTTTCAGAATCTTCATCACTTGCTGCAGCTTCTTCCTCTGTATCTACTGTCTCATCAGTTTCTCCCTCTTCAGTATCTTCTCCCGTTTCATTTACTGTCTCATCAGTTTCTTCCAAAACAGTTTCTTGGGTTTCTTCTGTGCTGTCCTGAGCTAGAGTTAAAGCAGAACCAAATGTAAAAAGAACCATCAGTACTATCAAAACTAAACTTATTTTTTTCTTCATTTTTTTGACCTCCTAGATAAATTTTTTCTAACTATTTTTATTATAGTATAGCTTGGTCTGCTAAAACAACTTATTTGGGGAAAGTTCATACTTTCTTCACAAATATCATGTTTTTGCGATATAAT
Source organism: Halanaerobium saccharolyticum subsp. saccharolyticum DSM 6643 (assembly GCF_000350165.1). Lineage (NCBI taxonomy): Bacteria > Bacillati > Bacillota > Clostridia > Halanaerobiales > Halanaerobiaceae > Halanaerobium > Halanaerobium saccharolyticum. The sequence continues at coordinate 608,759 of NZ_CAUI01000023.1, forward strand.
TTTCAATATTGTAAAATGCTTAACTTTTTTTCTTAAGTTTAGGGCATATTATAAATATAAAGATACCCCATAAGGGTATTTACAAGGAGGGAATTTAATGTATACACTTTACTATATTGCTGGATTTGCTGTTCTAATTTCATTTTTTACAGACCGCGAAAAAACATTTAAAGGGTTAAAAGTGGGCTGGAAGAAATTCTCTAAAATTTTAGGAACTTATCTTAAGTTATTAATTATTTTATCATTTATCTTATTAATTTCTGATCAGTTTATAATAAATTATCTTGGTGGTCAGGCTCCATTTATTGGTATGATTATGGGATTAATTATCGGGTCGATTACTATGATGCCTGGTTTTATCGCTTATCCACTGGCAGGAATATTAGTTTCTAAAGGAGTAAATTATATGGTAGTGGCTGCTTTTATCACAACTTTGATGTTAGTTGGAGTAGCTACCTACCCAGTTGAAAAAGAATATTTCGGAATCAAAGCAACTATCTGGCGTAATATTGCTGGTTTTATAATTTCAGCTATGATCGCTGTTGCAACAGGAGTATTATACGGAGAGGTGTTAATATAATGGCTAAAAATAAAGAAACTAAGAAAAATAATAATATGAACTACTATATATTTGCAGTTTTTGTAGCTTTTATTGCCGGATCATATTTTATGAATTTTGATCTTGGTAAAAGAATTGGTTCTAATTTTATGATCTTTGCCCGCGATATGGGCTTACTCTTACCGCCCGCTTTTATTCTAATCGGTTTATTTGATGTCTGGGTCAGCCGCGAAAGCATTGAAAATAATTTTGGTAATACTTCTGGATTCAAAAAATATATTTATGCTATTTTGCTAGCAGCAACTACAGTTGGAGGAACTTTTGTAGCTTTTCCGGTAGCAAACACACTCTATCATAAAGGAGCAAATTATTCGTCGATATTCACTTATGTAACAGCTGCTTCCCTGGTGATGATTCCAATGAGTATTATGGAGGCTTCAATATTAGGAGTTAAATTTACTGCTATCAGAATTGGTGTCTCATTACCACTAGTGATTGTCAGTTCAATTATTTTAGGTAACTTCTTCAATAAGATCGATTATAAAATTCCTAAAGCAGATTAGGGTGCAGCTTCCGTTTTTTGGACCAAATATTTCCAAATATAATATTTAAAAAACAGCAGCTTTTAGGTGCTTTTAGACCTCAAGCTGCTGTTCTTATTTTATGATCTTTTATTTATTTCCAACAAGTTACAAGTATCCGGTACCAAGATTTTATTCCAGGTAAGTGTTCCAGAAGAAAGGCTGCCAACCTGACTGAAAATTCTTAAGCTCTGTTCTTTTAATATGCAGCCTACTGTAATCTAATATATTAAAATAGGGTACTGTATCCCAAAGTTTAGCCTGCATTCTTTCCATAATTTCATATCTTTTTTCCTGGTCAACCTCTTTCAGCATTTCTGCAAAGATCTGGTCCATCTCTCGAGATTCTTCACTATCCCAGTTACTAATCCATTTATTTGTACCGGTCCAGCCTTGATGAATTTGAGGATCAGGCACTATTTTGATAAATGGAGAAAGGTGCATATGCCAACCTTCTTTTCTAGCTCTTCTTTCGACAACAGTTGGACGATCAAAAAGCTGAAGTTCAACCTCAATTCCTATTTTTTCTAGCTGATCTTGAATAGCAATTGCTCCCTGTCTTTCCATTTGATTATCTTGACCACTTAAAATAACAAGTGGTTCTCCATCATAGCCTGCTCTGTCAAGAAGTTCTTTTGCTTTTTCAGGGTCATAAACTCCATAAATACCTTCGCCAGCATCAGGAACATGCCAGGGGTTGCCTTCCTCATGTAAGGCTGATTCCAGACGCCAGAACTCAGAGTCTCCAATCATTGCATAACCTAACTCTTCAAAGTCTAAAGCATATACTATTGCCTGACGAGCATACTTATTATTAAATGGTGCTTCAGCGTTATTGAAAATTAACATCGACATCCGATCAGGATAAATAATTACATTTTCTATATTCTGATCCATTTCAAAGATTTGATATTGATCTCTTGGAACTTCTTCGGCAAAATGAAACTGTCCGGTTTGAACTCCAGAAACTCTAACCTGAGCATCAGGAATAAAATTAAACACAATTTCATCTAAATAAGGGATTCGCTCACCTGCAAAAAATGAACCTTCACGTGGACTTGGCGTATAATCTTCAAAACGAGTTAATACTAACTTCTGATCTGGGACCCATTCCTCATATTTGTAAGGTCCTGTACCTACATGGCGATCAATAACATCATTACCAAACTCTTCTACTACTTCTTCTGCCCTTACCACAAATTTTTGATTTGAAACAGGAGAAGCCAAAATATTTAAAAATGGAGCATATACTTCTTCAAATTTAAAACGAATATTATACTGATCTATCTTTTCTACTTTTTCGAAATATGGAGCTATCAAGCCACCACCATTATTCAATTCAAGCCATCTTCTAAATGAAGCTACTACATCATCAGCATTCATTGTCTGGCCATTATGCATCTTAACATTTTCTCTCAACTTAACTTCATAAACCAAACCATTCTCTTTTATTTGATAGCTTTCTGCTAAGTGGGGAGTTAAATTAAGATTTTCATCAAATTCGAATAAGCCTTCATAAACATGATTCATCATCGCTGTAATTAAAGAGTCTGTAGAATTATCACTATCTAAGTGGGCTACTGACATCTGAAAAGCTGCATTCAATGTACCTCCAAAACGTTCTTCCTCTTGAGCTAAGACCGTCGAGCTAAACAACAAAGAAAAAATGATAAGCATAACTAACAAACTCAACTTTGTTTCTTTTTTCATTTCTTAAACACCCCTTTATTATTTTTTTAAAGTATTTTTTAAATGCGGATCTAATAAATCACGCAAACCATCCCCCAGTAAATTTAAAGATAAAACTGAAAGGATAATCATAATTCCTGGAGCAAGTATCATCCAGGGTGCAACTACCATATATGTCCTGGCATCGGTCACCATAGCTCCCAAACTTGGTTCAGGTGGCATAATGCCCACCCCCAAAAAACTGAGTGCAGCTTCATCCAAAATTGCTAAGGCAAAATTAAAGGTTGCCTGAACCATAATCGGAGATGCCGAGTTTTTAAGAATATATTTAAAAATAATTCTAAAATCAGTAGCTCCTGCTGCTCGAGCTGATTCTACATACTCTAAATCTTTAATTGAAATCACAGCACTGCGAACAATCCTTGCCATTTTGGGAAAATAGGCAAAAGAAAGAGCAAAAATTATATTTAATTTTCCAGCTCCCCAGATAGCTGCCAGCGAAATTGCTATAATTATACCTGGAAAAGCCATCATTGCATCTAATACTCTCATAATTATTTTATCAAGATAGGGATAATAGCCTGCAGCTATTCCTATAATTCCACCAAAAATAATAGTTAGAATAACCACTGAAATTCCAATCTCTATTGAAGCTCGAAGACCATAGAGAATACGGGTAAAAATATCTCGACCAAATTGATCTGTCCCTAAAAGATGTTCTCTAGAAGGCGGCTGCAATCTATTCCTGGCATCATTCCTTACAGGATTGTAATCTGTAAGCACCGGTGCAAAAAGGCTCAAAAAAACCAAAATTAATAAGATTATTATTGAAGTTGTTATATATGGATGCTGATATTTATGATATTTTTTTAAAAATAACAAATTATTACTCCTTTATTGATATCTGATTTTTGGGTTTAAAAATGCATAACTTAAATCCACTAATAAATTTAAAATTACATAAATAACTGCAACAAAAATTATGGAAGCTTGAATAACTGGGATATCACGACGCATTATTGCATTAATTGCCATAAAACCAGTACCAGGAATTACAAATATTGTTTCTACTATCCAGGTCCCCCCCAAAAGCACTGCAAAATTATGCCCAATTACAGTAATTACAGGCAGCATAGAATTTTTCAAAGCATGTTTGAAAACTATAGAATAAACAGATAAGCCTTTACTCTTTGCTGTTCTAATATAGTCCTGTTTTAAAGTATCAAGCATTGCACTTCTAGTCATTCGAGCTATTAAGCCCGCCTGCATAAAAGCAAGTGTCACAGCCGGTAGAATTATATAACGTAATGTGCCAAAACCTGCTTCATTAAATGGTTCATAACCGCTAACCGGAAACCAACCCAGTTTAACTGAAAAAAAATACATTAAAATCAACGCAAGCCAAAAACTGGGAATGGAAATCCCTAAAAGTGATACTGTAATTGAAAATTGATCTAAAATCTGTCGATGCTTAACAGCGGCTAGAATCCCCAAAAGGACTCCGGCTGTAATTCCTAAAATTTCAGCCAAAATAGCAATTAAAAATGTGGGCCTCAGTCTTTCCGCCAAAACTTGCGAGACAGGTGCATTTAAATAAAGTGATTCTCCAAAATTCCCTCTCATTATATTAGCCAACCATCTAAAAAATCTCACAATTAAAGGCTGATCAAAACCAAGAGCAGCTTCTAATCTAGCAACCTCGGCTTCTGACGCCATATTGCCCAGAATAACTCTAACAGGGTCCCCGGGCATTAAATTTGTTATAAAAAAAGCAATTAAAGCTACAATAAAGATTATAGGAATTAATAGTAATATTCTTTTTATTATATAATTTCTCATTTTTCCACTTCCTGAGTGTAATAACATTTATATCTTATAATTCATTTTATCACAACCATATCGCTTAATCAATCGAGAATGATTGCTGATTGGACCAATTATAATTAATTTATTGAATGAATTCTAGTTAACATTTTACATTTTTGAGATAGCAGTACCTTTTTAAATACACTTCAAATTAAAAAAACCACCATTGATGGTGGTTTTTTTAATAAAATTAGTAGCTCATTAAGCTTTAGCAGCAAAAGCCTTTGCTATCTTAGCACCTACAACTGCATTGTTTCTTACTAAAGCAATATTTGTTTCTAAACTTTTCCCATCAGTTATTTCTTTAATTCTATCCAATAAAAATGGGGTTAACTCTTTGCCAGAAATTCTTTTCTCTTTAGCTTCAGCTAATGCCTGTTCAATTTTTTCATTAATAACTGAGTATTCGATTTCATCAGCTTCTGGCACTGGATTAGCGATTAAAACTCCTCCGTCTAAACCAAGTTCCCATTTTGCTCGTAAAATATCGGCTGTGTGTTCTGGGCTTTCTAATTTATAGTCACAATTAAATCCACTGTGTCGGCTGTAGAATGCTGGTAGTTCTTCTGTTTGATAACCAAGAACAGGAACCCCAAAAGTTTCTAATTTTTCTAAAGTTAAACCCAAATCTAATATTGATTTAGCACCAGCTGCAATTACTGCAACTGAAGTTTTCTTTAACTCTTCTAGATCAGCTGAAATATCAAAAGTTTTTTCTGCTCCTCTGTGTACTCCACCAACTCCACCAGTAACAAAGATTTTAATTCCAGCTAAATCTGCTGCAATCATGGTTCCAGCTACTGTTGTTGCACCATGTTTTTTTTCTGCTAATACAATTGGTAGATCACGCCGACTAACTTTAATTACTTCTTTGGATTCGCCTAAAAATTCAACCTCTTCTTTAGTTAAGCCAACTTTTATTTTGCCATCAATAATTCCAATAGTCGCTGGCACTGCACCATTAGCTCTAATTATATCTTCAATCTCTAATGCTGTTTCTATATTTTGAGGATATGGCATTCCATGAGCAATTATTGTTGATTCCAAAGCTACAACAGCTTTACCAGTGTTTAGTGCCTCTTTTACTTCCTCTTTGACCACTAAATATTTTTCTAAATTTTTCATTATATTACCTCCATATTATTTATTATACTAATTCACTTAAATCCGGATTACATGTGAGTTCAGATTTGATAGTCAGAGTTGAAGCTTTAATTCCCAATTCTATAGACTCTTGAATAGACTTTTTATTCATGATACCAGCTACAAATCCAGCTGTTAATGCATCTCCCGCTCCAGTTGTCTCCACAATTTCTTCACTATTAATTTCAGGGGCTTTAAAATGCTCTAACTTGACTTTTTCTTTATTTCGACTGAGATAATAAACTCCTTTTTTGCCAGCACTAATGATCATCTCAGGCAAATGTTTATTTTCAGAATAAAATTTTTCTAAGCGCTGCATTCTATCTTTAATATTCAGTTTTTGAGTTGTTCCAGAAGCTTCCATTTTAACTAAACCAAGCAAAACTTCAATTTCATCAAGATTAGCTCTTAAATAATCTAGATAAATTAACTTATTTTTTAATTTTAAAGCTTTTTCAACTGAAACAGCATCAGCTATTTTAATCATTTTTTTGTCTCTAGCTAATTCTAATAAAAATGAAATTGAACTTTCTTCTAAATTTGTATCAAAAATAAGCATTGAGGATGTTTCAATAATCTTTCTTTTTTCGTTCAAATAATTAATATCAATCTTTTTTAAAATTCTCATATCATTTACTGCCCCAATCAAATCTCCATTTTGGTCTAGATGAGCCAGATAAACTCCAGTTTTATTTTCCTGAGCTGAAGTAATTTTAAAATGCGAGATATCAACACCTACTGCTTTAGTTTCTTCTTTTAACTGTTCCCCAAAATGATCACTGCTAACTGCAGTCAGCAAAACAACTTCTTGCTCCAACAGTGCAAGATCTTCTGCTATATTGCGCGCTACTCCGCCCGGACTCTCTTTGATCCATCCCGGACTGGAGCTACCTTTAATATAGTTTGGGCTATAACCTTTAATATCAAGATTAGCACCTCCAGCAATTACAACTTTCTTTTCAGGAGCAATAATATATCCCCTACCCAAAAGATAGCCTTTTGTGCTTAAGTGATGAATATATGTGCCTACAGCTGACTCTGAAATTTCAAGTTTATTTGCAATTTCTTCTCTACTGATTGTTGCATCCTTTTTAATTAAAACAAGAACTTCTTTTTCCCGTTCAGTTAATTTTTCTATTGCCAGCACCTCCAAATTTAAATATTTATTTACTTGTTTAAATTATTGTTTAAATAAAGTATAACAGATTTAGCTGCCTTTGTAAATCATTTTTTAATTTTTAAATAATTTTTATTAATTTAAAAACAAATACAAATAAAGTTAAAGAAAAAACTGATCCCAATGTTGTCAGCATAACTATAGAAGCTGCTAAATTTTCATCTCCACCCATAGCTGCTGTTATAATGGCAGATGAAATTGAGGTTGGTACCCCAAACAAAATATAGATTAAAAATATTTCACTATTGCTAAAATCAAGTAAAAGCGCTGCCATAACGGCCAGAAGAGGATTAATAATTAATTTGAAAATTGCTGAGGCAGCTGCAGGTTTAATATCTATAAATAATTTATCAACCCTAAAAGTGGCTCCAATTGTTAAAAGAGCCAAGGGAGTTGCTAAAACATCAAAATAATTTGCTGTGTTCTGCATTAATGGTGTCATTTTAAAGTTTATTAAAGACGCTATTATTCCCAGCCCAATTGCGATTATAAAAGGATTTTTAATAATATTTTTTAAAGCATCTTTAAATTGATTTTTCGCTTTATTATTAGAATTAGTCAATATGAGGACCAGCACTGCTAGAACATTATAGATTGGTACTACAAAAGCAACTACTAGAGAAGCTAAAGGTCCAACTGCCCCTGTTACATTTTCTAAAAGCGAAAAACCAACATATACAAAATTACCTCTAAAAGTTCCATGGATAAAAGCTCCCAGTTTGTTTTTCTCTTCAACAACAAATTTTGAATATATATAAATTAAAGCTACACTAATTATTGTTCCCATAATTGCAAAGCTAATTAATTCGAAATTAAAATTATCAACAACTGAACTTCTGGAGACATTATTAAATAATTTTAATGGTAAGGCTATGTAAAAAACAATAAAATTGGCAGCAGTAATAAAATCCTTTTTAATTATATTTTTAGTTTTTAAAATAAATCCACTTAACATAATTAAAAAAATAGGCAAAGCAACACTTAGGCTAAATATGAAATTATCTAACATTATTACCTCCTGTACTTATTAATATCTATTAAAAAAGCCGCCCAAAAAGGGCGGCGGTTAAGTATTTATTTTATTTGAAATTATTATTCTACAACTTTAATTTCTTTTCTTCCTTCCCAGTGACCATGAAGGTTACAGAAAGCATATACATTTAAATCACAAGATTCTTCTAATTTAACATTCAAGGTAGCTTCTGCTTTCATATCAGGAGTAAATTCTACTCTAGCAAGGCTTGCATAATTAGCATATAGATCAAAATACTGAATATAGTGATCTTTACCCATTGGATGAGTGATTTCCTTACCAAAAGTAACTTTCACTTCAAAATACTCACCTTTTTTAACTTCATCAGGACATTGAATATAAGGAACATGTTTTTTCTCTAAGGCTGTCTTGTCTTCACCAGTGTTTTCCAACTTCTTAAGATCATAATAACCCATTTTAAAATTCCTCCTTATAGTTTGTGATTAATTATTAAATATTCTAAATTAACTTTTAGGTCAATTTAGAAAATTTTATTTTTTTATAACGAACAAACTAACTCTTTAAATCAATTATAGTCACTGTTTAGATTACTATAAATAATTATATCAAAAAATAATTACTTAGTAAACTTACGAAATGCTGAGCTAGGTTCTCCACATACAGGACATTTATCTGGTAAACCATCTACTACAGTGTGTCCACAAACTTCACAGATAGTTACATATTCTAATTCAATATCTTCTCCATTATCTACATGCTCTTTTGCATTTCTAAATAATTTAGCATGGATCTGCTCAGCTTCTAAAGCATAGTGGAATGAACGAACTGCATCTGACTCACCCTGTTCTTTGGCAACAATACTGTATGTAGGATACATCTGTTCCACTTCTCCCTCTTCGCCTTCAATAGCTCCAACAAGGTTTTCAGATGTTGTGCCTAAACCAAATTCTCCACCACCAGCAACTAAAAAATCTCCTTCAACATTATCATGAGCTGCAAAGTGATTTCCTGCATGAACTTCTTCAGCATAAGCAATAGCATCAAATAAAAGCGCTACGTTTTCAAAGCCTTCTTCGTCTGCTTTTTGGCCCCAAACCTTATATCTCTGATAAGCCATACTTTCTCCAGCATAAGCAGAACGTAAATTTTGAGCTGTCATATCATTTTTAACCATATTTTAAAAATACCTCCATTTATTAATAATTATTACTGTTAATAGTATAGCATTCTTAATTATGTTATGTCAAGAATAACTAGTTATTGAGTATAAAAAACGTTTATAGTTCCTCTATATAATATTATTTCTATTTAAATGTTTTATTTCCTGCTTTTTAATTAAATATAGTTAAATTTTTAATTTGTTTTAATCTGTTATCTTTATTTTTTTGATTATTCTTTAAACTTAAGTAAAAAAAAACGACTGGATGCACTCCAGTCGGATAGTTATATTATTTGTTATTTCTGAGTCTTGTTTTTTCTTTTAAAATCTTTTTACGCAGACGAATCGCTTCTGGAGTAATTTCTACTAATTCATCATCTTCTATAAATTCTAAAGCCTGCTCTAAAGTGAATTTCTTTGCAGGAGCCAAATTAATAGAATCATCAGAACCAGAAGCTCTAACATTTGTCAGTTTCTTATTTTTACAAGCATTAACTGTTAGGTCATTATCACGACTGTGTAAGCCAATAATCATTCCCTCATAGACCTTAGTTCCAGGCTCAATAAACATTTCGCCTCTATCTTCTAAATTAGAAAGTGCATAACCCATAGCCGTTCCCTGCTGATTGGAAACCAAAACACCATTTTTCCGTTTTGGTACTTCACCTTTAAATGGTTCATATTTTTCAAAAGAACGGATCAAAGTACCCTCACCACTGGTATCATTGATAAATTCACTCCTAAAACCAATTAATCCTCTAGTTGGCACTAAATATTCTAAATGTACATAATCACCTTCGGGCATCATAGAATGCATAATTCCCTTACGTTGATTTAATTTATTAATAACTGTACCAGAATATTTTTCCGGAAGCTCGACCATAACCTTCTCTATCGGTTCATGTTTTTTACCATCAATTTCTTTCATTAAAACTTCAGGCTTAGAAACAGAAACTTCATATCCTTCCCGGCGCATATTTTCTAGTAAAATTGATAAATGAAGTTCTCCCCGACCAGAAACTTTAAAAGCTTCAGTATTTTCGGCTTTTTCGACTCTCAAACCAACATTAACTTCTAACTCCCTCTCTAAGCGAGCTTTGAGGTGGCGAGTAGTTAAATAATCGCCTTCTAAACCTGCAAAAGGAGAATCATTGACTAAAAAATACATAGCCAGAGTTGGCTCAGCAATTTCAATCATTGGTAGCGGATCTACCTTACCTACTTCACATACTGTTTCCCCAATCGAAATATCCGGGATACCAGCAATTGATACAATTTCTCCACTGTGAGTTTCTTCAACTGCATTCTGTTTTAAACCTTCATAAACAGATAATTTAGTGATCTTACCTTTTTTAGTTGAACCATCACGCTTATAAACTTCAACTTGCTGGCCATCTTCGAGCGTACCCTTATAAACACGACCAATACCAATTCGACCAAGATAATCATCATAAGCAAGATCATAAACCTGCATCTGCAGTGGTTCAGCATCTAAATCTGGATAACTATCCACCGTGTCAATAATAGTTTCAAAAAGTGGTTCTAAATTTTCACTTTCATGATCAAGTTCAAAAAATGCTTTTCCCTCAACAGCAATTCCATAAATTACAGGAAATTCCAATTGATCGTCATCTGCAGAAAGCTCGATAAAAAGATCAATAATCTCATCATGCACTTCTTCTGCTCGTTGATTATTTTTATCTATTTTATTAATAAAAACAATTGGTTTAATTCCTTTTTCCAAAGACTTTTTTAATACAAATCTTGTTTGTGGCATTGGTCCTTCGGAAGCATCTACAATTAAAATTGCAGAATCTACAGCCTTAATAACTCGTTCTACCTCTGAAGAAAAGTCAGCATGACCGGGAGTGTCAACTATATTTATTTTAACTCCATTATGCTCGATAGCACAATTTTTCGAATAAATTGTGATCCCGCGCTCACGCTCAAGGTCATTACTATCCATTATACAATCAACTACATCTTCATTTTCTCTAAAAACTCCACTCTGATTTAAAAAAGCATCAACTAAGGTTGATTTACCAGCATCAACATGTGCAATAACCGCCAGATTTATTATTTCTCTTTTATCCACTCTAAAAACCCTTTCTCTTATAAAGTTAAATTAAACTTCCTTATTTTTTTATCATCTATTTATTTATATTCACTTAATATCAGCAAAAATATTTAAAATTTTATCTATATAATTGTAATTATTTTAAATTTAATTAAAATATTACATTTAGTTATTATAATCAAAAAAGCCCTGACCACTTAAAAAAGCAATCAGGGCTTTCAATTCTATTATAAAACTATTATTTGCTTTATAACTTAACGATGTTAGCAGCTTGTGGGCCGCGATCGCCTTCTACGATTTCAAATTCTACTTCCTGACCTTCTTCAAGGTTTTTGAAACCTTCTTCTTCAATAGCTGAGAAGTGTGCGAACACGTCGTCTCCGTCTTCTCTTTCAATAAAGCCAAAACCTTTTTTCCCATCAAACCACTTAACTGTTCCTGTGTAAATCATTAAATTATTCCTCCTATTATTAACGATGGAATTGTTACTTGTTTTTTGTTTTCCATCTTTTACAGTTTAGCATTATTATATGCTTCTGTCAACTGTTATTTAAAATTATATTTTTATAACATTAATTTTCTCTTTTATAGATCGACATTTAGCCGACCAAACTCTTTTTGTGTTCTAGTTTACATTCTTATAAAGCAGCTTTAGAAAAGCTCTGTCCAATTAAATGAACAGAGCCTTAAATTCATAAAACTATTTTATGCTTTATAATTTAACGATATTAGCAGCTTGTGGGCCGCGATCGCCTTCTACGATTTCGAATTCTACTTCTTGACCTTCTTCAAGGTTTTTGAAACCGTCTTCTTCAATAGCTGAGAAGTGTGCGAACACGTCGTCTCCGTCTTCTCTTTCAATAAAGCCAAAACCTTTTTTCCCATCAAACCACTTAACTGTTCCTGTGTAAATCATTAAATAAATTCCTCCTAATTTTTAACAATGGAAATGTTTCTTGTTTTTTTCTCCATCTCCCATAGTATAGCATTCTGATATAACTCTGTCAAGGGTTATTTAAAATTATTTTGATATATCTCATTTTTTCGCTAAAAAATCTAATAGTTTATTATTCCGTTTTACTTTAGATTTTCCAAGCCAGATTAAGTGACCCCAAAAATCATCAGCATAGATTTCCGATTCTTTTATATTCACTGCTGCATATTCTGCATGCTTAAAAGAAACTGATTGATCATATTTACTGTGCATTATTAAAGTAGGGATTTCTATTTTCTGCAGCACTTCTTTTGCTGTCTGGTGTTCAAGATCATAGATAAAACCATTATCTGAACCATAACGGTTTGTCATTTCAACTAATTCTTTTATATCAGAACTCTCCATTTGATTCATAACTTCTTTTATCGAGAGGGTTGAAAACTGAGATAAAAATATTTTTGCAAAAAACTTAGGAAAGTTATTAGCGAGCTTGCGCAGCATAAACCAGGTAATTTTTTGTATTTTTGGGTTAAAAATAATTTTTCCTACATTATAATCTAAATCATTTTTGCTCAACCAGGCTTTAGATGCTGCTGACTCTAAAACTAACTTTTTAACTCTAGCTGGATAATTAGCTGCCAGATAAATTGCAGTTAATCCCCCTGCAGAAACACCGATTAAATAAACTTTATCTATTTTTAGATAATCTAAAAATTCAACCAAGACTTTTGCGGTTTCAGCTGCGGTTTTACCAACTTCCACATCTGTTCTGCCATAACCGGGACGCGAAGGAGTTAAAATGCTGTAGCCGGCATCTAAAAGAGGTTGATAGCCAAAGTTTTCCTGTGAGTTAGAGTGACCGCCGTGCAAATTTAAAATTACCGGACCAGCTCCCCGCAAAGTATATTCTATTTTCCCTTTTTCCAGTTTTGCAATCTCACTTTTCATTTTTATCAACCCCATTAAAGCTTCCAAATTCAAGAAACTCAACCACAAGATCAGCAGTTTCTTCCTGAAAGTGAATATCTTTATGGCCATAAGGTAAAACTATAAAATCTTTTAAACCAGGAATTCTAACAGATTTTACTCTAATCCTCCCGTCATTTTCTTTGTTTAGAAATCTGCCTAAAAATAAATTGCTTTTATTCCCTGCGATAGCTGCTATTTCAAAATCACTGACTGCTACCATCTCTAATTTTTTAACATTTTCAACCCCAATTGAAGCCAGGGTTTTAAAGACAGCTGTTAAAGGCCTAAAATACTTTTTAGCAAAATAAGCAAGCCGACTCCCGCGATTTGGGGCAGCTATTAAAACTATTCTGCCAATTTTATCTTTATCTTCAGTAACTGCTAAAAACTTTCTGATTAAAAGTCCACCGGTGCTGTGGCCTACAAAATTAATCTTCTCTCCTGCTTTAGATTCTGCAATGATTTTTTCGACTTCTTTTTTAAAGTGCGGGAGAGTCGATTTCAACTTTTTAAAAGTCAGGGGCAGATTAACTGTATGCACTTCAAAATTTGCTTTTTCTAGTTTAGTCTTCAAAGCAAACATATCCTTTTCATTTTTAAAATAGCCATGAACTAAAACAACTTTTTTCTTCATTTTAACCTGCCGCCCTTCCTTAAGCAATGATAGTTTTACTTTCCAAGCACTGCCGAAATCAATCTGGATGTCAGTTGTGCTGCTTTTTGCTGCTCAACTTCCTGTTCACTGTTGTTAATTGTTACCGAAACAGCATAAATATCTGATTCTTTTCTTTTCTGCAGCAGATGCGTAAATTGTAGAACACCCGGCTCTGAACCACCTTTAAATCCAGCCAGAAAATAATTATCTTTATTTACCAGCCCAGAATTTATTTTAATCTCCGGCATATATCTTAACTGATAAATCAACTCTGCCAGCTCTTCAGTGCTGAAATACCATTCCAGTTGATCAATTAAAATCGGTTTATTGTCAACTTCAATGTTAGTAAGCTTACTCTTTGAAAGCTCAGTTAGAATATCTCGTTTTTCTGCCAAATTTGCATTTAAATAACGTTCTTTGAGCTGATTAGCGTCAGAAAATTTTAGCATAAAAAATTCTCTGGTCTTTAAAAATGGAAGATTTAGATCATCTAGACCGCTTTCCAGTTTTTCTCTACCTAAATAATCAATTAAATGATCTGTTGCAGTATTATCACTCTGAGAAATCATTAAGCTGCTTAACGTTTTTAAAGTCAGCGGTGTACCGACTGTCCAATCCTGTAAAATTCCGGAAGGCAGTGATTTATTTTTAGCTTTTAATTCTATTACATCACTCCAGCTTTTATCACTATCTTCAATTTCTTCATATAATCTCCTTAAAACATGTAATTTAAAAGTAGAACCTACTGCTAACTTTTTTTGATCATTATAGCTAAATACTCTTTCCTGATTGTTTTTGATTACTGAAATTGAAAGTTCACCTGGAAGTTCTTTCAAATCTGCTAAAATAGCATCTAGATTATCTTCTGCCAGGGTATAATTTCCAAACCAGAGCCCAATTATTTTATCTTCTTCATTTAAGCTTATCTGAGCTGGAGCACTACCCTTTTTAAACTGCAGACTATATCCTTCCTCAGTTTGTTTTGCTGATTGAACAGCTCCTAAGGCACTTCCATACTGATTGACAATTGCTTCAATCTGATTTAAGGAAACCTGTTCTAAAAAAGAATCTGCAAATAGAGACTCCAGATTTTCTTTTTCCCCTCTAAAAATATCCTGCAACACTTCCACTTCTGAAGCCGCCATAACTGTCCCAGACAAAATTAAGGAAAAAAACAGAATACAAATTATTAAATTAACTTTCAACTAATCTCACCTCATTTATTGCTGTTCTCAGCGATTTTAAACTTTAAAATACTCCACTATCTCCCTGATATTCTCACGCTCTGTAAAATCAACCGGCTCCTCATATGCTGCAAGCATGCCTTTTTCTTCTTCCGTCAGTTTTTCCCCTTTGTTCTTTTTACTGTTTAATTTCCATTTCATAATACCCATTAATACTTTATCTTTAAATCCTAATTTGCTATAATTGAATCCGCCACGAAGATAGAAAAATTTAAAATATTTCTGCTCTTTTTCAGTAAAATTTTTATTTTTCACTTCTTCAATAATTTCATTTTTAGCTGGTGAGGCTCCAGTTGCAAAAACAGCAGTTTTCTTAGCTTCAAGTATTTTTATATTCTTTTTGATGAAATCTGCTCCTTTAATTCCTACTGCATAAAGACTGCCGCCAAAAATAAGCTGATCGTAGTTTTTTAGTTTTTCTGGTTTAATTTTTCTACCAGGTATTAAATCGGCCTCAAGTTCTTCAGCAATCCACTCAGCATATTTTTTAACAAAACCAGTTTTGGACCAGTAAACAATTAGAGTTCTCATTTGTATAACCTCTTTTCTTAAATATTAAAATTATTAATTAAGCTTTCATCTTTATAATTAACTTAAAATTATATTTTTCCTGCTTAAATTAAACTTAATTAATATTTCTTGAAAATAATTTAACTGTATTTTTTTAAATGATATAATAAAAACATAAATTGAATTTACAAAATATAATTTTACTGGAGGGGAATGATTTGAGACATCACTTATACAATCCTGATTTCAAGTTTGTTAAAGAACCTGCTCAGTTTGATAAAAACAGCAGCAAAAAATTACTTCAGTTCTGTCTGGGAGCCACTCTTTATACTCCAGGTACAAAAGATTTAAAAGAAAAGTTAATTAATGAAAATAAACTAGCTGGATTAACATCTCTAGTTCTAGATTGTGAAGATTCAATTTCAGAGTCTGACTTACATGAAGCCGAAGAAAATATAATTAGTATTTTAGAATATACAGCAAATATGTTAGATAAAGGAAAACTAGATAAATCTGATCTTCCCCTATTATTTATAAGAGTAAGAAATATTGATCATTTTAAACAGTTTTCAAAAAAATTTTCTAAACAGCATTTAGAAATTATAACTGGGTTTAATTTCCCAAAATTTGATACAAGAAATGCCAAAGAATATCTGAATCAACTTGAAAATTTAAATAATAAATATAATAAAAAACTATATGGAATGCCAATCTTGGAAAGTAAAGAACTTGCCTATAAAGAAAAAAGAATTCATAATTTAGTAAATCTAAAAGATATAATTCAACCTTATAAAAAATTTATTCTAAATATCAGAGTTGGTGCAACTGATTTTTCATCTCGTTTTTTCTTTAAGAAGGGGGATAAATTTTTCGATTTATGATCTGACTGTTGTTAAAGAATGCCTGTCTGATATTATAAATTGTTTTTGTAGAGATGAAGAAGGTTATGTAATTTCTGGACCTGTCTGGGAATATTTTTCTTCAGCGGATAACTTAAATTTAAATCAGATTGATCAGACAAAAAACAAAGATTTATATTCAAAGTTGTTAAAACATGGAAAATTGATAAACAAAGAGATTGATGGTCTATTAAGAGAAATAATCTTGGACAGGCTGAATGGATTTATAGGGAAAACTATAATTCATCCTTCTCATATAAGATATGTAAATGCTCTACAAACTGTCACTAGGGAAGAATACAGGGATGCCAGACAAATAGTTTCTGAAGATGATGGTGTAATAAAAAGCTACAGTGGTAATAAGATGAACGAGATTAAACCTCACCGAAGCTGGGCAGAAAGAACAATTTGCAGGGCACAAGCATATGGAGTGATAGAAAATAAAAGTGATTATTTTAAATTAATTTTTAAGAGAAAAGACCAGGAATAATACCTGGTCTTTTGGAAGGAAGATGTATCGAGAAAAATTATATATTTTAAAATTATAAGCTGCTTTTTGAAATTATAGCTAGGTTTTTATGGCATTTTTAATTTCTTTAGCAAATTTTCCAGCATTTTCAAGCATCTCTGCTTCAGTTTCACCAGCCTGAATGGCTTTAATCAGAGCACTGCCAATAATGATTCCATCGGGATAATCAATTATTTTTCTAACCTTTTCTGGGCCATCAATTCCAAAACCAAGTCCCAATGGCAGTTCACCTGCTGCTTTACGAACCCGCTTGAGATAGTTTTCTAACTTTGGATAAACTCCCTGCTGCCCATCTCCTGTAGTACCTAAGTGAGCAACACAGTAGAGAAAGCCTGAACTTTTAGCTGTAATTTCTTTTAAGCGTTGTTTTGAGGTATTGGGGGTTACCAACATAATCTGAGAAACTCCATAATTTTCAAGATACTTTGATAGTTCAGCTTTTTCATCCACAGGTAAATCGGGAATAATCACCCCTGAAACACCAGCTTCGGCGATATCGCGGGCAAAATCTTTTTCTCCATAATTTAAAATAGAATTATAATAACCCATCAGCACCAGCGGTACTTCAACCTGAGCCTGAATTTCATTGATTTTTGCAATCAGCTTTTTTAAAGTAGTTCCAGCTTTTAAGGCTCTTTGAGAAGCCTCCTGAATCACCGGTCCATCAGCTAAGGGATCAGAAAAAGGAATCCCAATTTCAATAATATCTACACCTTCAGCCTGCAGTTTATAAATCAATTTTTCGGTCATCTCTAGGCTGGGATCACCACCACTGATGTAAGTTATTAATGGCTTTTCACCCTGAAATTGTGCCGTTATTTTATTCATCCTTTTCTACCTCCTTGACCTTCTTAAAATTATTGATGTCTTTATCGCCCCGACCGGAAAGATTAACCACAATTATCTGATCCTGTTCCAGTTCTGGAGCCAATTTTTCTAAATAAGAGAGGGCATGTGAAGTCTCCAGCGCCGGAATAATACCTTCTTTTTCGCTTAAGAGCTTAAAGGCAGCCACTGCCTCCATATCAGTTGCTGCTTGATAAGTGACCCGCTCAATTGATTTTAAATAGCTATGTTCTGGTCCTACTCCCGGATAGTCAAGACCGGCAGAAATAGAATAAGCAGGAATAATCTGACCATCATCATCCTGCAGCAGATATGATTTACTGCCGTGTAAAACTCCAACTCTGCCCGCAGACAAAGTAGCTGCATGCTGACCTGTCTCTATCCCCTTACCGGAAGCTTCGATTCCTATCATTTTTACTTCCTGATCATCAACAAAGGGATAAAAAAGACCCATCGCATTACTGCCACCACCGACACAGGCTAAAAGATAATCAGGTAGTCTTCCTTCTTGCTTTTGAATCTGCTTTTTTGTCTCATCCCCAATTATTCTCTGAAAATCTCGCACCATCTCTGGATAGGGATGAGGACCCACTACAGAACCAATAATATAATGAGTGTCTTCAACATTTGTTACCCAGTCCCGAATTGCCTCATTTGTTGCATCTTTTAAAGTCTGAGTGCCGCTGGTAACTGGAATAACTTCTGCCCCCAGCATTTCCATCTTATAGACATTAAGTGCCTGCCGTTCAATATCCTCCGCCCCCATATAAATCTCACAGTCTAAATTAAAACGGGCTGCCACAGTTGCAGTTGCCACTCCATGCTGGCCGGCACCTGTTTCTGCAATAATTCTTTTTTTACCCATTTTTCTGGCCAACAGAATCTGGCCCAAAGTATTATTTATTTTATGTGCTCCGGTGTGATTTAAATCTTCTCTTTTTAAATAAATTTTTGCTCCCC
Organism: Halanaerobium saccharolyticum subsp. saccharolyticum DSM 6643; assembly: GCF_000350165.1. Lineage (NCBI taxonomy): Bacteria > Bacillati > Bacillota > Clostridia > Halanaerobiales > Halanaerobiaceae > Halanaerobium > Halanaerobium saccharolyticum. Next base: position 627,550 of record NZ_CAUI01000023.1, read on the forward strand.
CGTAATATTTGGTCAGCTGCTCCGCATAATATAAGGAAGTCGGTCTGCCGCTGTAATCAGCAAGCAGTGACTTTAATTCATTAATAAATTCCGGATCATCTTTCAATTCTAAGTAAGTTTCTTCCAGCTCATCTAAAGCCGGCATTAATGTTTCCGGAACAAAACGTCCCCCAAATTCTTCAAAATAACCTCTGCTCATTTCCTCTACTCCTTTCATTTTTTAAAAGTAATTAATCCTATCTTTATTTTAATCGTAGAATTTTTTTATTTTTTCCACTGTTTTTCTCACTAAACGATGATTTTTCTTTCCTGGTTTATTTTCGACCTGACTGTTAAGATCAACTGCCCGAGGATTTAATTTTTCAAGAGCCGCTTCTATATTTTCTACTCCCAGCCCTCCGGCCAGTATATAAGGCAGTTTCAGCTCATTAATCAACTTCCAATCAAAGCTCTCTCCTGTACCACCAGTCTGGCTGCCGATCTTAGTATCAAATAAAAGATAATCTGCACTCCCTTTATATTTTTTTACCTCAGCCAGATCCTCTTCTCCTGCAATTGAAATAGCCTTAATACTTTTTAGAACTGTATTTTTAAGCATTTCCGGTTCCTCACTGCCATGAAACTGAATATAATCAAATAATTTACTTCTTTCAATCTGTTTGACTTCTTCTGCCTTTGGATTGACTACAACTGCTACCCGATTAATAAAGGGCGGCAGATTACGTGTCAGCTCTCTAACCTGATCCAGGCTAATCTGTCGCGGACTTTTGGCCAGAATAAAGCCCAGAGCATCTACTCCGATATTTACTGCAAAAACAACATCTTCTCTGCGAGTCATACCACAGATTTTGATCATAGTTCTGTTTACTAACAAAATATCCACCTCACAATATTTAATTAATTATATTTTTTATTACCTAGTTTTAAGGCAGACCCAATTCTTTAACTTTTGCTGCTGGAGATTCTGCTTTCATTAGTGTTTCACCAATCAAAACTCCATCAACACCAATTTCTTTTAAAAAATCTATATCTTCTCTTGTCTTGATTCCGCTTTCTGCAATCAGATAATGATTATCCCGCTGGCCCAGTCTTTTTAGTTCTTTTGTCAGCTCTGTTGTAGTTTTTAGATCAACACTGAAATCATTCAAATCACGATTGTTAATTCCGATAATTTCGGCCTCTGTTTTAAGGACCCGTTCCAACTCATCCAGATTATGAACCTCAACGATCACTTCCAGCTTAAGTTCTCGGCAGAGAGTCAAAAAGCTCTCCAACTGCTCATTATCTAAAATAGCTGCAATTAAAAGCACCAAATCAGCTCCGATAAAAAAGCTTTCATAAATCTGTAATGGATCAATAATAAATTCTTTGCGTAAAATTGGCAGTTCAGTCAGCTCTCTCATCTGCTGTAGAATCTGATTACTTCCCTGAAAAAATTTCTAGAGCAGTGATAATTAATATCTATTTTTATCCATTTTTCATCTGAACTTTGATAAAAGAACAAATTACAATATTCATTTTCTATGTTACTCAAAGATTCATACCACTTTTCTTGAGTATTTGTAGGAACAATATCAGTTATCTGAATTATATTTAAAAGACCTTTTTCAACTGAATTTAAAATATGATTTCCATTTTGCTTAACTAATTCTACATCCTCTTTTTTCATTGGTCTAAAATGAGCTAAAGCATTTCTAACATTACTAATTTCATCTAATTTAGTTTTAACCAGTTTTCTTTTGCAATTAAAATAATCATTAAAGTATTTCCAATAAGAATCTGAAACAATTATACTAATTAATTCTCCACTAGTAAGGTACATCATAGGGCAAGTTACTGAATAACCTAAATAACCATAATCTTCATCTTGACTCATTCTTCTTTTAGCAATTGAACTAATAGTTCCTTTTTCATTGTCATCACTAGTAATTTGAATGGAATCCCAACCATCTTGGTATTGCTCTTTTAATATTATATATACAAATATTCTCAAAGAATTTTCTATTCGAAATAATATATTAAATATTTCATAATAATGTGAATGTATCCATTGGTTAGGTATTTTTAGTTTTCTTTGTGCTTTAAAACCATCATTTTTTTCAATTTCCATATCTCCCCAATTCATAAAAAGTTCCTCCTTTAAAATGCTATTTCTGATAACGTCCCTGGGATTTGCGCTCGTGACTGGTTCCGCAGGAACTGGCGTAAAGCTTGCTTTTTCGTATCCGTAATTGGTTAGCCTGCAAGCTTTATGACAGAAGGTATGACGCCAATCCCATGTTATGTGATGGAGCCTGGTTCTTCTTTATATGGTACTTGAGCAACTGGTACGAATTTAGCAGCAGTGTCTAAATGAACTATTTGATCATCAAAGAATATATGAGCTCCAAATGCATCTAAAACTTTTCCTTTAGGTGCACCTCCCAAAAAGAAAGCCTCATCAATTCGAATTCCCCATTCTCTCAAAGTTCTAATTACTCTTTCATGTGCTGGCATATTTCTTGAAGTTACTAAAGCAGTTCTAATTGGTGATTTTTCACCATTGAATTGTTTCTGAATAAAAGATAAAGATTTTAATAGTTTTGCAAAGGGACCTTCTGGTAAGGGTTTTTTTGCATTCTCCTTTTCATGTTCTAAAAATGCTTCTAACCCCTTTTCTTGATATATTTTCTCTGATTCATCTGAAAATAAAACAGCATCTCCATCAAATGCAATTCTAATTTGATCAAGATCATCTTCAGCATAGGTGTAATTCTCATATATTAATCCTGCAGCAAAGCCAGCATTAATTGCTTCTTGAACATCTTCTTTATCAGCTGATAAGAAAAGATCTACATCGAAGGCATTCAAATAAGGGGTTAATGATTCACCACTAGTTAGTGCAGCTCTAGAAATATCTAGATTATATTTTTCTATTGAATTAAAAATTCTTAAACTTGTATCAGCATTATTTCTTGATAAAATTATTACTTCAGACTTTCTTTTGGTAGATACAATCTCATTAATATGTAAAAAACCTTTTATAAGGTTAAAACCTGCTCCTTGTTTTAAAATATCATTTTCATGCTCAATTTGATATTTAGAATATTCTTTTAATCCCTTTTCTTCATATATCTTGTTTTCTAAAGATAAGTCAAATAAAGCTCTCGATGATATTCCAATAACAAGATATTTGTTTAAATCAAAAGGCAAAATAATCATCCTTTCTTTTAAAATAAGATTTTAAGTTACAAAGGCTCTGTCACATAACGTTACTGGGATTTGCGCTCGTGCCTGGTTCCACAGGAACTGGCATAAAGCTTGCCGTAATATTTCTTGCTGCTTAATAATTGCAAGCTTTATGACAGAAGGCATGATGCCAATCCCATGTTATAGGAAGTCAGGCTATGAATTTGAATTATTCAAAACCATATCTTTCTTCTCTTTTTTTGAAGGCATCTTTTCCTCCTTCTAATATTTCACATACATGCTGTTTAATGCCTTTTTTATATAGAACACCATTTTTTTCTTTATTTTCAAAAGTACATTCTAAAGCTCCAGTTATATATTCAAATTTATATTTTTTATTATCTCTACCTATTTCTTGTCCGTCTTGATTTGCCACAATTACTGATTCTGCATCTGTAGAAACTACTAAATTTGCATTATGAGTTACTATAATTATCTGTCTTTCAATTTTTTTGTTTTTAATAAATTCATTTAATTCTTTATATATTGTTCGATTGTCTAAATTGTCTTCTGGTTGATCAATAAGAATAGGGTGTTTTGAATTACTCAAATGCAAAAATAGTTGTAATAAAACTAATCCCCTTTTGCCAGGAGACATATGAAATATGGGATCTCCATTTTGAATCAAATCATAATTTATGTAGAAATAGTCTTCTAACAAATTTGTTAAAGCATTTCTTTTAGTTGAATTTTTCTTTAGTTTAATATTATTGTTTTCTTTATTAAGTAATTTTCTAAATAGATCGTTTATATTTTTTAAATGATTATTTTTATCATAATTATAAATATAATTTTCATAAAACTCATAATCATTCAAGTTAGTTAATTTTTTATTAATCTCGTCAGTAAAATGATTATCAAATTCATCTTTCTTAAATTTTAATGAAGCTTGTAATTCTATATTTTCAAACACATAATTTTCTTCTTCTAAATAATTTATAATTTCTTTATATGACTCATATCTTTCTTGATATAAAGAAATAATTACCTCTTTTATTTTTTCTTCTTTATCTAAATTTTTATTTATTTTCTTTTCTTCTTTTATAATATTACTTAACTCATTTTTCCTTTCATTTAAATTTTTTTGTAATTTTTCTAATTGATTCTGATTTTTAAATTTAGCTAAATACGGTTTTAAATCCTTTTTTAATTCTTCATTCTTTGATTTTAATGTTTTAAGTTCATTTTCGTATTCTAATATTGGCTTGAAACTTTTTTCAGTTATTTTTTCAACATTATTTTTGAAAGCATTATAAAGCTCATTATATATTTTTTTTAAAATATTTTCATTATCCTCAAAATTAATTAATAATTCTTGATAACTATTTTCTATTTTTTCTATAAAATTATTCATTGCAATATTTGTATCAGATTTAAATTTTGTTAAATTATTTATTATTTTTTCTAAATTATTAATTTCTTTTTCAACTTTTTCCTGTTCATCTTTTATTTGATTGTATTTTTTATTCTCTTCTTCAGAAAAGTTCGAACTTTCTCTTAAAATTTCAATTTCTGAGTTTATATTTTTAATCTCTGCTTCTATTGCTTCTTTGTCTCCCAATTTTTTAAAATTTTTATACTGCTCTTCAATTTCTTCTCTAAGCTCAAAAAGATTAACAATCGAAAGATTAATATCTTTATTTAATTCTTTTATTTCCTCTTGTTTATTATTATATTCGTTTTTAAAATCATCATCTTGTTTCAAAATATCTAAAACTAAACTATTTAAATCATCATCACCATCTTCTTCAGCTAAATTATTTATATACATTTGTGGAAGATAAGTTATTGACCGTATATTTTCTTTTTCATTTGATAATTTATCTATTCTTCCATCTTTCCATTTTACTTCAAAATCAAATTCAGATTCATCTTCAAAATCATAACCTTTTATTTCAGTTGTATTAATTTTTTTAATAACTTGTACTGAATCAATAGTTTTAGCAATATGATATAATAACAATGACTTTCCAGAAGATTTACCTCCAATAATTACATTAAGATTTGAGTTTAATTCTATCCAATCATCTGGAAAACGATTATCACAAGAATCATCTAAAAATTTAACTTTATCTACTACTTGATAATTAGATTTGTTTTTAGGTTTGATTTGTGAAATTTTTACTCTAGTTTCAGGTTCAAATATTATCTGCTTTAATCCTTCAAAACTAGGATTAGCCTTAATCCAAGTTATTTTGTCACTCGGAAATTGACCATATTTTGAAAACTTATGTGCATCTGTTCCACAACAAGCTGGTTTGGGTTTATTTCCTAAAGTTTTTTGGAAATTATCTATAAAATCTTTGTTATTATCGTTTTTGTTTCCTAGAAAAAGATCAACATTAGATTCTTTTCGAGTTTCAAAAATATGTGTGGATTGCATAAAATAGTTATCAGCAGAGGGATGATTTGCCCAATCTAATTTTTCTAACCCATCTGAAGTGTCATAAGGCATCATAATGAAACCCATATTAGATGGTATTGTATTAAAAGCTTTTTTTAATGATTGACGAGTAATTTCAATTGTTTTACAACCAAGCTCAAACAATTCATCATTGTTTAATTTATCTGGTGAAGCATAACCATGATGTTCAGCTTTACTATCATCAAGTGTTTTAGCAAAGTTAATAATAGCTTCTTTAGATAAAGGTCTATTAATTGAACTTATATGAAGTTGTGATTTAAAATCTAATAACTCTTGTTTTGTTAGGCTATCAGAAAGAATAACTTGAACATTTAATCTATAATCAACTGGCGCTTCAATTCGTAACTCCATTCCTGGAAAAACTGTTTTTTTAAGTTTTAAATTATTATCATCAATATATTTATTAAACATTAAATAACCATTAAATGTCCAATAATCTACAAAAGTAAAAACTGATACTTCACAATTATTAATAGTTTTAAGCATTTTTTCTAGCAATTCATTTTTTTCATCATCGTTACAATTTGAAAATTTCATTCCATTCCAATGAAAAGAAGCAGGAGTATGGACATGTAAATCCCATTTTCTCCATTCAGAACCCTTTGGATATTGGATAAAATCTTTCATTAAAATCCTCCCTATATTAATATTTTAAAAATTTTAGCCTGATTTCCTATAACTTACATATTTGTGAATTTAATTTCTTTAAAAGCCAAAAAAAATAAATCTTCGTGTCTTGTATTTCATTAAGATCAATATATATCTCTATAATTTATCAAAAGGATTAATAATTCTGGTTAAGCTTTTATTGCTAACATGAGTATATATTTCAGTTGTTGTGGAACTCTTGTGGCCTAATAAATTTTGTATATATCTTAAATCGACTCCCTGCTCCAATAAATGAGTAGCAAAAGAATGTCTTAAAGAATGAATTCCAACCTTTTTATTTATTCCAGCTTTATGGCAGGCTTTTTTAAAAACTTTCTGTGCACTTCTTTTAGATAAATGCCTATCCTTATTCTGGCCTGGGAAAAGCCACTGTTTATCGTATTTTTGCACCTGAAAGGCTTTTAAATATAGTTTAAGCTTAGTTAAAGCACTTTGAGATAATAATGTATACCTATCCTTGTCCCCCTTGCTGTTGCGTATATAAATCAACATTCTTTCTGAATCAATATCAGATATTTTAAGTTTCACAACTTCGCTAACTCTTAAGCCTGCAGAATAAGTTATAATTAAAATTAATTGATGTTTTAAATTATAAACTGAGTTAATAATATCTTTAACTTCTCTTTTATTTAAAACTTTAGGCAGCTTTTTCTTCTTTTTTGGACGAAATAATTTTCTATTAACGTTCTCCAAGCCTAAAATTAAATTATTAAACGTCTTAAAGGCACTAATAAATTGATTTGCAAATGAATGAGTATTCTCTTTTTCATCTATCAGATACAAAATATAATCATTCAAATCGTTCATTGTTATAGAAAACAGATCTTTTTTAAGATAACTAATAAAATTTTTATTATGGTTAATATATACTTTAATTGTACTCTGAGAATAACCTTTTAGCTTTAGCTTTTTTTCAAATTGAGGTAGATAATAATAATTTAAATAATCAGTAATTGCATCTGCTGCGGCAAAATTTTTAATTTCACTTTCAAAAATCAAATATTCATCTTTAAACATTTCGATAAAAAGGGCCAGCTTAGCTTTGTCATTATTAAAGGTCCAATATTTTTGAGCAGGATTCCAACGGCTGCCGGGTATTAATCTGATTTTATTAATAATTTCCTGATTATAATTGAATTTAACACAAATTAAATCATTATTATTTAATTTCAAGCTCATTTTCAACCTCATTTAATAAGATCTCCTATTCTCTTAATAGTTTCCGTATTCTTATATTTCTATAAATGATTAATTTTTCCTTTAAAATTCCAAAAATAACTATTCAATAAAATATTAGTTAAATTTAAGTAGCCAATAAAAAGTTGTCAAATTAACCATTGCGGGTGAATTTGATTCTTTAACTAATCATCTTTAAGATAAGGGCGATCATTCATTTTTAGATAAACGCCATTTTTTAAGGCTTGAAACTTCCAGGAAAAATCACCAATCAAAGTATAGAGCCATTTCTGAGAAACCATTGGATTAGAAGTTTTTTCAATGACATAAGTTGATAATTTTTTGTTTTTTAAAATATCTTCAGCTGCCTGGTCGAGTCCTTGAATTATGTCATTTACCATTCCACCCATTTCAGATAAAGATTTACCACTTACTGCTCCTCCCATTCCAACAGCAATTCCTCCTAAATATTTAAAGTCTGCTTCTTTAGCAAACTCTTCGTAAACTCTAAGGGCGATTTTATTTTGTTCAGCTTCTGGAAAACCGCAATTAACTATCACTGTTAAGCTTTTAGCATTTTTAGACCCACTTAAATCATTATTAATTTTATCCTTATTTTTAACTATTAAATTTAGTGCTTTAATTACTTTTGCTGGAAGAGTATCAACATAGAGAGGCGCTGCTAAAATAATATAGTCGGATTCCTGTAGCTTTTCAAAAAATTTGATTGTTTTCACTTCGGAGCTTATTTCAGAATGAATGTGAACTGTTTCTACTTCAATTTCATATTCTTCAATTTTTTTTAATAAATATCCCCCGAGACTGGCTGATGAACTATTTTTATTCTTAGGACTTCCTATTAATAAAATTGCTTTTTTGATACTATTCATGCTGCTCACCTACTTTTTTAGAGATCATGCTGACACATTTTTTAAGTTCTGTCCCATCAAAATCATCGGTTAAATTAAAAACTTCAGTTTTGAAATGCGGTGAATAAAAATTGATACTGTTTCTAAGCGCAAGTTTTTTGAAAATATCACTTTGTGTTTTGATTTTTTCTTCATTTATCTCTTTTCCGATACCAATGACTAAAAGTGAGGGATATTTAGAATAACGTTTTTTATGGTGGATTTCTCCTTTAACTTTTTTAAAATAAGGAGAGATTAGAGGAATCATCCGGTCCAGAGCTTTTTTAAGCTGAAAAGAATAGCTACCAAATATAATTGGGCTCAGAAAAATTAGAAGATCTGAATTAATTACTTTAGCTGCAGCCTCTCTGCCGTAATCATCAATTATACAGGTACCTGGGGTTTTAACCCAGCACTTAAAACAGCCAAGGCAGTCAGCAATTTCTTTTTCTTTTAACAATATTTCTTCGACTTGAGTATTATTGTTTTTTAATTCTTCTTTTATAATTTTTGAAATTTGATTTAAAGAAAGACCATCCAACTCTTCTCCATTTAAAATTAATGCTCTCATTTTTTTCTCCTTTTAAAAGCCATCAAACTACTGTTTTCTTTTTTCTAACCAACTTACTGCAAAGTCAACCATTTCTTTTTGATCAAATAACTTTGCTTCTGTCAGACCAGTTCGGGCAGTACTGTATTGGTATTTTGATTCATACTCGCTGCCAATTGCTGAAAAGAGATCATCATTAAATTCAATATCCTGATATTTTGCCCATATCTTTTTTCCATTTTTAATTATTGGGGAACCAAAGATTTTTATTCTAAGATCGTGGTCAGCCCGATATTCTGCAAGATGAAGAGATGTGTTACTGTCATGACCGACTCCGATTAATAGTGCTTTCCCTTTTCTTTCATAAATTTTGGCTAAAGGCGAGTTGTCTCCTAGAGCGTAATCTAACTTATGATCAGCGGTAATAGCTTTAGCTTCTTTGCCCCAGGCAGAAAATGAAAGGCAGGGATGATCACTTCTGATAACATCAGGAAATTTGCGAAAAATTTCCGGAGTAACCCCTAAACCTCGAGTCGGGGTTATTTCTGGTCTGTAAGCAGGCATTTCTTCTCTGATTATTTGATACCATGATTCTGGCACAGGGGGATTTTCCCAATATTTAGGTTCTGAATAATCTCCACTGTGGGCTGGCATAATTAATGTACCTTCCTTTGTTATAACTTCCTGCAGAGCTTCAATTAAAGCAACCGCTCCTCCACAGACCCAGCCTAGTTTGCTGAGTGCAGAGTGAACAATTACTACCTCTCCTTCTAGATTTAGCTGTTTTAAGTCCTTAATTAATGATTTTTTTGTAATTGGTTCTTTAGATTGTTTTATCAATTTTTCTTCTTTCACTTTTCTTTCCTCCTATTATCTAATTATTTATTTCTTAATTTTAATCCAGCTGATTACTCTATCAAATTCAAATCCAAGTGAATAAAATAACTTTTTTGCCTTTAAATTATTTTGTTCAACATTTAAAAATACATCATTATTGTTTTTTCTTTTATCTTCGATCAATTTTTTTATAATCAGCCGAGCAAAGCCCCTTTTTCTGAAAGCCTTTCTGACATGAATAAAACCAACTGCGCCATCATCATGAGTTAAGCCCCAGGCTGCAAGTTCTCCCTTAATGAAAATTCCAGCAGAGCAATCTGCATCAATTCTTTCTCTGATATATGGCTTAGAGGTGAATTTCTGATAGTGAGAGTGATCAAATATAAAATCGGCATCATCTGCTTTTAGTTTTCTAATTTTAATTTCTTCTATATTTTCTGTATCTTTTTCTTTGATTTCTGTTTTTTTGTTTTCTGTATCTTTTTTGGCTGATGAAATTAATTCAACTTTCTTAGCTAGCTTAAGCTTTTCAGGCAGAATTAATCTTTCAGTTTTTAATTCCCATTCGATTTTTCTATTTTGACTAATAGCTGGGATCATCCAACTTTCTATAGAAGCAAAGTAAGCTGTTCTATTCTCAAATTTTTTTAAAAGCTCAATTAATTCATTTCTGCTATTACTGCTAATATAGCACCACAGCTGATCTGTTCTAACAGTAATTAAAAGTGAATCTCCAAATTCAAGATTGCTTTCAAGCCCGTAGTTCTCTATTATACCTATCATACTTATGTTTTTAGCTCTATTTTTATTTAACTGATTTATAATTTTATTTTTAAGCATTTTAATCTTCCTAACTTTTGCTAATTATCTATGTTCTTATCCGGCTATTTTTACTTTAATTTTAATAACCAGGTCTATATTTGTCAATCTATTTATAAAAGTAATTAAGATATTAAGATATTATGTATAATTATTATATTTCAAGATAATTAATATATTTCCTTCATAACTAGAAAAAGCAGGCCAGAAAATTCAGCGGCCTGCATTCAAAAATATCTTTTTAGAGTTTTATTTCAAAGCATTATTATTTAATACATTTTCTAAATATTATTTATTGAATTTAAACTCTCCTTTTTCAAAGTCTACCTTAATTTGATCACCTTCTGTAATTTTTTCCTCTAAGATCAGCATTGCCAGTTCATCTTTGATCTGATTTTGAATAATTCTTCTTAAAGGACGGGCTCCATATGCTGGATCAAAGCCGAGTTCTAAGAGCTCTTCTTTGGCAGCTTTGCTTAAGTCAATTTCTATATCCTGTTCAGATAAGTTATCCTGCAGATAAGAAATCTGAATATCAATAATTTTAAAGATATCTGCTTTAGTTAAGGAATGGAAGATTATTTTTTCATCAATTCTATTTAAAAACTCAGGTCTAAACTGTCCCTTGAGAGCTTCGTCAATTTCTTCCTTAATTTTTGTTTCATCATCTAAATCCTGAATGTACTGAGAGCCAACATTAGAAGTCATGATAATTACTGTATTTCTAAAGTCAACTTCTTTACCCTGACTGTCAGTTAAAACACCGTCATCAAGAATCTGCAGCAGAATGTTAAAGACATCCGGATGAGCTTTTTCGATCTCATCAAAGAGGATTACAGAATAGGGATTGCGCCTTACTTTTTCAGTCAGCTGTCCACCTTCTTCAAAGCCTACATAGCCGGGTGGTGAACCAATTAGCTTAGAAACTGCATGTCTTTCCATATATTCAGACATATCGATTCTGGTCAGTGCTTTTTCGTCATCAAAAAGATACTCAGCTAGAGTTTTAGCAAGCTCAGTTTTACCAACTCCGGTTGGTCCCATAAACATAAAGGAAGCCAGTGGTTGATCTGCATCCTGCAGACCTGTGCGCGAGCGGCGAATTGCATTACTTACTGCTTTAACTGCATCGTGCTGACCAACAACCCGTTTTTCTAATTCGTCTTCTAAATGAATCAGCTTTTCTTTTTCTTCCTCCATCAGCTTCTGCAGAGGAATATCTGTCCAGAGAGAAACAATTTCTGCAATATCTTCTTCAGTTACTTCTTCTTTCACCAGATGAGTGGCATCCTGCTGAGATTCCTCAACTTTCTGACTGGTTTCGGCCAGTTCCTTGCGCAGTTCATTTAGCTTTCCATAACGTAATCTGGCAGCTTCTTCATAATTTGCTTCTCTTTCTGCAGCTTCGGCGCGATATTCAATTTGTTCTATTTGTTCTTTCAGTTCCTGCATTTTAGCAAGTTGATCTTTTTCATTTTTCCATTTTAAACGCAGTGGATCACGTCTGTCCTTTAATTCCTGCAGTTTTTCTTCAATTTCTTTTAGCCTCTCCTGCGCCTCTTCGGTATCTTCATTTTTTAAGGCCTCTTTTTCAGTTTCCAGCCTTCTTACCTTACGGTCTAGTTCATCAATCTCGATTGGCATCGAATCAATTTCAATTCTAATTTTAGAAGCTGCTTCATCAATTAAATCAATTGCTTTATCAGGCAGAAATCTTTCTGTTAAGTAGCGGTCAGAAAGTTTTGCTGCTGCTACAATTGCATTATCTGTAATTTTAATTCCGTGATGAATTTCATATTTTTCTTTTAGACCTCTCAAAATTGAAACTGTATCTTCAATATCTGGTTCAGATACCTGAACTGGCTGGAATCTTCTCTCTAAAGCTGCATCTTTTTCTATATGCTTTTTGTATTCAGCCAGAGTTGTTGCGCCTACACAGTGTAGTTCACCGCGGGCTAGGGCTGGTTTCAAAAGATTTGCTGCATCCATTGAGCCTTCTGTTGCGCCAGCTCCAACTAAGGTATGCATTTCATCAATGAAAAGAATAATCTGTCCTTCAGCTTTTTTGATTTCTTTTAAAACTGATTTTAATCTTTCTTCAAACTCACCGCGAAATTTAGTGCCGGCAACTAAAGAACCCATATCCAGTGAAATAACCTTCTTGTTTTTCAAACCTTCTGGAACATCACCATTAATTATTCTCTGAGCCAGTCCTTCTACAATTGCAGTTTTACCTACACCGGGTTCCCCAATTAAAACTGGATTATTTTTGCGGCGTCGTGACAGAACCTGCATCACTCGTCTGATTAAATTATCACGACCGATAACTGGATCCAGCTTACCGTTTTTGGCCAGCTCAGTGATATCAATTGTATATTTTTCTAAAACATTAAAACCTTCTTCTCCCTGCTGAGAATCAATTTTACTGCCTCCGCGGACTTCCTGGATAATTTGTTTGAGATCATTATAGTTTAAATTTTTCTGATAGAGCATCTTACCTAAGTCAGTTTTTCTGTTTTTTAAAATAGCAAGTAAAAAATGCTCGGTGGAAACATATTGATCACCAAGCCCTTCTGCCTGTTTTTCTGCCTCTCGCATAATCTCATTTAACTGATGTGACATATAGGCCTGGCCACCCTGCTCCGAATAAACCTGAGGTAGCTTCTGCAGCAGATCTTCGTTTTCAGCCTTAAGTTCGGCTATATTTGCTTCAGCTTTCTGCAGCAGTGGAATTACTATTCCGTCATCCTGATTCAATAATGCTTTAAATAAGTGGGAAGGAAATATTTCCTGATGCTGATAGTCTTTAGCTAAATTCTGTGCTTCAACCAGACTCTGCTGTGCTTTGCGTGTAAACTTTTCCATATCCATTGTTATTCCTCCTTTAGTCCAAAATATTCGATTTTATATATTTTATAATTTAGATTCTATAATAATTATAATACAAAGGTCAGAGAAGGTCAATAGCTAAAATAGAGGATTTTAAGGTTTTTAATTGAATAAAATAAAATAGAGTCTATTTCACTTGTTGGTACCTGGTTAAAAAGAAATGATTCACTAACTCAAAGGATGTGATTAAAATTTCTCAATTAGATTTTTTACAAGCTTTAAATAAATTCAAAAAATATCTTGGTGTGGAAAAAGGATATTCGGAACTGACAATTAAGGAATATAACAGTGATCTGCATCAATTACATAAATATCTGCGGGAAGAACTTGATTTTGAGGAAGGTTTTAAAGCTGATGACGTTGACCGACTTGATATTGCAGAGTTTTTAGCTGATGCAGTTATTATTAATGATAACAAGGCTGTTACCAGAAATCGCAAGCTTTTTGCTGTCCGTTCTTTTTATAAATATTTGCTCCATTATGGAATAGTTGCTAAAAATCCTGCTGAAGCTATAGAAAGTAGTAAAACTGATAACAGGCTGGAGCCAATTTATTTAAAATTAAAGGAAGCACAGCAATTTATTCAGGCCATTGATGAGCATGGTGGAATCAACCGTCTGCGTGATCTGGCAATAGTTAAATTATTTTTATATGCCGGCCTCCGTATCTCGGAACTGGTTAATTTAGATTTTGATAATATTGATTTCGAAGATGGTTCAATCAAATTTTATGGTAAGGGTAAAAAGGAGCGTTATGTACCGCTGCATAATGATGTGGTGTTAGCAATCAGACGTTATATGCGGGAAAGAAATTCTATTAAAATTAAAGATAGTGATGCCCGACAGGCAGTTTTTATTTCCCGTCACGGCCGCAGAATCAATCCAAGAACTATTCAGCTATTTGTTAAAAAATATGCAAAAAAAGCAGGTTTAAAAAGAGCTGATAAAATAACGCCGCATAAGCTGCGCCATACTTTTGCTTCAACTCTTTATCGCCAGACTAAAGATATTAAAGTACTGCAGGACCTTTTGGGTCATGCCAATCTTTCTACAACTCAGATATATACTCATGTAGATACAGAAGAAAAGAAAAATGCTATTGATGAAATGCCAGATTTTTAATCAATAATCAAATTAAATACAGAAAGAGGACATCACAGCTTCTTAGAAGCCAGATGTCCTCTCTTAATTTAGAAGTTATTAAATAAATTTTAGTTTAATATTATTTTTAATTTTTCTATCAGCTCATCAATCTCTTCTTTAGTAATATTAAGGGCAGGTAAAAAGCGAATTACTTTACCTTTAACAATATTAAGTAATATTCCTTCTTGCTGAGCCTTATCTCTTAAATTAGGGATTTCTTCTTTTAATTCTATACCCAGCATTAAACCAATTCCTCTAACTTCTTTAATCTTTTTGGATTTAAGTTCTTTTAATTTATTTAAAAAATATTCTCCTCTTTCTGCGATTGAAGCTTCCATATCTTTTAGTTCTTCTAAAACAACTTTAGCCCCCCTTAAAGCAAGAGGATTTGGAGCAAATGTTGAGCCGTGATCACCTGGCTCTAAAACATTTTTCATCTCACCGGCCATTATTACAGCACCTAAAGGTAAACCGCCACCAAGTGCTTTAGCAACAGTAATCAAGTCAGGTTTTAGATCAAAATGCTCAAAAGAATATCGCTTAGCAGTTCTATATAAACCGGCCTGTACTTCATCACAGGCTAAAATCCAGCCATTGGCTGCAATCTGATTTTTAAGTTCAGCTATAAATTCTGCTGATGCCGGCTGAACCCCACCTGAACCCAGCAGACCTTCGAAGAAAACAGCTTTAATCTCAGGATTAGCGGCTGCAGTCTCCTTTAAACTCTCAATATCATTAAATTCTGCCTCAACTGTACCGGGAAGCAGCGGCTTAAACTGATCTCTAATCCCTGGAAAACCATTAACTGATAAAGCTCCTAAAGTTCTGCCGTGAAAAGAATTACTGAAAAATAGGATCTTTGCATCTCCAATTTTCTTTTTGATAATTTTTAGGGCCAGCTCTGTAGACTCAGTCCCTGAATTAACAAAAAATGCTTTTTCTCCCTTGGAAGTAATCAATTCTGCCACTTTTTCTGTATCCTCATCTAAAAAATAGTTAGAGGTATGAGCATAACGCTCCAATTTTGAAGAGATTGCTTTAACTACTTCAGGATGACTGTGGCCCAGGGCCAGCACTCCAATCCCAGCAAAAGTATCAAAATATTTATTTCCCTCAGTGTCATAGATATAAACGCCTTCTGCCTTCTCGATTGTAAATTCAAAATTATTATAAAGTTTTAAATAACGCATTTAATACACCCTCTGTAAAATTATTTGGGAATTAACTAAAATCTGCCTACCTATTTTAAAAGCTGACTAGATAAAAACCAGCCAGCTTAAAAATAATATTTTTAATTATAAGCTCTAATTTTATTTCTGCTTAGACTAACTATATTTTCAAAAAATAAATATTTAAAGTTGGCGTAAACTTGCCATTACTTCAGTTTTCTGCTTTGTCTGATCATCTACATCTTTAATCTTTTTAGCAGGAGCACCAGCATAAACTTCACCAGCTGGAACATCATCAATTACAATTGATCCGGCTGCAACAACTGCACCTTCACCAATCTTAACTCCTTCTAAAACAACAGCATTAGCTCCAATCAATACATTATCTTCTACAATAACTGGATCAGCACTAGGTGGTTCTATAACGCCAGCTAAAACAGTTCCAGCACCAATATGACAGTTATCACCAACTGTAGCTCTACCTCCGAGTACTGTATTCATATCAATCATTGTATTTTTACCAATTTTAGCGCCAATATTAATAACGGCACCCATCATTAGTACACAGCCATCTCCAATTTCAACCTGATCTCTAATATGTACTCCAGGCTCAATGCGGCAATTGTACTGGCTGTAGTCAGCTAAAGGTATTGCGGAATTTAATCTATCCATTTCAATTCTGGACTGAGTCAATTTATCTCCCAGCTCTTTTTTAAGTGCTTCTGCATCTTTCAGCTCACAGAAAACAACACCAGAACTATCATCTCCATAATATTCGTAAGTACTTACTGCCTCTTTTAATCCCTCACCTTTTATATAAAACTTAACAGGTGACTTTTTGGTTGAATTCGAAATATAGTCTATTAAATCGTAAGAATCCATATTTTTGCCTCCAATTATATATTTTATAAACATTTTCATGTTAATTTAAGTTTTATCACTTAGAATAAAGATTTAAATTTACAATAAAAGTATTCGTCAAAAATAAGAATTAAAATAAAATGAGATTGGGAGTTTAATTTTAATTCTTAGTTTAATATATCTTTAAAAGTATAAAAACCTGCATCTAAATCTAAAGCTGCCTCAGCACTTATTAAAACACCGCGGGTAAAAGCTTCCCTAGAATAAGCTCTGTGCTTTAAGGTGAGTACTTCTCCAGTGCTGGCAAAATCAACTTCGTGTTCACCAAATTCGGAACCCAGTCTTTTAGAATGCATTTCTAACTCATCTCGATCAATTAAATCTCCGAGCATTATCGCAGTTCCGGAAGGTTTATCTTTTTTAAAGCGGTGGTGAGTTTCAGAAATTTCAATATCCCAGTCCTGATCTACATACTGATTAACCTTATTTATTAGTTCAGATAAAATATTAATTCCAATCGAGAAATTAAAACTCTGAATAACCGGTACCTCTTCTGCCAGTCTTTTTAATTCAGCGAAATCGTCTTGATCTAAGCCTGTAGTTCCAATTACTAAAGCTACCTGCTTTTGCTCAATTACTTTTACAGTCTCTGCAAAGGCTTCTTTTAAAGAAAAATCAATTATTACTTCTGGTTTTTCTAATTCTTTTTCACCAGCCTCATCTTTTTGATAGACCAATTGATGGCCGGCTTCAGAAAATAATTCTTCTATTGCCTGGCCCATGCGGCCGGAATAACCTATAATTCCATATTTCATACAATATCAAGCTCCTTCATTTCACTTAAAAGTAATTCTTGATCTGCTTGACTTAAGTTAACTAAAGGACGACGTAAATTATTATTAGCAAATCCAATCTGCTGCATAGCAAATTTAATTGGAATCGGATTAACATCAATAAAGATTAAGCGCATTAGATTAAGATACTTATAATGTAAGTCTCTAGCAGCCTGATAATCTTCAGCTAGAATATCAGAAGTAATTTTTTTCATTACGCCCGGCATTAAATTAGAGAATACAGAAATAACTCCCTGACCTCCAGACATCATTAATGGTAAAGCCTGGTCATCATTACCTGATAAAACAGTTTTATCACTGCCTGCAATTTCAATTACATTTAGAATCTGGCTCATATCTCCACTTGCTTCTTTGATAGCAACAATATTATCTTCCATCTCTGACATTTTTTTGAAAGTTTCTGGCTCAATATTAACTCCGGTTCTGGAAGGAACATTATAAGCAATTATTGGCAGTTCTGTTTCTTTAGCAATATGTGTATAGTGATCGATTAAACCTGCCTGACTAGTTTTATTATAATATGGAGTTACAATTAGAAGTCCATCCGCTCCATTTTTTTCAGCCAGTTTATTCATTTCAATAACTTTAATAGTATCATTAGTTCCAGTACCTACAATTACCGGTACATCTCCATCAGCCTTTGCAACAGCCATTTTTGTCAGTTCTTCTCTTTCTTCTAAATGAACAGTTGGAGATTCTCCAGTAGTACCCAGCACAACTAATGCATCAATGTCATTTTCTAATTGATAATCTAAAAGTTTTTCAAATAATTCATAATCAACCTCTCCATTTTCCTTAAAAGGAGTGATCAAAGCAGTACCTACACCCTTAAACATATTAATAGCCCCCTATAATAGTATTCGTATAATCTTTAAAATTCTCATCTCTTCTAATCTGTTTGACTTCTCCATCAATTGTATATAAAAATTCTCCATTTTTAAGCATTCCATTGTAATTAAAGCCCATTGCATGTCCGTGAGCTCCTGTATCGTGAATCACAATTAAATCACCCAATTTACTCTTAGGTAGTCTGCGGTCAATCGCAAATTTATCATTATTTTCACAGAGTGAACCAACTACATCATAATTTTCAAATTCTTTTTCTGCCCGAGCTTCTGCATCAATATTTGTTAAGTGGTGATAACTTCTATACATTGCAGGTCTCATTAAATCTGACATTGAAGCATCTACCCCAAGGTATTTTTTATATGTTTCTTTTTCTTTAATTACCTCGGTTACTAAATAGCCTGATTCTCCTGTTATATAACGACCTGACTCCATAAAAATCTTTGGTTGAAGCCCATTCGCTTTTAGAACCTTATCATATGAACCTTTTACTTCTGCAGCTATTGCTTTCACATCAACAACTTGGTCCTCTTGATAGGGAATACCAATTCCACCACCAATATTAATGAAATCAATTTCTACTTTAAATTCTGAAATTATTTCTCTGGCAAATTCAAAGATCATCTCGGTATATTCTCCAAAAATATCTGAGCTATTTTCATTGGAAACAACCATCGTATGCAGTCCAATTGAATTTATACCCTGCTCTTTTAAAAAGGCTACCGCATCTTTAATCTGTTCAGCAGTTGAGCCAAATTTTGACTCTTTGGAATCACCCATTATTTCATTTTCAATTGAGCCAGGATTTAATCTAAAACAGATATTTTCAGGAATAATATCATTTTCAAAAAGCTCATAAATATCTGCGGCCCAATCAATATTGATGATACAACCTCTGTCTACAGCGTATTGATAGGCATCAACTGTTGTCAGATTAGAAGTAAACATTATATCTTCACCACTAAAACCAACTTCTTCTGCCAGCTGTATTTCTGTAACAGTTGCTGCATCAACTCCACAACTATTTTCTTTCATTATTTTTAGAATATGTGGATTAGGATTAGCCTTAATTGCAAAGTATTCTTTAAAATCCACCCAGTTAAAAGAAGAAATTAAATTGTTTAAACGATCCACAATTATTCTTTCATCATAAATATGGAAGGGTGTTCCATATTTTTTTACTGTTTCCCTTATTTTGTTCTCTGCTATAGTTATTTTTTTCATAAATCTACTCCAATTTTTAATTTTTTTATTCCTTAAAATTATTTTATCATAACTAGACTCTAAAAGAAAAATATATACTTATATAACAAAAACTCAGCGAAATCGCTGAGTTAAATACTTAATCAGAGAAATCACCTCTTCCATCTTTTGAGATAGCTCAACATCAGCAGCCTGGATAAAACTACTAATGACAGTTCTGCATATTTTTTATACAGACCCAGCAGACAGCCATTAAACCCTGACTGAAAACTTCGGCGAATCAGCTTTTTTTAAACAACAGCGGTTTAAGCTAAAGTTGAAAAATACTAATCTAAATTCGCGCCTCTACCCCATCTAATTGATGAGGCATTTTCCTATTAAATTTATTATAATTTACTTTGTTTAAGTATATATAATAGAAGGAAACTTGTCAAGAATTATGGCAATTTTTGTGTTTATTTTGTCTGAATTATAAAAATTATTTTAGCTTAAAAATCACTATAAAGACGTCACTTTTTTTAGAAATATTCTGCGAAGTATCCTTGTATACATTCGATAATCGGTATTTTTAATTGATTTTAAGTGAAATATATATTAAGATTAATTTGTGATAGTTTAATGATATAAAATTTTTTTGAGGAGTGAGAAGTTTGAACAAGTATATTAATGATGTTATGGAAAAAGTAGTGGCAAGAAATCCAGGTGAGGCAGAATTTCATCAGGCGGTGGAAGAAGTTTTAGAATCACTGGCTCCAGTTTTTGATAAACATCCTGAATACGAGGCAAATGGTATTTTAGAAAGAATTGTTGAGCCGGAAAGACAGATTATTTTCCGTGTTCCCTGGGTTGATGATCAGGGTCAAACACATGTTAATCGCGGCTTTAGAATCGAATTCAACTCTGCTCTTGGTCCCTATAAAGGTGGCCTCAGATTTCACCCTTCAGTGTATACAGGTATAGTTAAGTTTTTAGGTTTTGAACAGGTCTTTAAAAATGCTTTAACCGGACGTCCAATTGGTGGCGGTAAAGGTGGAAGTGATTTTGACCCTAAGGGTAAATCTGATCAGGAAGTTATGCGTTTTTGTCAGAGCTTTATGACAGAGCTGGCCCGTCATATTGGAGATAAAACTGATGTTCCTGCTGGTGATATTGGTGTTGGTGGTAGAGAAATCGGTTATCTTTTTGGTCAGTATAAAAGAATTAAAAATAGATATGAAGCTGGGGTTTTAACTGGTAAAGGTCTTGACTGGGGTGGAAGTCTGGTACGTACTGAAGCTACAGGTTATGGTCTGGTTTACATATTAGAAGAAATGCTTAAAGATCACAAAATTTCTTTAAATGATAAAAAAGTTATTATCTCTGGTTCCGGTAATGTTGCAATTTATGCTAACGAAAAAGTAACTCAGCTGGGTGCTAAAGTTATAGCAATGAGTGACTCTTCCGGTTATTTATATGATGAAAATGGTATTGACCTTGAGTTAATTAAAGAGATTAAGGAAGTTAATCGCGGTCGGATCAAAGAATACTTAGCAGAATATCCAGATGCAGAATACTGTGATAACTGTACTGATATCTGGTCAATAGAATGTGATATTGCTCTTCCCTGTGCAACTCAAAACGAAATGGATGCAGCTGGCGTGCAGACTTTAATCGATAATGGGGTTATTGCAATTGGTGAAGGTGCAAATATGCCTTTAACTCCAGAAGCTGTTAAACTTGTTAAAGAAAATGATCTCTTCTATATTCCTGGTAAAGCTGCAAATGCTGGTGGAGTTGCAACTTCTGCTATCGAAATGACTCAAAATGCTATGTTTGATGAGTGGACTTTTGATAAGGTTGATCAGGAACTGCAGAAAATTATGGTTAATATCTATAAGGATGCAAGTGCAGTAGCAGCTGAATACGGTATGGAAGGTGACCTGGTTGCAGGTGCCAATATTGCCGGTTTCCTAAAAGTTGCCAATGCCATGTTAGATCAGGGTGTAGTCTAAACACTTTAAATTCTAAAAGTAAATAAAATCCTATACTTAAATCATCCCCTTCTGGTAGACAGATTACCCAAAATCTGTTTTATCAGAAGGGTTTTTTTATGTAAAATTTTACTATAATTATTTTTAACTCTATATTTTTAGATACTCACTTCTTAAAAAATTCCTCACCTAAAGCTTTCCCCTGGCTAAAAACAATTCTCATGTCAGCTTTATTAAATAATTCGCTAATAATCTAAAATACTTGGATACATATTGACCTAGTGAATAAATTAACCTATAATGACGAGTATATTAAAAATAGATAACATAAAGCTAACATCAGATGGTAATTTCAAAAAGGAGGAAAATAATTATGAAAGAAAAATCAATTGAGTTAAAAACAGAAATTCCTGGCCCAATTGGTCAAAAATCAATGCAAAAAAGAAAAGAATATATTCCACAGGGAGTATATAATTTAGCCCCACTAGTTGCCAGCAAAGCTGAGGGAGCAATATTAGAAGATCTTGATGGAAACAAATATCTAGATTTTGTGGGTGGAATTGGAGTTCTTAATGTTGGCCACAATGCACCCAAAGTAGTGGAAGCAATTAAAAAGCAGGCAGAAGAATTAATCCATAGCTGTTTTCATGTGGCAGCTTACAAACCATATATTGAGTTAGCAGAAAGATTATCTAAATTAAGTCCCGGTCCTACTCCCAAAAAGACAATGTTTGCAAATAGTGGTGCAGAAGCAGTTGAAAATGCAATTAAGATAGCTAAAAAATATACTGGCAAATCAGCTATAATTGCTTTTGATTATGCTTTTCACGGGCGGACTCTAATGACTATGTCCTTAACAAGTAAGGTAAAACCTTATAAATTTGGTTTTGGGCCTTTTGCACCTGAAGTTTATAAAGCTCCTTATGCTTACTGCTACCGTTGTCCTTTTGGTCTTGAGTATTCAGACTGCAATCTAAAGTGTGTGCAAAATTTTGCTGAAATCTTTAAAAGAGATATTCCAGCTGAAGAAGTAGCTGCTGTAATTTTAGAACCTGTTCAGGGTGAAGGTGGCTTTATCTCTCCTCCTAAAGAATTTATACAGGGAGTTAAAAAAGTATGCGAAGAAAATGATATTTTACTGATTGCAGATGAAGTTCAGACTGGTTTTGCCAGAACTGGAACTTTCTTTGCGGTAGAAGATTATGAGATAGAACCAGACATAATTACTACAGCTAAATCTATAGCAGGCGGAATGCCTTTAAGTGCTGTTATTGGTAAAAAAGAAATTATGGATGCACCTCAACCTGGAGAAATTGGAGGTACTTATGGCGGTAATCCAGTCAGCTGTGCAGCTGCTCTAGCTGTTTTAGATATAATTGAAAAAGACAAATTAGTAGAAAGATCCAATAAATTAGGAAAGAAAATGAAAGTTAGATTAGATGAAATGAAAGAAAAATATTCGATTATTGGAGATCTAAGAGGTAAAGGATTTATGCTGGCTGTAGAATTAGTTAAAGATACAGAAACTAAAGAACCTGCAGTTGAAGTCAAATCTGAAATTATAGATGAATGCTTTAAAAACGGACTGATCCTGGTTGGTGCAGGTTTGCATAGTAATGTAATTCGCTTTTTAGCTCCAATCTCAATAACTGAAGCACAGCTGGAAGAAGGTCTTGATATTTTAGAAGCAGCATTTGCTAAATTTGCTTAATCATATTTAAGGAGGGAAGTTAAAAATGAAAAAAGAAAATTTTAATAGGGTTTTATCTAAAAAAGATACACTGGCATTATCGTTTGGGGCTATGATTGGATGGGGTTGGGTTGTCTTAGCAGGAAATTGGATTAAGAGTGCTGGAACTTTAGGTTCTATAATTGCCTTTTTACTGGGTGGGATTATGGTTGTATTTGTTGGTCTTACTTATGCTGAATTAACATCGGCAATGCCCAAGTGTGGAGGTGAACATGTCTTTAGCAAGCGAGCGCTAGGGAAAAATGCCTCTTTTGTCTGTACCTGGGCGATTATTTTAGGTTATGTTTCAGTAGTTGCCTTCGAAGCAGTTGCTCTGCCGACGGTAGTTGAATACCTCTTTCCCAGCTATCTCAAGTTTAAAATGTACACAATAGTCGGTTATGATGTTTATTTAACCTGGGCTTTAGTAGGAATAGTTGCCTCTATTATTGTTACAGTCTTTAATTATTATGGTGTCAAACCACTGGCAGTGATGCAGGGAGCAGTTACGATCATGGTCGGATTAATCGGATTATCTTTCTTTGGTGGCGCAGTTGCTAATGGAAGTGTGCAGCATATAGAACCGTTTTTCATTGATGGCATGAAAGGGATTTTAACAGTTGCTATTATGACGCCGTTTATGTTTGTCGGTTTTGATGTAATACCACAGGCAGCAGAAGAAATTGATATGCCTTTTGATCAGCTGGGAAAACTCTTAATTACTTCAGTTTTAATGGCGATAGTCTGGTATATTATGATTATTGTAGGAGTTGGACTTGCTCTACCAAAATCAGCTTTAGAGACTTCTTCTATTGCTGCAGCTGATGGAATGCGGGCAGTTTTCTTTAATAGTTCCTGGGCCTCAAAAGCGATGATAATTGCAGGAATTGGAGGAATCATAACCAGCTGGAATTCATTTTTCGTAGGTGGCAGTAGAGCAATTTATGCTCTAGCTGAATCAGGTCAATTACCTCCTTTTTTGGCTAAGCTACATCCAAAATATAAAACACCTACAAACGCTGTTTTATTAATTGGAATCCTCTCTTCGCTCGCCCCATTATTTGGAAGACCAATGTTAGTCTGGCTGGTTAATGCTGGTGGTTTAACAATTGTCTTAGCTTACTTTATGGTGGCTCTTTCATTTTTAGTTCTGCGTTATAGAGAACCAGAGATGCCGAGACCATATAAGATAAAAAATGGAAAAATTGTTGGATATATAGCTTCAGCATTAAGTTTAGGTATGATCCTATTGTATCTTCCAGCAGCACCTGCAGCTTTAGTCTGGCCCTATGAGTGGATGATAATTATTGGCTGGAGTGTTCTTGGAGCTATTTTCTTTGTATCTAATAAATTATATTCAGTTGAAACTACTGTTGATCAATCAGTATTAGAAGGCAGTGAAACAATATAAAAAATTTAATAATTTGTTTAAAGGAGAAGTATATATGAACAGTATAAAACTTCATGGAGATAAAGTGTTTTTTGGAGAAGGAAGTATTAGAGTATTAAGAACACTAAAAGGTAAAAAAGCATTTGTTGTTAGCGGTGGAAATACCATTAAAAAAATGGGTTATCTTGATCGCGTCTTTGCTGAACTAAAGGCAGCCGGTTTTTCTATCAAATGCTTTGATAAAGTAGAACCCGATCCAAGTATAGAAACTGTAAAGTTAGGTGCAGAAGCAATGCTAGATTTTGCACCTGACTATATCATAGCTATTGGCGGAGGTTCACCAATTGATGCTGCAAAAGCAATGTGGATTTTCTATGAGTGTCCTGAGTTGGATTTTGCTAATACATTAGACTTAGTAGATATTCCTCCACTCAGAAACAAAGCTAAATTTGTGGCTGTGCCAACAACAAGTGGTACTGCAAGTGAAGTTACAAAAGCAATGGTTATTAAAGATAAAAAGAAAAAATTGAAAAAAGGTATTCGATCTGAATATGCGATTCCAGATCTGGCAATTTTAGAACCTGAGTTTACAGCAACAATGCCGCCCGGGTTGACTGCAGCTACAGGAATGGATGCCTTTACCCATGCTTTAGAAGCTTATGTTTCAACTAAAGCAAATGATTTTAGTGATGTATTAGTTAAAGGAGCATTAGAAGGTATTTTCGAATTTTTGCCCTTAGCTTATAAAAAACCTGATAACTTAAAATATCGAGAAAAAGTACTTAACTTTCAAAATATAGCAGGAATGGCCTTTTCTAATGTAGGTTTAGGAATAGTTCACAGTATGGCTCATCAGCTGGGAGGAATATTTAAAATTTCGCACGGACTGGCTAATGCCTTAATCCTGCCCTACATAGTTCAGTATAATAACAAATCAGATAAAGCAAAAAAGAAATATGAATTATTAGCTAAAAGATTGGAGGTCCTGGATTTAGCCTCAGCAATTAAAAATTTAAATCAAGAATTACAGATTCCAACAAGTATTAAAGAATTAAATATTTCTGAAAAAAGATTCCAGAAAGAATTAGATTTAATGATTGCTCGAGCTCTGGTAGATGGTTGTACAGCAACTAATCCGCGTCCAGTTAATGAGCAGGAAATGAGTAAATTATTCGAGTCTATATATCAGGGGAAGGAAATTGATTTTTAAAATTAATATAAAATAATAAAGCCAAATTATTAAACCCCGCTCAAGCTAAAAAAGCCTGAGCGGGGTTTTGCTTTAAATCTAATTAAGAATCTCTTCCAAACATTCTATCAAGAACCATAGCAATAATTACTACACCAAGACCAGCTTCAAAACCGAGTCCAATGTCCACAACATTTAAAGATCTTAAGACTGGTTTACCAAGTCCACCTGCACCAATCATAGCTGCAATAACTACCATGGATAGCGAAAGCATAATACACTGGTTAATTCCCATCATAATTGATGGCATTGCTCCTGGCAGTTCTATTTTAAATAAGATCTGCCACCAGTTAGCACCAAATGCATGTCCGGCCTCTTCTAATTCTTCATCTACCTGCTGTATTCCGAGGTAGGTTAATCTAATTGGAGGTGCAATTGCAAAAACAACAGTTGCAATAACTCCTGATACATTTCCAAGCCCAAAGAACATTAGAGCCGGAATTAAATAAACAAAAGGTGGTATTGTCTGCATAAAGTCCAGTATTGGGCGAGTAATTAAATCTACCCATTTGTTATGTGCCTTAATAATACCGACTGGAATTCCAATGACCAATGCAACTAAAACAGAAGTAATTATCGATGCTAAAGTTGTGATCAGAGGATCCCACATCTCTAAATTTAAAACAAGACCCAGACCAAGGGCTACAAATACCGCCATTTTTTTACCTTTAAGTTTCCAGGCAATCAGTGCAAAAATTGCAATAAAAACCAGCGGGTGGGAAAAAGCAAGAACTGACTCTACTCCACCTACAATTGACTCAATAAATGAAGAAAATCCATTTAAAGGTCCACTAAAATTATTTATTAAAAAATTTACTAAATTTTCTACCCAGTTCCCCAGAGGAATTTTGGTTGTCAATAGTTCAATTATATTGTTAATAATAATCACCATCCTTATTTAATTTTTACTGGCGGCATCATTTTGGATACCGCCAGTTCTGAATCTTTATTTTTTAGTTATAATCTACTTTAGTTATAATGATGTTAAGTGTTTAGTTATTTACTATCTCTTTGATAGCTTTACGAGCCATCTCTCCATCAGCAGTTTCTACTCCATAAACCCACTGATTTACAACATCTAAATTATTAGCTATCCATTCTTCTGCAACTACTTCTGGATCTTTTTCCTGTCTTTTATAACTATCTATCCACTGATTCTGGATAGGTGCTGTAACTTTAAACTGTTCTAAGAATTTATAAAAATTAGGATTTTCATCCTGATATCCATTTCTGGCTACAGTATATACTCTTTCGCCTTCTCCCCAGATTCCTTCTGGATCTTCAAGATATCTAAGATCAAACATTACATTCATATAGTGAGGCTTCCAACCATTAAATGCAATCCATTCTTCATTATTTACTGCCCTTTTAACTGAGGTAAGCATTCCAGCTGTAGAGCTTGACTGTAAAGTCCAATCTCCTAAATTATAATTGTTATTTTTAATAGCATTTTGAATAATAATATTTCCTTCATTTCCAGGTTCAATACCATAAATTTTACTGTTAAACTTATCAGCATATTCATTTAAATCAGCTAATGATTTAACTCCAGCTTCATAAACATATTCAGGTACAGCAGTTCTATAAACTACATCAAACAGATTTACTCTAACATTATGAACTGATCCCTTTTCTTCATACTTATCAAAGTGCATTTTCATTGTCGGAAGCCAGTTACCTAGAAATACATCTAAATCACCTGTATCCATTCCCTTAAAAACTATTGCCTGAGAACCAGATGTCATTTTGGTCTCATAACCTAGGTAATCTGCAATTTTAGCAGCTACATGTGTTTTTATTGTAACTCCAGGCCATTGAACATACCCAAAATCAATTCTGTCATCTTGAGCTGCAACCTGGGGTACTGCTGCAAAAAGTCCGAATCCTAAAAGAACAATTAATAACGTTGAAACTAATTTTTTGTTATTCATTTATATCCCTCCAGAGATATTATTAGTATAGTTTAGTTGTACTTTTTTGATTAACTATAATCTTTTTAACCTAAGCATAATTATATTTAAACTTTACCATAGTTATATTTAAACTTTTTCTGCCGCTAAATTTGCAACTACATTTGTTTTAACAATAACACCTTTTAATTTCTGCTTATCATCTAATACTGGCAGAGGTGTATTAATATCTGCAATTTTTGAAAATAAGTCATTTACTGATTCTTCAGGTTCAGCAATTGGAACCTCTTTAATGATGTCATCTAAATCATTTTTATCTTTATTAATAGCTTCCACAACATCTTCGATAGTTACTATACCTCTATACTTATTTTTTCTCCAAGCACAAAAATACTCCCAATTTCATTATGGCGCATTTTATGGAGAGCAGTGCGTAAACCATCCTGTTTATATAATACTGCTTTTGGTTTATCCATAATATCTTTTGCAGTTAAAACACGAGAACGATTAACATCCTGAACAAATTCTGCTACGTAATCGTTTTCAGCGTTTGTTAATATTTCTTCGTGATTTCCTACCTGAACAATTTCTCCATCTTTCATAATAGCAATTCTATCACCTAGTTTTAGTGCCTCATCGAGGTCATGAGTAATAAAAACTATTGTTTTATCTATATGTTCATACAGGTCAAGTAGTTTATCCTGCATGTCTTTTTTGATTAGTGGATCTAAGGCACTGAAGGGCTCATCCATTAATAATATGTCTGTATCTACAGCAAGTGCTCTTGCTAAACCAACTCGCTGCTGCATACCACCACTAAGCTGATCAGGTTTTTGATCTTCATAACCCTCTAAACCAACCTGTTTTAAAGCTTTCATAGCTTTTTTTCGTCTTTCTTCTTGATCTACACCTTCAATTTCCAAACCAAATTCAGCATTTTCTAAAACAGTTCGATAAGGGAAAAGAGCAAAATTCTGAAAAACCATGCCGAATTTCTCTTTCCTAAATTCTCTTAATTTTTCTTTATTTAACTCCATAACATCTGTTCCATCTACTTTTACTGATCCAGCAGTTGGCTCAACCAGTCGATTTATACAGCGGAGTAGTGTGGATTTACCACTACCAGAGAGTCCCATGATTACAAAAATTTCTCCTTCTTCTACTTCAAAGCTGGCATTGTTAATTCCAACTGTGGCCCCTGTTTCTTCCAAAATATCATCTTTACTCATTCCATTTTTTAGCATTTCGATTTCTTTCTGGCCTTTGCCATCGAAAACCTTATAGAGATTATCTGCTTTTATTTTCAATATTGTCACCTCTTTATTTTATTTTTTAAAATTTTACTGGCACAAAAAAAGGTTTAGAAAATGTTCAATTAGAACAAATCCTAAACCATATATTTAAAATTAGGCTTCAAAACAATCACCCTATTATCAGCAAAGTTTCAATTCTGATAATAATGCGGGATAAATTCATCCCACTAGCTTAACTCCACAAACAGAATAACAAACTAAGTCCACTCTGTCAAACGATCTATAGAATTAAAAATTGTCTTTATATTATAACTTTATTAAAAAGGCAGCCATCTAATCACATCTAGAATCTTCTGATCCCAATAATCCCATTGATGAGCAGCAGCTTCTTCTTCATATTTTAATTTTATTTTATTTCTTCGGCAAAAATGTTTAAATTTAAGATTATCTTGATATAAAAAGTCATCTTTTCCACAACATTGATAAAGAGCTGGAATATTCGTTTTATTTTTCTTTAATTTTTTTAGCAGATAAAATAAATCATTCTTTGTCTTTTCAACTTTATTCAAATCTCCAAAGATCCATTTTAACTCCTGATAAAGATCTTCTTTTTGATCAGCCATCGCCGCATTTTCAGCAAGGTTTAAGGCACCTGAGAGACTGGCGGCAGCTTCAAAACTCTCAGGATTATTTAATGCAAGCTTAAAAGCACCATATCCTCCCATCGATAGTCCAGCCACAAAAGTGTTATTCCGTCCAGTTCGAAGTGGAAATAATTTTTCTGCAATCTCTGGTAGCTCCTGACTGACAAATGTAAAATAATCATTGCCAGACTCCATGTCAGTGTAAAAACTGCGGTGCACATTGGGCATTATTACTGCCAGTCCGTATTTATCTGCATAGCGCTCAATTGAAGTTCTTCGCATCCAGGCAGTATGATCATCAGAAAGACCATGCAGTAGATATAAAACAGGATATTTCCCCTGTTCAGCTTTTGTTTTAATTCCTATTCTATTTTTTTTATTTTCTGGTATTATTACATTCATTGATGAGGACATTTTTAAAACATCTGAAAAAAAATCACACTGTATAAATGCCATTTTTAGCTCCCTCTTTTTATTAATTATTTTATATTAACTCATATATAACTAATTATCTCTAAGTTAAAAATATCCTGCTTAATTATATAATATTATCAATAATTTGACCCTCCTCGGGGCAAGCACACGAGGTTTGCGAGCAGACTTTCACTCTATCACAAATTTAAAGACTAAAATGACCCCCACACATAAATTAATGGGGGTCTTAATCATCTATCCTGAAATGTTTAGATCATCAATTAGTTTTTGATAAGCATTTTTACCATCTACTGTTTTTACCAGACTTAACCATCTTCTAACTTCTGTTATATTACTTTTTATCCATTCTTTTGCAACTTTATTAGGATCACTTTCATTATATCCTATTTCATATATCCATTTATCATTAGCTTCCACATCAACTCTAAACTGCTGTAAAAATCTATAAGCTTGAGGGTAATCCTCTTCAAATCCTTTTCTTACTAAAGTATCTACCCAGGAATATGGACTCTCCCATAATCTTTCTGGATCATTTAAATATTTTATATCAAATTTAGTGTTCATCCAGTGAGGTCTCCAACCTACAAATATTATAAATTCTTCATTATTAATAGATTTTTCCACCTGAGCCATCATCGCACTTTGACTGCTGTTAACAGTTTCCCAGTCATCTAAATTATAAATATCATTTTCAATGGCTTTTTTCATTGTTTTTTCTGAAGCCCAGCCGGCAGGTCCTACATATAATTTTTTATCAAATTTATCAGCAAATTTTTCTAAGTCAGCATAACTCTTTACTCCAGCCTCCCAGACATAACTGGGTACAGCCATAGTGTATATACCATCTGTCATATTTTGAGTAACATATTCATATTGGCCTTTATATTTTTTACGCATATCAGTAATCTGTGGCATCCAGGAGCCTAAAAATGCATCAACATCTCCTTGAGTTAAACCCTGATGGAGTAATGGATCTTGAGCTAACATGCTTTCAACTTCATGGCCCATTGATTTTAAAATAACAGAGACTACTGCATTTTTAGCTCTTATACCAGGCCAGTCTCCTTCTCCTAAAACAATTGGTTTCTCAGATTGAGCTCCAGCAATACCTGCTGAACTTAATACCAGAACAAGAAGTAATAATGAAATTATAGTTTTTTTCATATAAATAAGTCCTCCTATTTATATTTTAATGATTTTAACATTTAAATTTAAATGATTTATTTTTACCCTCCTCGGGACAAGCCCACGAGGTTTGCGAGCAGACTTTCACTCTATCACACTTTTAATTATGATTAAATATGGGAATTTCTAATTTAGACTCAGCATTATTAATTAAATATTTTACTAAATCAATTTTTTCCTCTTCAAAATTATCAAGATTTTTATTATTTGTTAAAGCTTTATATATTTTTTCTAATTCATTATAGGCTAATCCTATATCCTGTTCATCAGTTTCTCCGCCTCTTAAGCCACCACTTGGGGGGCGTTCAATTATTTCTTCGGGAACTCCAATATTTTCAGCTAACTGCCAGACCTCTGATTTGAATAAATCTCCCAGTGGTCGTAAATCAGTAGCGCTATCGCCGAATTTAGTATAATATCCTGTTAATATTTCACTTTTATTTGAAGTACCCATTACTATGTAATTAAATTTTTCAGCTACAAAATGTAAAGCAATCATTCTTAACCTGGGTTTCATGTTGTGTAAAGCATGATTATCAACATTTTTAGCTTCTACTCCAGTCTGCGGCCATTCTTTTCTATCATATTCTTTAATTCCTAAATTTTCTTCATTTACTTTAGAAAATAATTTTTCATAGCTATTATAAACCTCTTCGAGATTAAGCTCCATTGTCTGCAAATCAAAGGTTTCAGCAGTTTGTTTAGCATATTTTTCATCTTCACTAATATTTCCTTCACAGGGGAGTAATAATCCCAGAGTGTTATCTCCAAAAGCTTCTTTGATAAGTCCAGCTACTGCTGCGGAATCAACTCCACCACTCAAACCAACAACTGCTCCTTCTGCATTTCTCGCTTCAACTTTTTGCTGCATCCATTCAATAATTTCTTGATTTAGCATTAATCTTTTTCCTCCTTTGGCTTTATTAATTAATCACAATTAACAGTATAGGTAATCCTGCAACTTATGTCAAGCTTTAAAAGGATATTATCTCTTATATGCTCTTTAATTCAACTATATTCTTCTATATGTAATGCTATCTCTTTATTATAGATGTACTATATTTAAATTGGTCCCAGGACTAGCATATTTATTTGACTTTAAACTGAGCCTAAGATATACTAAGAGGGCTGACTAAAAAAATTAATGTTTAATAACTTAATAGATAATATAGCAACTAAGCCCTGACTATATGAATGTAGTCGGGGCTTTTTACGTATAAGTATAAATTTATCAACCGGCTGCAGTATTATTTGTTAAGAAAATTGTGTGGTTGGTAGATTTAGTATAAGAATATAATAAAAAAAGGAAGTGGAAGTTAATTTGCAAAAGATTAAATTTAATGAATTAAATGTATCAGATGAAATTTTAAAAGCAGTTGAAGAAATGGGTTTTGAAGAAACAACTCCAATTCAGACAAATGCTATTCCGGCAGTACTTAATGGTAAAGACATTGTTGGACAGGCACAGACAGGTACTGGTAAAACAGCTGCCTTCGGTATCCCTCTTTTAGAGGAAATGGATGCTAATAATAAAGATCCTCAGGCAATCATACTCTGTCCTACAAGAGAACTTGCTATTCAGGTATCAGAGGAATTAAAACGACTGGCAAAATATAAAAAGAGAATTTATACTCTTCCTGTTTATGGTGGACAGTCAATCGGAAGACAGATTAAAGCCTTAAATAAAGGAGTTCAAATTGTAATTGGTACTCCTGGTAGAGTAATGGACCATATAAGACGTGGAACTTTGAAACTTGATAATATAGATTATTTTGTACTTGATGAAGCCGATGTTATGTTAGATATGGGTTTTATTGATGATATTGAGACTGTATTAAGAGATATTCCAGAAGACAGACAGACTCTTTTCTTTTCTGCAACTATCCCTCAGTCAATTAAAAGATTGAGCAAAAAGTATCAGAAAAACTCAGAGTTTTTAAGAGTTGCTCACGAAAAATTAACCGTTCCTTCTATTGAACAGTATTATTATGAAATTAGAAGACACGATAAACTTAAAGCTTTAACAAGAATTCTTGATTTAAGCAATCCGGAGTTGGCCATTGTTTTCTGTAATACCAGAAAAATGGTTGATGAACTGAATATTAAACTTCAGGCTCGCGGTTATTTGTCTGATGCTATTCATGGTGGTTTAAATCAAAATCAGCGTGACCGAGTAATGGGTAAATTTAGAAACGGAATTATCGAAATACTGGTAGCTACTGATGTAGCAGCCCGTGGTATTGATGTAGAAGATGTTGAAGCAGTATTTAACTATGACCTGCCTCAAGATACCGACTATTATGTACACAGAATTGGACGTACAGGTAGAGCCGGAAAAAGTGGTGAAGCTCACAGTTTTGTAGTGGGTAAAGATATTTATAAACTGAGAGATATTCAAAAATATACCAAATCAAAAATTAAAAGATCAGAAATTCCTTCTCAAAATGATATTGAAGCAGCTAAATTTGATCAATTTAATGATGAGCTGAGTCAATATATGGATTCTGCTGATTTAGGAAAATATATTGAATTAATTGAAGACTTAATTGATGAGCAGTATTCTGCACTAGAAATTGCAGCTGCTTTAATGAAAAAATCAATCGAAAGAGAAGATAGTGATGATAATCAGCCTGAAAATGCAGGACAGAGCTTTGGTGATACTGGTGCTGAACCAGGAATGGTTAGATTATTTATCAATATCGGTAAAAAAGATAGAGTCTCTCCTCGCCATATTGTAGGAGCTATTGCTGGTGAAACAGGAATGCCCGGTGGCTTAATTGGAGCAATTGATATTTATGATAACTTTACCTTTGTTGAAGTTCCTAGAGAAAAAGGGCATGAAGTATTACAGATCATGAAGGATAACTATATCAAAGGAACTAAAGTTAACATCGAAGCTGCAAGATCTAAGTAAATTAGAACTTGATAGAGTTTCTTATAAAAATTATAGCAGATTGAATATAAAAATGGTGCCAGAAGTATAAAAGCTTCCAGCACCATTTTTTTGTTTAATTTTTTTTAAATTGCCAGATTTGTTTAAATCTTTTTGAATCTCCAGATTTTTGAAGAAAAATCTCCTTTTAAATGAGGCACTTTAAGCCCATAATTCATCAATTCATCCCCACCATAAATTTCTTTACTATTAATATCTTTATAATCAGCTTTAGCATCCAAGTTTTTTAATTTAAGCTTCTCTTCTCGTGGATTGGGAGAAGCTAAAATCTGATAAAAACCTACCAGTATTTCTTCTTTATCTTGATCAGTATAAGACCAGGCAGTAAAATTACCTGCAAATGGACTTCTGAGTCTATAAAAATCACCAAACTGCACCAGTTTTCTTATTTGTTTATAATTATTTACTTGATCTTTAACCGTCTTAATTGCTTCATCATCTAATTTAGTTAGATCAAGCTCATAACCTAAATTACCAAAACTGGCAGTATCATATCTCATTTTAAGAGATGGACTGCGTTTTACCTGGTGATTTGGAACTGCAGAAACATGGGCTCCCATTGAAGATGGTGGATATACCATTGAAGTTCCATACTGAATTTTTAGTCTTTCTACTGCATCAGTATTATCACTGGTCCAGGTCTGAGGCATATAATAGAGCATTCCTGGATCAAAGCGACCTCCACCACCAGCACAGCTTTCAAATAATATTTCAGGAAAACTAGAAGTTATTTCTTCTAAAACTCTATAAAGACCCAAAATATAGCGGTGATTTAACTCCCTCTGTCTTTCAGAATTTAGTTTTAAAGAACCATATTCAGTCATTGGTCTATTCATATCCCATTTAACATACGAGATATTCGCCTTATTTAAAATGTTGGATACTTTTTCGATAATATAATCCTGAACATCTCTGCGGCTTAAATCTAAGATTAACTGCTGTCTGGAAAGCGAAGATTCACGATTTTCAACCTGGATTGCCCATTCTGGATGCTCGCGATATAAGTCACTGTCTGGAGATACCATTTCTGGCTCAAGCCAGAGACCGAAATCCATTCCTAATTTATTAATCTCTTGAGCCAAATATTTTAATCCACCAGGCAGCTTCTCTTCATTGACATACCAATCACCAAGTGATGAAGTATCATCATTTCTCTTTCCAAACCAGCCATCATCAAGTACAAATAATTCAATATCTACTTCTGCAGCCGCTGCTGCCATTTCCAAAATTTTATCAGTATCAAAATCAAAATAGGTACCTTCCCAATTATTAATTAAAACCGGTCTTTCTTTTTCCCTGTGTTCTCCCCTGACCAACCGTCTTTTATATAAATTATGATAATTTTGGGACATCTTATTTAAGCCCTGATCAGAATAGTTCATTACAACCTCTGGCGTCTGGAAAGCAGTACCACTTTCAAGCAGCCAGTTGAAATTGAAAGGGTTAATTCCCATTGTTATTCTTGTTTTTCCATAATGATTTTTTTCAGCCTGAGCAATAAAATTAGCAGAATAAACCAGACTAAAGCCATATGCTTCTCCATGGTACTCATCAGTTTCCGGTTCTACTAAAGCAGCAAATGGATTTTGCTGGTGGCTGCTGCCACCCCGTTTACTGTCAATCCTAGTTATTCCCTGTTCCAGAGGGCGACGAATAATATCGCGCTCCCTCCCCCAGGCACCTGATAACTGAAGCAGTTCTAAGTCTCTATTTTCAAAACCAACACTTACTGACAGGGCTCTTTTAAGATTAATTTTTTGATTCCCTCTATTTTTAAAGTTAACTGATCGACAAATAACCGGATAATCCTTAAAAATTGTATAAGTTAAGGTTACTTCTAAATCTAAAACATCGTCATATAATTTGATATCTAGACTTTCTGCCTCTTCTTGCTTTTCTACATAAACTGAAGGTAAAGTATCTAAACTTTTCTTTCCTGGATAAATCTTTTGATCTTTATATTTTAAATCACTGATAATTGAACCAGTTTCATTTTCTATCTGATAGGCAGGCTCCCTAAAATCAGATTGCCCAAAAGAGGGATACTCGCGCGCAATATTTTCGAGAATAAAACCAGTATCATTTTTAACTGCATAGGCCTCATAAGGTTTATGCTGGGAAACCGGATAACGATCCAATCTTTCAGCATTTTTAATTTTTTTCCCCCAGTAAAGATGGCCTAATTGACCATTTTTTAATATTTTAATTACATAACTTATCTCATTATTTTGTAAATGAAAGATTTTCCTGTCTGCATAAAAATCAATAGACATCTTGTTCCCTCCAGTTAATAAAATTATAAATTCGATTTAAAGCGATATAAATCAGGTGCACGGTGCATCTAAGTTAATTATATTTTTTTAGCTGCATAATTTTATAATAGAGTTGCTCAGCTTTTTTAGCCATTTCATCAATAGAATAATTTTCAGCCATTTCTCGTGCATTTTTAGCACTTTCTTCATATTTTTCTCTATTAATTAATAATTCTTCAATTTTGCTGCTCCATTTATCAATATCTGCTTCTGTTTTATAACCGTTATATCCATTATTAATTACATCATCAATTCCACTTGATTTAAGAGCAACAACAGGATTATTGCCTGCCATAGCCTCTAATAAGACCATTCCTTGTGTTTCAGTTGTAGAAGCAAAGACAAATAGCTCAGATGC
This sequence comes from Halanaerobium saccharolyticum subsp. saccharolyticum DSM 6643, assembly GCF_000350165.1. Lineage (NCBI taxonomy): Bacteria > Bacillati > Bacillota > Clostridia > Halanaerobiales > Halanaerobiaceae > Halanaerobium > Halanaerobium saccharolyticum. The sequence continues at coordinate 664,514 of NZ_CAUI01000023.1, forward strand.
TAGATAATATTTTGCCATCTCTCTAAAATCAACTGCACCTATTAATTCAATATAGTTCTCTAAGTTATTATTCTTAATATACTGCTCAATATTTTCTTTTTCAGAACCACTACCTATGATTATTAATTTAAAATTTAGATCACTATTTTCTTTTAATCTTTTAATTCCTTTCAGCAGAAAATATAAGTTTTTTTCTTTAGATAATCTAGAAACAGTAATTAACAAATACTTAGAATCACCAATTAGCTTTTCTCTCAGTCTATCAATTTTTTCCTGACTGCAGTTATAATAATCAAAATCAATTCCAGTCGGCATAACTTTAATGTATCGACTAACTCCCACATTACGCAAATATTCTTTAGTTGATTCAGTTGGTGCAAAAACAGCATCAGTCTTATTTGAAAAGCTTTTAATCAAAAAATGTGAAAGTCTATTAGCAAAAAATTTACGCATAAATAAAATATTAGGAACATAGTGAGCATATTTTTCCAGACGGGTATGATAGGTAAATGCAAGTGGTAAATTAAACTTTTCTGCCAATTTTCTTCCCTTATTACCAAGCCAGAACGGATGGTGTGCATGGACTAAATCAAAATTACCAGCTTTAAAATCTTTTTTAATCTGAGGTGAATAAATATTTGTTACAGGAAATTCTAGACCTGATTCTTCATAATGATAAATTGATTTACAGCGTATAATATTTTCTTCGTTTTCAGTTTTTTCTTTATACTCTGGTGCAAAAATTTTAATCTCATGTCCTCTTTTTCTTAAAGCTTTTGCAAGACGCTGAATTGAAATCGGTACTCCTCCAATAACTGGAAAATAATTATTTGTAAACATTGCTATTTTTAATTTTTTATCTTCAAGCTCATTTTCTGAATAAGCAAAATCACGATAATAATCTACCTCTTTATTGATTTCTCTATGTAAAATATAGAGAATTGTTAGTCCAATAAACAATACTAATAAAATATTAATATAATTTGCGTAAAAGAAAGACTGCAGAGCTACCCAAACATTAACTAATAATTTAGAAAATGTACCCGGATTATTTTCTAAACGTTCTAAATTTACCTCAATTCCATTTTTATCTACATTAACCAACAAGTAGTGATAGAAACTGTTTTCATTCTCAAAAATTAATTCTCCTCCAGCACCACCACTAATATAATAGTTAACACCATCAATATTTTCCTGATGATAGATTTCCAGATTTGAAGAAAAAACAGTATTAACATTGTATTCTGCAAAGATATTTTGATAAAAATTTCTCAACTTTTTTTCTTCAATGTATTTAATGCTGTCATCTATTAAATAATCCGTATCTATATTTAAAGGTGTTTTATTCATTATTACAAATTTCTTTTCATAAGCAGCCGCTTCTTTCAATTCATTTTCCAGCCACTGCTGCTGCCAGCTTAAATTAGTATTTTCAGTAGTATCTAAAAATATAAAATATGAATCATTAATTTGGAAAGAATAATAAAAAGGTCCAAAATATTTATAAAAATTTTCATTACCATCATCTTTAATTTCTTTACTGCCTATAGCAGTTAAAAATGGAAGATTCATCTTTTCTAAGGTTCTGTAAAAAACCCTATATTTACTTTCATCTCCATCTCTAAGATTATTACCTGTAGAAATTATAAAATCTACATTACCACTATTAATTTGTTCTAGAATTCTATTATCAAATATTGTAATAGAATTTTCAATATTACCAACTACAGCAAATGTATATTCGTTTGCCTGAACATTATTTTTGATAATATCCATATTTTTTACATTTACTGCATTAAAATCTTGAATTGTATAAGGGGCATAAATTTTATAAGTAATTAAAATTAGAATTATTAAGATAAAAATTGTTAAATAAATTTTGCTTTTACTTTTCATCATCTATGCCTCCCCTAATAATCAAATAGAAAAAAACAAAAACACCAATAAAAATACCGACGTATTTACTAAAAAATCTCCAATAAAATAATAAGGGGAATAAGTCTTGTTTTTCAACAAATCCAGCAAATAGTAATGAATAGCCTCCTTCTGCAATCCCAGCAGCTCCAGGAGTAGGAGCGAAATACATAATAAAGACAACTAGTATCTGTAGTGTCAAAATCCTTAAAAAGTTAATATCATAGCCGAGTCCCTGCAGGACTAAATATGAAAATGAAAATTCTGCTAATAAAAATAGAGTTGTACATAAAAATGATAAAATGACAAAAATCTTTTTCCCTTGAATGAAAAATGCCAGATCTTCTGAAAAAAGTTCAAGGTGCTTAAAAATATATAAGATTATTTTTCTAAATCTTTTTTTAGATAATAAGTGTTTAGATTTAAGAAAATAAAAAAACTTATAAATACATTTCATAATTAATCTGAGTTTGAAAATCAAAAGGTAGAACACAAAAAAATAAAGAGCTAAAAATATAGCTAGATAAATAAAAACATAATTTCCAGGAAGTAAGTTAAGCATAGATTGATTTCTAAAAATAATAAAAGGAACTGATAAAAATAGCATTGTAGCAGATAATAAAGTTCTAATTAAAACTGCAGCTGATGATTTTCCTAAGGGTACTCCTTTTTTTTGCAAAAAATATACCTGAGCAAAACCCCCACCGGTTGCAAGTGGTGTTATATTTGAAATAAAAATATTAATAAAAACTAGCTTATAAACATTCCAAAATGAGATATCTGCATTTAAAGTTTTTAGAACAAAATATAACCTTGATCCATCCAAAATGAAATAAAAAAACAAAAGCATAATAATCGAAATTATAATTGCTTTAGGAAAAGTAAAGAATATATCTAAATTACTTCCCTGAGAATAAATTTTCCTAATATAATATAAAGATACTGCTGATATAAATATAAAAAGCCCAAAATAGAGGAGAGAATTTTTTAAATTAAAATATTTTTCTATAAAATTTTCATTTTTATCTGCCATAAAATCCTCCCTTTCTTAGTTTAATAGTCTTATATATCAATTATATTATACTTGAGAAAAAATGTAAAAATAGAATTTATTTTAATTAACTCTTAATTTTTTTAACTTAACTTAATTTAATAGTAATTTTATTCACAGTAACTGGAACTTTAAATTCCAAACTGTTATTAAAATAATTAAATTTAGTTAATTTGCTGTTATCAACATCAATATTTAGAGGTTCTTTTGTTAAATTATTAAAAATTAGTTTATAGTCTTTAAACTCCTGTTGATAATTATCTTGGATGCTATTGATCTTAAATATTATTTGATTGTCAGTATATTTGTAATCAAATTTAGTGATATTATATATTCCATTTTGATAATCATAAGAAATACCATCATCATCATAAAGTTCATAACTACCGGAATTATTGACTTCAGATAAAAATATATTTAATTCCAGAGATTCAATTTCTTTTTCACCAATATAATTCAGTTTTTCATTTAAGGGAACAATACTTCCTGCTTTAATTAAAATTGGCATAGTAGCTAAAGGTGCATCTATAATAATGTGTTTTTTACCATGATAAATTTCTTTTGTCCAAAAATCAAACCACTTACCTTCAGGCAAGTAGATCATTCTTTTATCTTTATCGGGCTGATAAACTGGTGCTATCATTATACTATCTCCAAACATAAACTGATCTGATAGGTTCTGACATTCTTCATCTTCTGGAAATTCCATAATTAAAGGTCTCATAACAGGAATTCCTGTTTTAGATGCCTGATAAAAAAGATTATAAAGATGTGTTATAAATTTATATCTTAATTCGATATATTTTTTTATTATTTTTTCGTATTTTTTTCCAAAAGACCAGGGTTCTTGAGAAATTGCTCTAACCTCACAGTGATTTCTAAAAAAAGGAGAAAAAGCTCCAAGTTGAGTCCAACGGCATAAAAGTTCACCATTACTATTACCGGTAAAACCGCCAACATCTGTCCCACAAAAACTTATACCTGACATTCCCATATTCATCAGCATTGGCATTGCCAATTTAAGATTATCCCAAAAACTTCGGTTATCTCCCGTCCAGACTGCAGAATAACGTTGAATACCAGCAAAACCTGCTCTGGTTAAAACAAATGGTCTTTCATTATCTAGACTTTCTTTTAATCCTTTATAAGTAGCTTGATCCTCTAGGAGTCCATATAAATTATGAAAACGGCGGTGAGTTCCGGAATCACCATCATTTTGATGCATCACAGCAAGATCCATAGTGTCCTCTTCGTTAAAAACAGCCGGTTCATTCATATCATTCCAAATTCCTTTAACTCCAAGCTCTACAAAATCTTGCTGCAATCCTGACCACCAGTTTCTTACTTTTGCTTGAGTAAAGTCAGGAAAAGCACAATTACCAGGCCAGACTTTATCTATAAATACTTTACCATCAAGATATTTGCAAAAATAATCATTTTCCATTCCCTCTTGATAAAGTTTATATTCAGGATCTTTTTTAATACCAGGATCTATAATTGTAACTGCTTTAATCCCCTCTTTGCCCATTTTGGAAATCATGGCGGCAGGATCAGGAAAACGATCTTCATTCCAGGTGTAAATTTTATATTGGTCCATGTAATGAATATCAAAATGAAAAGCATCACAGGGTATTTCTTTATCTCTAAATTTTTTAACAAGCTCAGCAACTTTTGCCTGTGGATAATAACTGTAGCGTGATTGATGATAACCCAGGGACCATTTTGGAGCTAAAGGCATAGTTCCTGTAATTTTAGAATATTTGCTGATTACTTCTTTTAATGAAGGGCCATTAAAGAAATAATAATCCAGAACTCCACCTTCAGCCCAGAAAGAATAATAGGGCTGACCTTCACTACCAAGATCAAAGTATGTTCTATATGAGTTATCAAAATATATCCCATAACTATTGTTTTGATTAAAACTTATCAAAAATGGAATTGATTGGTACAAAGGATCAGTATCACTAACATGGGGGACAAATGTATCGTGATTCCACATCTCATAAAGTCTACCTTTTTTATCAAGCCAACCGGTTTTTTCACCAAGTCCGTAAAACCTTTCGTTATTTTTAAATGACTTCCAGGCTCTAAGCTTCTTTTTTTTCCAACCTAAAGAATATTTGCTGTAATCTTGATGAATTAATTTTCCTTCTTTATTAAAAACTTGGAGAAAAAATTTTTCTTTTTCAATCTTAATTACTAATTTTTCTGTTTTTATAATTAATTCTTTGTTATTTTCTTCAAATTTAAAATCATTATAACTTAAATTATGATCAATAACTGCCTCTGTACTTTTGTAATTAAACTGCTGCTTTGAATTTGCCATAATAATTCTAAAAATATCAGCGGTTAAAAATCGAATTACTAAGCTGGCGTTTTTAAAGTTAAATCTGATTTGATTATCCTCAATTTTGTAATTTAAAATTCCACTTAATTTATGATAATCTATACTGTCATCTCTGCTGCTTTTACCCTGTAATAAAGTTTCACTATTATCCATAAAAATCTCCTCCTCAAGTTTTAAGTATCTATAAAACTTTTTGAACAAAAAATTGCCTCCATCTAAAAATTTATTTTATATTTAATATATATTCACATCTTAATACACTATTTTTAGATTTTCAAGTTTTTGGAATGGCTTATATTTTTGTAATATTTACTTTTAATCTGATATAATCATAGTTAATAGTCGAATAAGGAGGAAAACGTTTTGAATAATAATATAAAGAGAGTTTTACAAGATAGTGAAAAAATTATATTGTTCAAAAAGATTAAAGAAGATAAATTAATTTCAAAGTTAAAAAAATATTATTTTGAAAATGAAAATTCTAGCTTAAATTTGAGTGGAATCATTTATGAATTAATTGAACTAAGTATTAAAGAAGGTTTAAGCGGTGATCTCTGGCATAATTATCTTAAAATTAAGCTGGCTGCAGCTGAAAATATTTTTGCTTTAAATGCTGAAAGGAATTTAATGAATAAAAAAAGTAGTCTTTATCAAATTGCATTAAATGATGTTAAAATTATTAATATGTTATTTTCTTACTCTTTTCAAGATATTATCCAACCTTTAAACCACAATGGCATCAAAAATTTAAGAGAGTTTAAACTTACTGAATCAGAATTAAATACTTATAATTCAAAAAAATATTCTAAGTTATTTAAAAATAGAACTGCTCAAGCTAATTTAGATAATCTAATTAAATTTTATCAAAATCATGGCGCTGGTATTTTAAATCAAAGCCGGGCGTTTTATTGGCAGCAGAATAATTTAAAAACAGTTAATAATCCAGATTCAATTAGCTTTAACCAATTAATCTCCTATCAAAAAGAAAAAAATAGACTAATAGAAAATACTGAAAGTTTTTTAGATGGTTATCAGGCACATAATGTACTTTTATATGGAGATAGTGGAACTGGTAAATCATCTTCAGTTAAAGCACTTTTAAATAAATATTATAAAGAAGGCTTACGCTTAGTTGAAATTAATAGTTCTCAAATCAAAGAGCTACCAGCTATTTTAGATTATTTAAATAGACGTGGACTTTATTTTATTATTTTTATGGATGATCTTTCTTTTGAAGAATTTGAAACTGAATATAAATACTTAAAAGCAGTTATGGAAGGTGGAGTAGAATCAAAACCTGCAAATGTTCTTTTCTATGCGACTAGTAACCGCCGTCATCTGGTTAGGGAGAAATGGCAGGATAGAGAATCTGAAGTCCATGAAAATGACATATTAAATGAAAAATTGTCACTTTCTGAAAGATTTGGTTTAACTTTAATGTTTAACAATCCATCTCAAACAGAATATTTAAAGATAGTCAAAGAATTAGCAATCAGTGAAGGTTTAGAAATCAAAGAGGCAAAACTTAAATCTAAGGCTTTACAGTGGAGTAAGTGGAATAATGGACGTTCAGGCCGTTCCGCAAGACAGTTTGTTAATCAAATATTAAAAGAAAAACAAATCAAACGAAGAACAAATCAATCGCAAAAATAAATCAAACGAAAAAATAAATCATAAAATATTGTATCCAGCATAATATTTATAGATGAGGTGAAAAACATAAATGCTTTATAATCAGGATCTTTATTATCTAAATTTGGGCAGAAAAGCAACTCTCATTTCAATTATTGGTTTTGTAATAGGAATTATTTTTGCATTTTCACTTTCTCTTTCAAAAATAGCAATTTTATTTACAGCTCTAATATTTTCTTACATAGCTCTTTCATCTTTTTGGGGAGCTCATAATTTAGCTAAATGGTTTAAAAAATATCGTTACAGAATGCCTCAATATTTATGGTATTTTCTAAATATATTTGTATATTTAGCAGGTATTATAATTGGTTTAATTGGATATGGTTTTATCGAACACTTTTTGTTAGTTTTGGCTATTGATCAGCAGAAAGAAAATATCGGTTTAATTTCAGCTCAAATTATTTTAATACCATATTTTGGTTCTAAATATGCAGAAAAAATTAATTATCATTCCTAAGTTGAAATTTTAGACTTTAAATGTACGATTAATTATAGTATGCCTGACATAAATATTTGCCAACAGAAGAAAAGGCCACTGGAGAATATCCAGTAGCCTTACATTTACAAGAACTTTTACCAACCCATTCCTAAAGAAAACTAATTATTTCCCTGCTGCTTAATTTTATATAATTTTTCAGCAATATCTTTAAGTAATGGATAATGAACTAATTTGTCAATCCATTTCTCTGGTATTGAATTGAAACCATAATATGAACCAGCCAACTGACCAGTAACTGCTGCTACAGTGTCTGCATCATCACCAAGATTAGCAGCTAATAATACTGCTTCATCAAAAGAATCAGTATTTAAAAATGACCAGAGACTGGCTTCTAAAGTATGTATTACAAAACCGGTGGACTTAATTTCATCCCTATGTTTTTCAAAAGAGCCATTTATTGCGCCAAGAACTTCATCATTTAAATTTATATCTAAAGCTGTTTCTTTGATAACTTTAATTTTAAAAGCTTCAACTTTAAATCTTGAATTAATAAATTGCTGTATTAAAGCACCTAAATATCTACAACTATCTATGGCCATTTGATTGTTATGAGTTGTTAAAGAACTTTTCCCAGAATATTTAACAGCCTCTTTAAAATCATTTCTGTAATAAATTGGTACTGGAGCTAATCTCATTAAAGATCCATTCCCAGCCGCTCTTTCTCTGGCCGGTGGAAGTTCCCCATTTTTCTCATAATGTTCAAGAGAATTTGCTGTAATATTCCCAATATCAAAACAGTTTCCAGTTGAACTTAAATAACCTTCTTTATACCATTTGATATACCTCTGCAGCTGATCTTCTAAATTAAAATCTTTTTCAGTCAAACTTTCTGCAAGGCAGAGTGCCATTGAACTATCATCAGTCCAATAACCAGCATCTAAACCATGTGGCCCACCTGCCCTCATATCAGTTAACTTTTCAAAAGTATCTCTTGCTTTAAATTCAACGGCAGCTCCTAAGGCATCTCCAATAATTAATCCAAAAAAAACGCCAAATGCATTATTTTTTATTTCTTTTTCTATTTTTTTCATAAGTTTTTTATTATCAGAAAAATTTTTATGCACTTTACTCACCTTTTATTTACCTACAATACTTTTAATTTTATTTGTTGAGTCTAAAATTGGACTTACTGAATCATCATAATTTACAGTATCAATAAGTAGTGAAATTAATTTAGACATATCAACTTCTTCAAACCATTCAGCATCTTTAAATTTCTGAGGTACATAAGTTAAATTAGTAGAGAATAATTTTTTAATATACCCTTCTTCATAGTATTTATTCATTTTTTCAATTCCATTTGTAAAGAAAGTAAATGAAACTGCAACATAAATATTTCTTGCATTTTTCTTTTTTAATTCTTTAGCAATATCAAAAACAGATCCACCAGAAGCAATCATATCATCAACAATTAAAATATCTTTGCCCTCTACTTCTGCTCCCATATATTCATGCTGAATAATTGGGTTTCTACCATCGATAATCTTTTTGTAATCTCTTCGCTTATAGAATAAACCAACATCAAGTCCTAAAACACTTGCATAATAAATTGCTCTATCCATAGCACCTGTATCAGGAGAAATTACCATCATTTCATCTTTATCAAAACAAATTTCTGCATCTACTTTATTCATTGCTTTAATAATTTGATAGGTGGAATATAGACTTTCAAAACCAGTTTGCGGAATAGCATTTTGAACTCTTGTTTCATGAGCATCAAAAGTAAAAATATTTTCAACACCTAAATTTTCTAACTCCTGTAAAGCCATAGCACAATCTAAAGATTCCCGGCTATTTCTTTTATCCTGACGGCTTTCATATAGCAGCGGCATGATAATATGAATTCTTCTGGCTTTTCCAGCAATAGCCGAAATTAAACGCTTGATATCCTGAAAATGGTCATCAGGACTCATTCTATTTTCGTGTCCAAACATATTATAAGTAACACTATAGTTACCTATATCTGCTAAAATATAAATATCTTTACCTCTAATTGTTTCTTTAAGAGATCCTTTAGCCTCTCCATTAGCAAAACGAACTATCTCACTATCAATGACATATGTATCTTTGATCTCTTCTAAATGATATTCGCTGCAGCTGTTAGCAAACTCTTCTTTTCTTCGCTCAACAATGTAATCATCAACTTTTTGCCCCAGCTCTTTACAGCTTTCGTGGACAATAATCCCCAGTTGTCCAAATGGTATCTTAGTTATTGTTTTGTCTTCCACTTTTAATATAGCACCTCATTTGTATATTATTTTTCTTCCACTAATATAATTTCAAGATTTAAATACAAATCCCTTTATATATTACAAAATAAAAGAAAGTTTATATATTTTTTATATTCTTACATTGACATTTTGTTCCAATTGCAAACCAATTAACTTATATTATTAACTTATATTAAATGAATCAAAAATGTTCTTGCCAATCCTAAGAAAACAAAGAACCCAAAAACATCTGTCACAGTTGTTAAAAATATTGCTGAAGCTAAAGCAGGATCAATCCCTAGCGACTGCAGTGATAGTGGAATTAAAAAGCCAAACATACCTGCTATTAATAAATTTAGAATCATAGCAAAGAAAATTATAATTCCTAAATAATAATTTCCATACATCAAATAAAGAATAAAACCTGTAACTAAACCTGTGGCCGCACCATTGATTATACCAACCATGGCTTCTTTAAATAGCAACATCCAATTGTCCTTAAAATCAATTTCTCCTAAAGCTATACCTCTTATTACAATCGAAAGTGTTTGAGTACCAGCATTTCCACCCATACCAGCAACTATTGGCATTGCTGCAGCTAAAGCAACAACCTGAGAAATAACATCCTCAAATATTGCTACAGTAAATGTTGCTAAAAATGCAGTTGCCAAATTAATGAACATCCAGGGTAATCTACTTTTAACAGATTGGAGTAGTGTTGTATCCGATCTTTCTTCTTCATCTACCCCGTGCATTTTATATAAATCCTCAGTATTCTCTGCCTCTATTACATCAATAATATCATCAACAGTGATAATTCCAATTAATATATCATTTTTATTTATAACTGGTATTACAGTTAAGTCATATTTTGCTACCTGCTGAGCAACTATTTCCTGGTCAACATCAGCGGTAACTTTAACAATATTGTCATCCATCAATTCTTCTAATATTTTATCATCATCAGAACTTAAAATATCTCTTAAATCAACACTACCAACTAATTTTTTTCTATCATCAGAAACATAAATAGTATCAATAATTTCTGTATCAGGGGCTATATTTTTTATTTTTTTTAAAGCCTCTGTTGTTGTTAAGTTTTTATTTAATAAGAGATATTCGGTGGTCATTATACCACCAGCAGATTCTTTGTCATATCCCAGCAGATTTTTTACTACTAATGCGTCATCTTGTTTCATGTGACGCAGCAATTCTTTGCGCTTTTGAATAGTTAACAAACCTAAAATATCAGTTATATCATCAGCTGCCATATGAGAAAAAATATCAATTATTTCTTGCGAACTTTTGCTTTTCAAAATATCAATTTGTAAGTCTTTTTCTGATTCTTCAAAGATATCAGCAAGATCTTCTGTTTCTAATAATTTAGTAAAATTGTTAATCTCTGAAGCTTCTAATTCTGATAATGCCTCAGCAATATCTATTGGATGATTATCTTCAATCCAATCTTCTTTAACATTTTTTTCTTGATTTAAATAGTTATTAATTTCCTCTTTAATATTATCAATTTTATTTTCCATCTGATCACCTCTATCATAAAATCATTTTTTTGAAATTATCAGAAAAACTAAATTGAAGAGTTAAATTATTTGCCAGAACAACCATTATAAAACTTCAATCTATAAGTTATATAATTAATATTTTAGATAATCAATTAATTTTTGTCGTTGACTCAGCTCAAATTTTCCTGATTCAAGCTTCCAATATTGAGCAGATTTAGTTATCTCCCCAATATATTTAACTAAATGTGGATGACAGCTTAAAACAAATATCTGGTGCTGCTTTGCTAAATTAACAATTATTTTAGCTGTATTATATAAATGATTGCTGTCAAAATTAACGAGCGAATCATCTAAAACAATTGGTAATTTAGGTTTTATTTCTTTAATTCTACTAATTCTAACTGATAAAAAAAGCTGTTCTAAACTACCGCGGCTTAGCTGATTTACACTATTAAACTCCTTACCATCAGCAGTAATAGTTTTAAACTCTGAACTTTCTAAGTCATCAGCTGTTTCTAATTTTTTATAATATTTATCACTAATTTTAGCCAGTATATCGGAAGCAGGCTTTAATAGTTCAGTTTCTGCTTTTTCAACCATTCTTGCTCTTAATTTCTTTAAAATAAAATAAACACTTTTATTGACAGCATATCTTTGAGCTTTTTTCTCTAAATTATTTTGAGCTTGATTAATTTTTGCTTGCGTATTTTCTATTTTTGTAGAACTAGAAAGAGCTTTAATATCATTTTTCAAAGTTGTTATTCTTTGCTCTACTTTATCTTTTTGTTTTTGCGAAAAATTCAAATCTTCAGTAAGGCTAATTTTTTCTTCTTCGACAGCTGCTAATGATGAAAAATTTCTGTAAAGCTTTAAAAAACTCTGATAATAATCTGCTGCTGGAGCTAATTTATTTAGGGTTTCTTTAATTTTATCTGAAGCTTTTAAAGTATATTCTAATTGAGATTTTTTATTTTGATACTCGTCTTTAATCTTTTTGTATTCAGTAGATTTTTCTGCCATTTTATAATAAGCATCTAATCTAATTTCAAGATTTTCTCCTTTTTTAAAATCATTCAAAAAATCTTCAATATCATTAATTAAATGGTTTAACTCTTGTTGTTTATCAGAAAAATCAGCAGCCATTTTTTTTAATTTAGTTAACAGTTCTAAATCTTTAAATAAATACTCTGCTTGCTTAATTAATTGATCAGTTTGTTCAATTTTTATAGTTTTAATATTGAATTTTCGATTACAATATACATCTGCTTTTTTAATTAAGTTATATATTTTTTCTAAATCAGTAATTATTTCCTCTTTAAGTTTATCGTTTTCTTTGTCATCTGTTTTTAATTTATTATATCTTCTTTTTTTATCTTTTATTTCTAAAAAATAAGATTTCAGATAATTAAAATTTTGATCTTCATCAGTATTTTTAATTTTTAATGATTGAGCAATGTTTGTTAATTTTTTTTCAGTTAGCTTTAAACTATTTTTTTTCTCACTTAATTTTTTCTTTAAAGAATTCAGGTTATTTTCCTTTTGAATTAAATTATTTTTAAGGTTATCTGCTCTTTCTTTTTCTAATTTAGAACTCTTATAATTAGAATTATAATATATAAAAGCAGTTAAAGCTATAACTAGAGAAAAATACTTAATTTGACTGTAGTTGATAAAGATAGATGATGTTAGTATAATCATTGATAAAACCAAAATAGAATAAGTTTTTTTCAAGATAGAAGCTGGTTGCTTATAATTAATATCAGTCAGCTCTGTTTCAGTTTTTTCAATATCGAGCTCTAATCTATCAATTTCAGCTGTGATACTCTTAATTTTAGATTTCAGTTCATCATTTTTTCTTAAATTATTATTTAAAGTTTCCTGATTTAATAAATCTAAATTAATCTCATCTAAGTTTGTTAAAGGGTTTTCCCAGTTAGAATTTAAATTATTACACTCTAAAATTAAAGCTTGATATTCAGTATTTATTTTATTATTTTGAGTACTAAAATTTTTAATTTTTTCATTTAATAAATCAACTTTTTGGTGATAATTATTAATTTCAATATTTTTTGATCTTATGAAATTCAAAAAGTCTGCTAAGGTATCACTCTTAATTGATTTAATTAACTCATTTTTAGAAGTCTGCAGTTCATCTTTCTTTAAATCAAGTCTTTGTTTATAATCAGATATTTTATCCAAATTTATAAAATTAATATTATTATTTTTTACTGTTGACTGTTCTAATTTTAGTTTTAAATTCTCTACTTTATTAAGAGTAGAATAATTGTTTTTTAAGAGATCCAAAATAAAAATTTTATCTTCAAGTTGGCCAATATTATTTTTTAGTTTTTTTGATTTTTCTTCAGCTTTTTTTAACTCTTCTCTTTTTTTATTAAATTCTTTTATTTCTAAAAGTGCTTGATCTCTTATTTCCTCTGCTTCTTTAATCTCATTATAATATGGTTTAAATGAAGCAACAGAAGGATCTCCCAAAATCCCTCCAATATTTTTAGCAGAATTAAAATATTTATCTGCAAGTTCGGGTACTTTAACCAATTCTGAAAGCCCTGCCCCCATTAGAACAGAATAAAGACGTTTTTCTTTCTTTTTCCCATCTGCAATTTTAGATAATTTTTGAAGTTCATTTAAACTAATTGTAAATAACTGCTGATAACTAAGCTGATCTAAATGATTGAAAAGTTCAGCAGATTCAATTTTATTTTCATCTTGGTCAATAACCTCAGGTGCAGCATAACCATTTAAAAATAATTTATAATCTTTATTTTCTCTTTCAATTTCAGTTTCAATATAATATTGATTGCTTGCTGGCGGAATAGAATTATTTTGAGGTAAACCATAGGGCAGATGACGCAATAATTTTAAAAAAGTACTTTTACCTGCTCTATTTTTACCACCAATAACTACTAGATTTTTTGAAATATCATTGAGATTCTGATTATTAAATATTCCAAAATCACGAATATATATATTTTTGTAAAACATTTAATCTCCGCCTTCTATTAATTCAGATATAATAATTTTTTCAACTTCTTCTAAAATATTTTTCTGCAGCTTTGAATCAGCATAAAATCTGTAGTTTGACCTGTCTTCTGCATTTTCATCTCCCTGCCAGATTTGACCCCATTCGGCAAGTAATTCCTGGTTCAGCTCATTATCAGTTAAAAGATCATTAATCAATTGATTAATATTTTGGTAAAGTTGACTGCTTTTTTTAAGTTCTTCTAAATTTTTTAATGGTTTAGCTGTTCTTAATATTAGAGAGTGAAGCCAAAGTGATGGACTTTCCCGGCTAAATTTGATCCTCATATCTTCCAGTAGAGTTTCTTCTAATTCTTCTCTGTTATCAGCTACATATTGATGGACAGGAGTTCTGCCCACAATATTTAAACGTATTACAGCTGCTTTAATTTTATATTTTCTTGATTTGTTATTAATCTTAATATTATTAAATTGTTTTTCTAATTTCTCATTTATCAATTGCTGTAATTTTGTAATATTATCTAATTCATTTTCTCTTTCTAGATCTACTACGATCTCTTTAAAAATAATAGGTGATAGGGGAACAAAATTTTCTTTTATTTTCAAATTAGAATCTACTTCTACTAATATGGCTCCTTTGCTGCCCTGTTCACTAATATTATGAGACTGTAAAGCACCTGGAAAATTAATAGAAGGGTCTTGGCTGAGCTTTTGATATTGATGTAGATGTCCCAGAGCCCAATAATGAATTTCATTTTTAGTTAATAATTCACTTTTATTAACTGGTACATAACGGTTATTATCCTTATTTAAGGCTGTATGTAGTAAGGCAATATTAAAAACAGATTTATCCGGCGCAGTATAATAATTATACATTGTTCTATTTTCAAATTTCTGCCTGTAAGACTGACCAATTATTCTAGCAGCCAGTTTATTATCTTTTTTATATTTTATAGTTTCGACTTTTTCACTAGAAAAATAATGTACATTTTCAGGTAGCTCAAAAACTTCATTTTCTATTCCCGCTGGATCATGATTACCAGATATAATATAAATTTTTATTTCATTTTCATTAAGGTACTGACACTGTTTTAAAAAGAATCGACTAGACTTAATTGATCTAGCTTCTCTATCATAAAGATCGCCAGCAATTAAAATAAAGTCAATTTCCTCTGCCACAGCTAATTCAACCAAGTTTTTAAAAGCCTGCTCAGTCGCGTTGATGAAAATATCTTTTACTTTACTATTTTTGGAACTATTACAGCTGAGCTTTTTACCTAAATGTACGTCTGCTGTATGAATAAATTTAATTGATTTTGACATTATAGCCTCCAAATTTAGCTGTAATCTCTTTCAGTTCTATTTTCCCATTTTACAAAAAACCAACTAAAAACAAAAATTTCTATTGTGAATTTAATAAATACAGCAAAATGTTCTATTAAGCTACTTTTAGTATAAATTAAACCTTCAATAGAACCCGGTATAGGTGCAACTGAACCAATTAGAGAAAATCCCCAGATTAAAAAAAATAGTTTTAACCATGCATAATCACTTTTAATAATTACATTATAAAAAGGATATAAAATAAATGCAAAAAAAGCACCTCTAAAAATCTGCCAAAATGATGCCATTCTGAAAATAGTCGACTTTGGAGATCGAAAATCAAAATAATCTCCTATATTAATAAAAACAGCATAATAATTTTGGAAATTTTTAAAGATAACACCAATAAAAATATAAATTAGTACATGAACAAGAATAAAACGAATTGTAAAATAGATAAATCTTTTAGATGGTTTTAACATTTCATTCCCCTTTTTCGTTAAATTTTATACTTGTTATTAATATTTCTATATAAAAGAATTAAATCCTGTAATTTATTTTAAATATAAATAAAGATTGACAGTTTAAAATATTAGGAATATAATTAATTATAGGAGAAAGTTTAAAAGCAAAACATTTAATAAAATGTTACGCAAAGCTATGGACCCACTAATTGGGCTGCCAGGCTGCCAGATCTCCTCTTTAAAAGTCTAGACTTTATTAAAGGGAGGGGTATCTTATGAAAAAGTTGAATATTTTGTTGGCAGTTTTTTTGGTCTTGGTAATGGTTTTTAGTGTTTCTCTTTCTGTCTTAGCATTAGCTGTTGATCCCGAACCTGGTCCTGAACCCGGTCCTGGTCCTGAGCCTGGTCCTGGTCCTGAACCTGAGCCTGATCCACCTACAAAAGGTAATAATGGTTTTGGTAATGGAGACCAAGATGCACCTGGAAATTCTGGAGGTCATAATAACGCAGAAAATGCTAATCCTCAAAGAGAATATCCTGGTAAATCGCAGCATTAAAAACAATAATTAAATTTCATAAAATAACCTGCAGTAATTACTGCAGGTTTTTCTTTTGAAAATATAATAAATATATTCCACTTTAAATTTTATTTTATTCTTTTTTTTCAAAACTTTCCCCGAAAATTAATTCTTCAGCTACATCACCAATAAAAGGTAATTTAAAAACTTCACCACTATAAGCTTTATACATCAGCAGCAACCAGAGAATTGTTCCAACAAATGTTATCAAAGAAGAAATCATAATTCCGATCACTGGAATTACTAAAATTAAAGAAGAGGCTATAAACAATGAAAAAAAGGTGATCAAGGACTGCATTGCATGAAAACGAACATGATTGTTTTCCTTTTCTATAAATAAAAAAATCAAACCCGTTACCCAGATACCTGCATAAGCTATAATAGACTCAACATTTTCATCCAGACCGAGACTGGTTTTTTTATGATACATAATTTTGAGATAATTATCTAATTAAGATAATATCTCTTCCCCCTTTCTCTCTAGTATTTATTTTTTTGAATTTTGTTTAACTTCTTCTAATATTATTTTAACATAATAAAATGATTTTAAAAAGCACTAACCATAATTAAAAAAAGGAAAACCCGCCTGTATTCTGATAAAGATAGTAGAATACAAGCGGGCTTTTTAATTAAATTATTATATTTATTTATTAAATTGTATATATTTTTACATTTTTATAGTTCTATAGTTTTAGTTATTCTAAAGTTTTAGCTATTCTAATTCTAAAATGAGCTCTCCAGATTCAAGTTGTTGCCCTGCTTTAGAATGAATAGCTGCCACAATACCATCAGCAGGCGCAGTTATATTGGTTTCCATTTTCATAGCCTCCATAATAACTAAACTCTGATTTTCCTTAACCTCTTCCCCTTCTTCTACTAATATTTCTACTATATTTCCGGGAAGACTGGCCCCTATTTCCATTTCATTTTTAGGATCAGCCATCTGTTTAATTGCAGAATCAGCTTTAGCTGTACTTGCTTCATCATAAATTTTGATTTCTCTTCTAAAACCATTAACTTCAAAAGCAAGTCTACGATAACCCTGGTCATCAACTTTTCCAATTTCTAGAAGTTTAACAACAAGAGTTTTACCTTCTTCAACTTTGATTTCACTAGTTTCTCCTTCACGCAGAGCATGGAAATAAACATCACTACCCATATGACTTAAATCACCATATTCTTCAAGATAATCTAAATAATCCTGATAAACTTTAGGATATAGTGCATATGCTAAAAGATCTTTTTGAGTTGGCTTAAAATCATAGTTTTCTTTTAGTTCAGCCTCTGCAGCTTCAAAATCATATTCTCCAAGTAGAGTACCCGGCCTAACTGTTATTGGGTCTTCACCTTTAAGAACAATCTGCTGAATATCTTCTGGGAAACCTCCAGGAGGCTGACCAAGCATTCCCTTAAAGTAAGCTTCTACAGAATCTGGAAAGGCCATATTTTTGGCTTTTTCACAGATATTATCAGGTGTTAGATCATTTTTAACCATAAAGATTGCCATATCTCCTACCATTTTAGAAGAAGGTGTAACCTTAGGTATATCACCTAACATAAAATTGACTTTACGGAACATTTCTTTAAATTCTTTAAAACGGTGACCTAAACCAACACTTTCTACCTGTGGTTTCAGATTAGAATATTGACCTCCAGGTATTTCATATTTATATATTTCTGCAGTACCAGACTTTAATTCTGATTCAAACTGAGAATATACTGGTCTTACAGCACCCCAATAATTAGATATTTTTTGAATATCTTCAATATGCATCTCAGGATCACGATAGGTATTAGTTAAAGCCGCTACTATTGAGTTCATTGGAGGTTGACTTGTTAAACCTGCCATTGTATTAAAGGCAGTATCCACAATATCTACTCCTGCTTCAGCAGCCATTAAAAGTGTTGCCCCACCATTGCCACTAGTATCATGTGTGTGTAAATGGATTGGAATAGAAATTTCAGCTTTTAAAGCTTTAATTAATTCATAAGCAGCATAAGGTTTTAAAAGACCTGCCATATCTTTAATTCCCAAGATATGAGCACCCATTTCTTCTATACCTTTAGCTAATTCCAAATAATAATCTAAATCATATTTTTCTCTTTTATCATCTAGTATATCTCCAGTATAACACATTGAAACTTCTGCAATTTTACCCTGTTTAACTACCTCGTCTACAGAAATTTCCATACCAGGCAGCCAGTTTAAAGAATCAAAAATTCTAAAAACATCAATTCCTGCCTCTGCAGATTCTGCTACTAGATTTCGGATTACATTATCCGGATAGTTTTTATATCCCACACCATTTGATCCTCTTAACAGCATCTGAAATAAAATATTTGGTATTCTTTCTCTTAACCTCTCAATTCTTTCCCAGGGAGATTCTTTAAGAAATCTGTAAGAAACATCAAAGGTTGCTCCTCCCCACATTTCAAGTGAGAATAAGTTTTTAGCTAAATGAGAAGTAGCTTCTGCAATTTTCTCCATATCAACTGTTCTCATTCGAGTTGCCATTAGAGACTGATGAGCATCCCTGTATGTTGTATCAGTTATAAGAATTTCCTCTTTATTTTTAATCCACTCTACAACAGCTTCTGGACCACCCTCGTCTAATATTTGTTTTGTACCTTCTAGACCATCTATTTTCTCAAAATCAGGTACTTTAGGTACATCAAAGTCAGGTTTATGACCTCTAGTTTCATTAACAATTTTTTCTCCTAAATAGCTTAAGATCTTCTGTTCTTGATCAGAACCCGGTTTAATATCAAGTAATTCAGGGTTATTAGCAATAAATCCGGTATCACATATTCCTTTTTTAAAGTCTTCGTGGTTTAAAACATTGATTAAAAATGAGGCATTAGTTTTTACACCGCGTACTTTCATTTCTTCAACTGAACGCATTGCTTTACGAATTGCGTCTGGGAAAGTTCTAGACCAGGATATTGTTTTAACCAATAAACTATCGTAATATGGATTAATTACAGCTCCAGTGTATCCATTACCTCCATCAAGTCTTATTCCATAACCTGAACCTGTACGATAATGATCCAAACGTCCTGTATCAGGAATAAAGTTATTAGCAGGATCTTCAGTTGTAACTCTGCACTGAATAGAATATCCATTTACCTTAATAGACTCCTGAGAAGGTATATTAATCTCTTCAGAATCCAATTTGTATCCTTCAGCAACTAAAACCTGACTTTGTACAATATCAATTCCAGTTACCATTTCACTAACAGTATGTTCTACCTGAATTCTTGGATTAACTTCAATAAAATAATGATTATTATATTTATCCACTAAAAATTCTACCGTACCAGCATTTTTATAACCAGCGCCTTCACATAACTTTAAAGCATCCTGTAAAATTTCTTGGCGTTTTTCATCACTTAAGGCAACAGCAGGTGTGAATTCAACAATTTTTTGATGACGCCTCTGAATAGAACAATCCCTTTCAAAAAGATGGACAAGATTACCATGCTCATCTCCAAGAATCTGAACTTCTATATGTTTTGGGTTTTCAAGATATCTTTCAACAAAAATATCATCAACACCAAAAGCTTTACGGGCCTCTTCTCTAGCATCTCTGAACTGAGAAATCAATTCATCGTCAGATCGAACTATCCTCATACCTCTACCGCCACCACCAGCGGCAGCTTTGAGCATTAAAGGATACCCATGTTTATCAGCAAACGTTTTAATCTCGTCTTCTTTTTTAATTGGTTTTTCCAAACCTGGAATTGTTGGCACTCCAAATTCCTGTGCCAGAATTTTAGACTTAATTTTATCACCTAACTTCTCCATTACTTCAGCATTAGGTCCAATAAACTTAATTCCAGCCGCTTCACACTGACGAACAAACTCAGGATTTTCAGACAAAAATCCATAGCCAGGATGTATTGCATCGACATCTTTTTTAAGTGCTAAATCAATAATTTCATCAATTGCCAGATAAGCCTCAATTGGTCCTTTGTTATTTCCAATTTGATATGCTTCATCTGCTTTTGTTCTAAAGAGAGCTGTTCTATCCTCCTCAGAATAAATTGCTACAGTTCTAATGCCCAACTCCTTGCAGGCTCTAATTACTCTAATTGCTATTTCTCCTCGATTCGCCACTAAAACTCTCTTAAATTTTTTCGGCATTCTTTAATCTCCCTTCTTTAATCCTTTAATAATATAAAGTATTTATATTTAATAAAATTCTACCCCATGATGAAAAGGTAGAAATTATTAATAAATTATTTTCGACAGAAAAACTGTCTAAGTTCTGTATAAAACCTAGTAATTTGCTTATATTCTTTTTTATTATACCATAATTAAATATTAATATCTAATCAATATATATATTTTCAATCTTTAGAATTATCTATTATTTCCTCTAAAGTATATAAAAAGACCTCCAAGAATGATTAAAATGATTGGAATTATATAATTTAAATAATTTAAATTCTGCATAAACTGACTATTATCTAAAAAAATGACAAGAGTCCCAAAAAATATTAAGGCTCCTGCTGGATAAAGAGGCCAATCCCAATTTTCGAAAGCACTGCTGTGAAATAAAATAATTAAAAATGCTAATCCAAGTAATATAAAAAAAACGCCACCACCAAGGTTATTGATAAAATCAAATCTCTGGAGATCTGAAGATAATGCGATAGAGGCTAAAATTGAAGCAGATATTAAAAACCCTATATTTCTGAAATGTTCTCTAGCTCCCAGCATAATATAAGTTATTAAAAAACCTAAACTTAAAAGATAAAGAAAAATATTATCGCTGACTAAACTAAAAGTGTTGAGCAGCATAAAAACTCCAATTGTAATTAACAAAATCCCTAATTTTAGTTTATTCATGCTTTCACCCCCAAATTAGATTACATAGTTCAATTATAACAAAAATTTATGCTTTAGCAAATATTTATTTTTAATTCAGAGAAGGATATTTTTTTTATTTAAAGAATATAATATGTAGGAAGCAAAAAAAATATAAGAGGTGGCGCCAATGAAATTAATAGATAATTTATTAAAAAGCATTAAAACGCTGATCTCTTCTGAAATGATTATATTATTTATAAAAAGAGTTTATCAAAAAGCCAAAGAAAATGATATTTTTATACATGCAATGGGAATGGTTTATATCACCATTTTATCTATTATCCCCTTCTTGATTTTTTCTTTTTATATTATGACTATTTTCAACTTTTTTGGGAAAATAGATACAATAGTTGAAGAAATAAAGACACTTATTTTAAATAACCTGGCAGCTGGCACAGGCGAAAGTCTGATTAATTATTTAGAAATATATATACTAAATGTTGATATAGAGCAGTTGGGAATTATTAGTTTTGTCTCTTTAATCTTTATTATTGTCTTTATGCTTGCCAGAGTAGAAATGACTTTTAATAATATCTGGAATGTAAAACAACATCGTGATTTATTTAAAAGATTTGTTTCTTTTTGGACCTTCATTACCCTTGGCACATTTACTATTACTATGCTTTTAACTTTAAGTCTGTTGTTTGCTGAAAGGTATTTAGGACTGTGGTTAAGTGGTGAACAATTAAGTCAGAGTAATATTTTTAGTTATATATTATTTTCTTTTAATTTTCTAATTTTTATCATCTTCTATTATTTTGTACCAAATACAGATGTAAAATCTACTGCTGCACTTTTTGCTGGTTTGTTTAGCGGCTGTTTATTTATTTTTTCTAAAAAATTATATGGAATCTATACTTCTAACATTATAACTTACAGTCAAGTTTATGGTCCTTTGTCAATAATTCCGATTTTCTTAATTTGGCTCTATTTAATCTGGTTAATTGTGCTTTTAGGTGCTGTTATTTCTTATGTTTTTCAACATCGATCAAGTTTAAAATATATGATAAATCAAACAAAAATCAATCAGCGACTAAGAGATTTAATACCTGCAGCTATTTTATTAGTTTTATTTAAAAATTTTAAAAAGACAAATACAGAAGCTTTATCTTTTTCAGATTTATTGGATAAAATTAATCTTCCGGCTGAAGATATTGAAAAAGAACTTGAAAATTTAAAAGAAAACAACTTTATTGCAGAAACAAAAACAGGAAAATTTATTCCATTGGCAGAAGCTAATAATTTGTCTATATGGGATATTTATCAGAATAATTTTTTAAATGAAGATTTTGAAATAAAAAAAATATTTAAGGATGTGGAAATGCAAAATCTATATAAAAAGTTAAAAAAAGAAGAAAAAGATACTTTTAAAGAAATTGAATTTGTTGATTTTTTAAAGTAATTTTTGAATTAATTTACTTAAGGACTTTCATTTTAAAGACTTTTGTGTTACAATTAATGATTGTGTCAGGCATTATGCATTGAGGAGGAATTTAAATGGTTAAAAAAGCTAATAACGAAAATAATGATAACCAGAATGACAGTACTGAAGAAGAAGAAAATGATTTAGATCTTTCCATACCTGATGGAGCCGGTATTGATGATTCCGTTCGCGTTTATTTAAAGGAAATGGGTAAAGTTGATCTGCTTGACAAAGAAGAAGAAGTTGAACTTGCAAAAAGAATTGAACAGGGTGATCAAGAGGCCCGGGCACAGCTGACTGAAGCTAATTTAAGACTTGTAGTTAGTATTGCTAAAAAATATATAGGACAGGGTATGTCTTTTCTGGATTTAATTCAGGAAGGAAACAAAGGATTAATGAAAGCTGTAGAAAAATTCGACTACACCAAAGGTTATAAGTTCAGTACCTATGCTACCTGGTGGATTAGACAATCAATTACGAGAGCTCTTGCTGATCAGGCCAGAACTATTAGAATACCTGTGCATATGGTAGAAACAATGAATAAATTAAGAAGAATTGAAAAAAGACTTAAAAAGGATTTAGAAAGAGAGCCCACCATAGAAGAAATTGGTGAAGAAATGAATATGGAGCCAGAAAAGGTATTAGAGATTCAAAAACTGGCGATGAATCAGCAGCCTACTTCTCTTGACACTCCTATTGGTGAAGAACAAGACAGCCATTTAAAGGATTTCATTGAAGATCAGGATGCACCTGCACCGGAAATGCTAGCCTCTTCTGAACTTTTAAAAGATCAATTAGAAACAGTTTTAGATACTTTAACAGATAGAGAAAAAAGAATTATTAAACTAAGATTTGGGCTTGAAGATGGACGTCAAAGAACCTTGAAAGAAGTTGGAAGTCAGTTTGGTGTAACTAGAGAAAGAATCAGACAAATCCAGGCTAAGGCTTTAAGAAAGCTCAGACATCCTACTAGAAGTAAAGAATTAAGAGGATATTTAAATAATTAAAGCATCTATTCTATTTGGGCACTTTATTTAAACTTATTATTTATATTTTAAATAAATTAACAAAAATTAAGGCTGATTCACTGCTATCACACAGTGTTTCAGCCTCTTTTTTTATATTAAATTTTATACTAATTTTATATTTTTAATTCAAAGACAAAAACAGTTTAACTTAAGAATCAAACTTTTTAACTACATAAGAGTTTATTACATCATATAAAAATTGAAGATTATCACTCTCTTTTTCAAAATTTTGCTGCAGCAGTGGAATATCAGTTTGAATCATGGTAAAAAGGCGGTATAAGTTTGGATCATCTTTTTCTAATTCTATTTTAAATTCTTTCTCTAAAATAGAAATAAATAGTTCGTAAATCTGATTGATCAATACTTTTGGAAAACGAACTCTATTTATTTTTTCTTTCTGTTCTGTTTTGTCTAGTTCTAAGTCATTAATAATGAATCTGAAAAGCTCTTTAACAATTGGCTTTTTGTTTTGCATCTCTTCACTTATGATTTCTAGATAATTAATTAAATAATCATTATTTAACTTTTTGCAGTTGCTTATTAGAATTTCATAAGTTTCACGCCAACTTTCTTCAAATACTTCTATATAAAGTTCCCATTTGTTTGGGTAATAGTTATATAATGTACCTACCGCTATTCCTACTTCAGATGCAATTTTACGCATACTAACATTTTGATATGAATTATCTCTAAATAATGCTAATGCAGTTTTAGATATTTCCTCATCTAAGTTTTCAATAATTTTAGGCATTCCTCTATTCTCCTTTACCAAAACTTTTTTTAGCTAATAATCTAGTTTTAGATAATAATCTAGTAAGTTAAGCACTTTCTTTATCATATTTTAATTGGCTTTTTTTTACCGTTTTTTTAGCTTCTGCTGTTTCCAGTTCTTTGATTTCTTGATAAACATAAATAAAAAGTACTGCTGTTAAAATTGAGGTTAATCCATCAGCTACTGGCTGTGCCATAAATAAGCCTCGCCTTCCAAAAGATTTAGAAAGTAATATGATTGCTGGAATAAAGAAAAAACCCTGCCTTGATAGAGATAAAATAGTTGCTGGAACTCCATGACCTAAAGCCTGAAATAAAGTATTAATTGTTATTGCAAATCCGAGCAGCGGTAAAACAAGAGCATAAAGTTTTAAACCTGCAGCAGCAATTTCTATAACTTCAGGGTCCTGACTGAAAATACTGATTACCTGCCCGTTAAAGAAAAAGAAAATAATAAATAACAAAATACCAAAAAGGGTTGTTCTCTTAATTGTCACTTTAATTGAATCCTTAAGTCTCTCAATTTTTTTGGCACCAAAATTAAAACCTGCAACCGGCTGAAATCCCTGAGTGAATCCTGCAATTACAAAAAAACCAAAAGAAAATACACGGTTAATAATTCCTACAGAAGCAACAACTGCAGCACCATAAACAGCAGCCATATTATTTAATACTGTCATTGCAACACTACTTAAAAGCTGTCTAATTAAAGTTGGAACTCCTATTTTCATTATTTCAGTATATATTGAAAGTGAAGGACTGAATTCTCTTATTTTAAAATCAAGCACACTTTTATCCGATTTATAAAAAGCAATTAAGATCAAGGTTGATACAGCCTGTGCAATAACTGTTGCTGTAGAAGCTCCTGCAATGCCCATCTTAAAAGTAAAAATCAAAATTGGATCTAAAATTATATTTAAAAGAGCTCCTGTACTTAAAGCAATCATACTCATTCTGGCACTACCTTCTGCTCGAACCATATTATTCATGTTCATATTACTCATTGTAAAAATCGAACCCAAAATAATAATAGCAGTGTAGTTTACTGCATATGGCATAATTACATCAGTTGCACCAAAGAGTCTGAGCAGTGGTTTTAAATAATATAAACCACCTGCTGCCATTATAATACCTAAAATAAAGGTTGTAATAATCGAAGTTGTAGAAACTCGATTAGCCATTGCTTTATTATCTTCTCCTAATAATCGAGAAATAAATGAGGCTGAACCAATACCAAAGCTTAAACCAATAGCTGATATTACCATAAATAAGGGGAAAGCAATTGTTACAGCTCCAATCGCTTCAGTTCCTATTCTTCCCACAAAAATTGTATCAACAATATTGTAAACTGCTGTGACTAACATTCCTATTATCGCAGGAATAGACATTTCTGTCAATAATTTAGGTATCGGTGTTTCAGCAAGTTTTCTTGTTTTTTCATCTTTGTACATTTTATTACCTCCAACTATGTTATATAAATTATATTAATCTAAGATATTATATGAATATCGTTCATAATATTATAAAAAAACTTTATGAATTATGTTCACTAAAATAAATTATAATGAATTATGTTCATAAAGTCAAGATTTTTATTTATTTTTAATGAATTCTTTTCCAAGTTTAGAATTAAAAAATATAAGATTAAAGCTTAAAAAGACTGCCGCACCAGTGATGATCAGATATTCAACTTCAAGCACTTTAATCATAAAGGAAGAAATCAGTAGTGCAGCTGGAACAATTATCTTAATTATACTCATTTTAACACTTAAAACTCGGCCCAGTATATTATGAGGTACTATTTTTTGAATAATTACATTTGCCGGCACATCTATCCAGGCCACTGAAATACCGCTAAGAAACATCAAAAAACTATAATAGATCAAAATTAAATTTTCACCGGGAGTATTTTGAAAAAGAATGATGGGCACTGCAAATGCTGTTACTCCAACTGCTGAAATCAGAGCAATATTTCTGATTAAAATATTGTAGCCTATTTGGTCCATTATTTTTTCAGTTAATAAAGCCCCGGTTATCATCCCAACTGGAAATGCTGCCTGAATTAAACCATATTTATCAGGATTAATTTTCCAGATTGTATTCATTAAATAAGGCAGCGGGACAATTAGAGTAAAGTTAAAAAAGAAATTTAAGGCGACAAAGATATAAACTAAGGATTTTAATTTTTTTGATCTAAAAATGTAATAAAATCCTTCTTTTAATCTAAAAATAAAAGTGCCTAAGTTTTTATTATCTTCTCTCCCCTTCTCTGACTGCCGATTATAATGATAGTCGATAAAATATTCTATCAGAGCAGAAATCAAAAAAGATAGGGCATTAATTAAGATAAAACCTTCCAAATTAATAAAACTATAAATTACTCCCCCCAGCAGTGGTCCTAAAATATGAGATAAAGATTCTATAACCCGAGCTTGAGAATTAATTTTCACCAGAGCAGATTCTCTAACCAGACTGGGCTTGGCTGATTCTAAAGCAATATCAAAAAATACTGTTAAACTTGTCATCACAAAGGTGCTGAAATAAAGAATATATAGATTAAAAGAAAAATTAGTTAGAGCCAGATAGATTAGAGAAAGAAATATGCCATTAATCAAATCGGAGCCAACAACTAGAATCTTTTTATTAAATCTGTCTGCTATTACACCAGCAATTGGATTAAATAAAACAACAGGAATGGTATATAAAGCTAAGTTGAGAGCAAATGAAAAAGCAGAAGAAGTGGTTCTTAATAAATAAAGACCAACTACAAAAGCATAAATGGCAGACCCAAATAAAGAAATTGTTTTACCAGATAAAAAGAGTATTAAATTTAAATCTTCTCTCTTATCACTTTTAATTTCTAGATTATTTTCGTCACTATTAGCTTGATATTTTAGCATTTTGTTTACCTCCTCTTTTTTCTAAGTTAATTATAAAATCTGGAGGTAACACAAGTGCAATAGCTTACAAAATTTTTTTTAGAAATAATTTATTTAAAACTGGAGTTAACTCTACTTTTTAGCGTGCAGTTGATAGGAATAAATTTGATCTCCAATTTGAGCAAACTCTTCGTATTTCCCTATTGAAGTATCTATTTTTTTAATTTCCGATTTATATTCATCTAAAAATTCAAATTTCATTTCTTTTAATTTTGATCTAATATTTGAATAGATAAAATAATCCCTGTAATTTCTGGCAACAATATTTTTTTCTCCAAATTTATGATAAATTATAAAAATTGCTGTCATCATAAAATGGTCCTTAAAATATTTCAGTAATAATTCCGGCAAAAATCCTTGATTATGAAAAGAATAATTCGAAATCCCTGAATAATCAATTAAATAATCAAGTGAATTTTCTTTAAGTGGTAAGTTAGGCAGTTCTGCTGTTAAGAAAATTATTTCCGGTCCAGCAGCTGATAATTCTAATAATGACTTAAGATATCTATTCAATTCTGGCTTATGTTCAACACAAATATAAATAGCATTTTCAGGAAGCTGATCATAGATATTTCTGATTAAAAGTCCATAACCAGAACCGGGTTCTAAAATGGTTTTGCTTTCTAAATTAGAATAATCAATTCTATTTTTCAACCACTCTAGACTCTGATATGATTGATCCATAAATTCAGAATCAGTTTCATTGATATAATCAGTTATATGATGAATTGAATCTGCTTCAAATATTTCTTCCTTATTTTCCGAATCATAGATTTCTTTTGTATATAATATTCCATCACGTATTAGAATCTTTTCTCCACAGCTGCAGTTAAGGCTCCCCTGGTGAATTCTGTTATTTTCAATTTCTTTTGCTGATAAAGTTAAATCAGAACCGCAAACTGGACAGGCAAAGAGATTGAGGGAATTTAAATTTAAACTGAGATCATTTTGTTTCTCATTATTTTCTTTTTTTAATCTTTTTAGATGAGTATTTAGTGCTTTTTTTGCATCTTTTAAATTAATAATTCTATTTTCTATCTTTTTAATTTTTTCCTGATAGAGATTTTGATAATAGCTGTTTTTTTGATAGTTGCTCAACCTACCTATTCGCTTAAAACTTAAAATTTCTTTAATCTCATCTAAAGAAAACTCCATCTCCTTTAATTTTAGTATTTCAGCCATATCATTTTGATCTTCCAGATCGAATTCATAATGGCCACCTACTTTCTGAGGATTAATCAAGTTTAATTTCATATAATAGCGAATAGTATCATAACTTAAATCAAAGTTATTTGAAAATTCTTTAATTTTCATTTAAACTCATCCCTTTTATAAAATATTAAATTATAGCTCAGTCAGAATAATAATTCGGAAATATAATAACTCCAGAAAATTAATTAAGCTGCTGTAGATTATTACAGCAGCTTAAATTGTCATTGAAAATATAAAGTTGATTTATTTTTTAGCTAATGATCCCATTGGATCCCATGGTTTTAAGACAACAGGATCTTTTTGATATGATTTTAGATCAGCTTCAGATAAATATTTTTTATTAATAACTACTTCATAGTTGAATTCTTTAAACCAGTCATTACTCATAATGAAAAATCCATCTTCACCAACTTTTTCTCCCCAGCTGTTTTGAACTTTCCAGCGTTCAGCCTGATTCTGATCATTAATATTTACACCTGTAAAGACCATCGCATGAGTTAAAATACTTTCTCCATACTGCAGTCGCTGACCCTTATCTAATGAAAATTTAGTGTCTAAAAGATCTTGATAATTAAATAACTCTGTATCCATTATTCCTAAATCTCTATCAGACCACTGACCAACATCACAGCCAAACCAGACTGGTTCACCATCTTTTAATTGGGCTGTACTGTAATCAATTAGTTTTTCAATCGGCAGGTTTAAATAATGAATCTGCTGTCCCTCTTTTACGTTACCCAAAAATTCTACTGTATAAGTTTGATCAAAGGGCTTATCATTTGTGGGAGCGTTAATAATACTCACATAGTCAGTCATCTTAACTTTAGAATACTTATTATAAAACTCTAACGGACTTAATCCACTATCACGATAAAATTTCCCATCTTTATCTTTATACTCAAAATCAAACTCCTGTGGAGGCTCACCTAAAAAGTAAGCAAGTATAGAATATATTTCAGCCAGCATAGATTCTTTTTCTTCTCTTAAACTTTCCTTATCTGCCCCTAGTTTAAAATCTTTTCTTAAACTTTTGGCCAGATCTCTTAATTTCAAACTTAAAATTTTATTCATGTACCGAGAATTACTGCTGTGATAACTTTCTGGCATTGTATATTTAGGTATGATTCCATATTTTTCGATTAATGCTGTAAACATATCCCACTGACCACCATCATTTGTTGGTTCATTTAAAAGCCACATTACTCGGCGGCTGTCAAGTTCAAGATCTACTGTTGAAATAATATTTTCTAGAAAATAATTTGCTTTTTCAAGTTTATCCCAAAACATTGTGTAGGCTTCTGATAATTCAAAATCATGGTCCTTGATATTTAAATCCTTGGAAATACTATAACGGATATTGTTTAAAGCCGCAAACATCCAGCAGCGACCACTTTTTTCCTGATTAGTTACCTTACCAACATCAATTTCTTCCGAAAAATCATAATGCATTTTTTTAACAGATTCATTATTAAGAGCAGTGTCGTTAATCCCATTTTTAATTACAGCATTGGCAATAATTTCACTGTTTTCTCTCTTGTTAAAATAAGTCGAAAAATCTTCTAAATTTTTCTGATCAATTCTCTGTCTATTCATTTTAATGCCTCCATATATTTAATTATTAATAAAAACACTTAAAATTTCCATTAAATTATGCTCGGTTATATATAATTCGTCAAAAGCTAAGTTGTCTGCCAATTTTTCTAATTTATGTATCTCACAATCAAATTTTTCTTCTAAAAATTCGAGATTTTTATTTTGAGCATAGTTATTATATATTAAGCATTCTTTTTGATGCCAGGAGAATTTAATTTTATCTATTAAAAGTAGTGCACTATTTAAACTTTTATTTATTAATTCGTTATCTGTTGAAATATAACTTTTGAATTTTCTATTTTGACCAATGAAATCTAATATCTTTTCAGTTTCATTAAATAGGTCTTTTTTATTTTCAGGATATTTACCAGGCTCAACTTCAGTAATAGTAATTGCCAACCTTATTTTCAATGGTAATAAAACTGCTCTTAACTCTCTTAAAAAATCAATGAGATTTAAATTTTCATTAAATATTCCCTGAATTTCATCTCCCTTAACTATTTCAAATTTACTTATTACAGCCTCAGGATAATTTATTCTATCAACTTTTTCTGCAAAGACTTCTCTAAAATTATCAACCTTCTTGGACTTAATAATATCCCCTTTGATTGTTATGTATTTATTCATCAAATTCACCTCTGAAATATACTTTTTATCTAATTGTACATTTTTCTTCATTTTTCAATGACTTATATGCCGGACGAATTATCTTATGGTCACTAACTAACTGCTCAATTCGATGAGCACACCAACTGGCAACTCTAGCTGTAGCAAATAAAGGAGTAAATAATTCTTCTGGAATATTTAATAATTGGTAGACAAAACCAGAATAAAGATCTACATTTGCACATATTTCACAATCTTCTCCCCGTTCTTCTTTAAATATTTCTTTGGTTAAACTTTCAATATTATCATAGAGTTCAAATTCCTGCAGTCTGCCTTTGGCTGCAGCTAATTCTTTTGATTTTCTTTTCAAAATCACAGCTCTGGGATCACTTTTTGTATAAACAGCATGACCCATCCCATAAATCAGACCTTTTTGATCAAAAACTTCGCCTTTTAAGATTTTTTTCAAATATTTTTTTAACTCTTTTTTATCTGAATAATTATCAAGATTATCTTTAATGTTATCTACCATGGCTTTCACTCTTAGATTAGCACCACCATGTTTGGGTCCTTTAAGACTCCCCACAGCTGCGCCAACAGCAGAATATGTATCAGTACCACTTGAAGAAACAACATGGGTTGTAAAAGCAGAGTTATTACCTCCACCATGTTCAGCATGTAAAATTAACAATAAATCCAGTGTATCTTTTTCAAGCTGAGTATATTCATTATTAGCTCTAATCATATGTAAGATATTAGCAGCTGTCCCCAGTTCGTTTTTCGGATTATGTAGATATAAACTCTGATCATCAAAGTAATGTGCTTTAGCCTGAAAACCATAAGATATAATTGTTGGAAATCTGGCAATTAACTTTAAACTTTGAATTAAAATTCTATCAATATCAAGACAATCAGGCTTTTCATCATAAGAATAAAGAACAAGTATTGCTCGCTGAAGTTTGTTCATTACGTCTCTACTAGGACTTTTCAAAATTGTATTTTCAGTAAAATGTGTCGGTAATTTTCTAAAACCATCTAAAATCGCATTAAATTTCTTCAATTCTTCCTCATCAGGCATTTCCCCAAATAATAATAGATAAACTATACTCTCAAAACCAAACTCTCCTGTATTTTTTACTAACTCCTCGATTTCTATATCTCTGTAGAATAGTTTCCCCTCAATGGAAGTCTTAACCCCATCACAATAAGTATAGCCGTGAACTGAACCAATTTTAGTAAAGCCAACAACTACTCCAGTCCCATCTGAATTTCTAAGCCCCTGCTTAATATCATATTGTTTATAATATTTTTTACCAATTTTGTTAACCTCTTCTACTCTAACTGCTCTCTCCTCAAGCCAATCTTCTTTTAAATCTCTGATTAACCAATCTTTAGTATCCACTTTCTCACTCCTCAATTTAATCTATAGTAGTAATTAGTTTTAAAACTGTATCTCTACCATTTAAAAAATCTTCAAATCCTGTTTCTACAGTAATATCTGGATAAAGAGCATCGGGGTCAATATTTTCGAGTAATTTAAAATATTTAGTGGAATAACTAACTTTTAGATCAGTATTAGGAAGATTAAAAGCCCTTACTTCTCCAAAATGATTAGGTTTTCCCATAGTAGCTGTACCAATTAAATAAGCATCAAGTTGATTCTTAAAATCAAGAGCATTGATTATTGCTGATGAAAATGTATTAGGGCCAATAATAACATAAGTATCAAATTGATCTTTGTATTTATTTAATTCAGCTGCAAATTGAGTCCCCTGCCTTGAGTCTCCTCCAGAATTATGTCTTAAGTCAATTACAAATTTTTCAATTTCTTTATTTTCAATAGAATGAAAGATTTTATTTTTTTGCTCAGAAAAAGATGGTAATTCTGGCTTAGGCCGCTTATGTTTTTTTGCCAACTCTCTGCTCCAGCAGCTATTATATTGGAAATATAATATTTTTTCTGTTTCTAGATACTTAGACCAAAATAATTTATTTGAATTTGAAAGGGCAATATTATTTTGATAATCTAGATAAATTAAATCATCAGCATTTTTATAAATATTTTCAATATTTTTTGCTGCAAATGAAATTTTAAGCTGACTATCACCTTCATTAAAAATAAACTCATTTTTTTGATCAATAATCTCTAAATAACTTAAAACTTCTTTTAAATTTAGAAATGAAGTGAGTTTATATTCTAACGCATATTGATTATCAGCTGTGATTAGTGAAGAAAATTTATTTTTTAAATCTGATGGACTATAACCGTTAATTGAAATTAATTTTGCCCCTAAAATCTCCTTATATTTTTTATCTACTGCTCTAACTCGATAGCCATCAGCAAACTTTTTAAAATAAACTGGATAATATTTTTTAAAAAACCGAGTATTATCAACAGCAGTATGACTATCTCCAATTTTAGTAAACAGTTCTGCCAATCTTAAACTAATGTCAAGATTAGAAAGTTTTGGTAAATCAGCTTTGATTTTTTCTAATTCACTTTTAAATTCTTCTTTTTTAAGCTTGAAAAATAAATTTTTATGACGGGCAGGCAGCTCTTTTTCTAAATAATTGAGATCCTGCAGCCATTCTTCTTTTGTAAATTCTACTGCAGATACTAAACTGCTGCAAATTATTAAAATCATTAGAAATACCAAAACTATCTTTTTCATAAAAGGAGCCTCCAGAATTCAGCTAAAAGTTAAATATCATTTTCTACTCTGATAACACTTTTTATTTCAATTACATCATCCAGCTCTTTAATTTCATTTAATGATTTTTCCAAATCTTTTTCCTTAACATGATGAGTAATAAAAACTAAAGGTACAACCGGATTATCTTTTTGTTTCTGAAGAACTGAAGCCAAACTAACATTATTGTCACCAAAAATTTTAGCAATATGAGCCATAACTCCAGGTTTATCCTCAACTTCAAGACGCAGATAAAAACTATTTTCTATTTCATCAATCTTCGTTACATTACTTTCTAAAAATGAATCCATTCTCTGAACTTCGCGCTGATTATAATTAATATCTTTTGCAACCTGAATAATATCAGCAGTTACAGCACTTCCTGTAGGCATCTGGCCTGCGCCTCTAGCTGTAGACATTACCTGACCAACTGCATCACCATGGAGATAAACACAGTTATATGTACCATTAATCATAGCAATCGGATGATCTTCAGGGATAAAAGCTGGATGAACCCTGATATCTACACCATCATTTCCATTTTTAGCAATTGCTAAAAGTTTAATTACATATCCCATTTCGTGTGCCAGCTCTAAATCAGTACTTTTAATCTCTCTAATACCCTCAACATAAACATCTCTCACATCTACAAATCTTTCAAAAGCAAGCGAAGATAAAATAGTTATTTTATAAGCTGCATCATGACCATCTATATCTGAACTGGGATCTGCTTCTGCAAAACCAAGATCTTGAGCATTTTTTAATGATTCATCAAAGTCTTTTTTGTTTTTACTCATATCTGTTAAAATATAATTTGTGGTTCCATTTAAAATACCATAAATTTTTTCTATTCTATTAGCAGCGAGGGAATTCTGAAGCGGTCTTATAATTGGAAGTCCTCCCGCCACACTTCCTTCGTAACAAACCTGTGCATCATTTTCATCAGCTTTTCTAAATATTCTTTTCCCATATTTTGCAATTACAAGTTTATTAGCTGTTACAATGCTTTTACCATTTTCTATTGACCGCATAATATAATCATATGCTGGCTGTTCACCACCAATTAATTCTACAACAATATCAATCTCTGGATTATTAATAATGTCTTCAGCATTGTCAGTTAATAAATTTTTATCAATTTCAATATCTCTTTCTTTATCAAGGTTGTTAACCAATATTTTTATAATTTTAACCTCAGTTCCAACCTTATTTTTAATATTTTCAGCATTTTTTTCTAAAATCTTCACTACTCCACTACCAACTGTTCCTAATCCTAAAATACCTAATTTAAGCAATTTTATACCCTCCTATGATCTTATATCTCTTTCTACTATATTCTCTATTATTAAACATTATATCAAGGAGTTATTAAATTGTCGACCTTTCGAGAAAAATTATAGTTAAAATTGATATAATGTAGTCAAAGATACAATTATCGAAAATAATAATCATTACTGTTGACAAAAATATTAAGTTGTGCTATATTAAGTTTAGCACAATATAATTGACAAATAATAAGGAGGAAATTCAAATGAAAAAAGTTTTATTTAATTCCAAGATGATGGTTTCTTTAGTGATGGTTTTGGCATTAATTTTTTCTCTTAATCTAATGGTTTTAGCTGATGGACATGGTGGGGGACCTGATGTAATAGATGTAGCTTTAGAAGCAGATGATTTTAATACTTTAGCAACTGCACTTACTGAAGCTGAATTAATATCAACTCTTAAAGGGGACGGACCATTTACAGTTTTTGCACCAACAGATGCAGCTTTTGCAGCACTACCAGAAGGAGTTTTAGATGGCTTATTAGCTGATAAAGAACAGCTAACAGATGTTCTTTTATACCATGTAGTATCCGGCAAAGTAATGGCAGAAGATGTTTTAGAAATGGATGGAGCAATGGTAGAAACAGTACTTGGAGAAGACATTGAAATTTCAATTAAAGATGGTATGGTTTATATAAATGATGCTCAGGTTACAACAACAGATATTGAAGCAAGCAATGGTGTTATTCATGTTATCGATACTGTTTTAGTACCTTAAACAATTTCAGATAAATTATTTAAGCTATTAAATCATAAAACTCTTCTCGTAATTGAGAAGAGTTTTTTTATGATAATTTTTATTTTTTACTATCAAATTAAAAGTTGAAAAATTCCAGAAAGGTTCGAATTACACTGGCTCCACCAACAGCTGTCCCAATCACACTTCCTAAATTAGCTAAAATAACAATTAAGAGTATATGTGTTACCTTATTCGTATAAATTTCTTTAATACTTATACCTTGAGAAAGTTTCTGAAAATCTTTAACCTGCGGTTTTTTCAGATAAGCTTCTGCTAATCCAGCAAACCAACCAGCTGCCAGCGCTGGATTTAAAGAACTTAAAGGTGCCACTACAAAAGCAGTTAATATAGTTAAAATATGGCCCCTACCCAAAAGTACACCTAAAGCTGATAAAGATCCATTCCAGATAATCCAGGCCTTAGTAACTTCAATTCCTGTACTAATATTATTAATAAAACTTGAAATTATTATAACTAAAATTACTGCTGGGATTCCCCAGGAAAATATTTTCCCCCATTTAGGTTTTTTCGGTAATTCCGTTATTTTTGACAAATTTTGTTCTTTGTAAATTTCCTTTTTAACTCCTGGTACATGTGCTGCACCTAAAACTGCAACAATTTTATCGCCCGAGGCATTTTTTATCTTATTTGCTAAAAATTGATCTCTTTCATCAAGTAAATGTTTTTTAATACCAGGAAATGATTTTCCCATTTCTTCCAACATCATATTTAAAGCATCACCATTTTTTAATTCATCAAGTTCTTCTTCAGTTATTTCTTCGTCTACAAATAGCATAGAAATTATTTGAACAATCAATTTTAACTTTTCCCAAAGCCCTAAACCTCGCCAGACCCTTTTAAAAGTAATTTGAATATTTCTATCAGCAAGTACCAATTCTGCCCCAATTTCCTTGGCAGATTCAATACCCTGTCTCATTTCTTCACCAGCACTAATACCTAATTTTTCAGCCATTCGACTCTGAAAAGAACTAATAATTAAATTAACAAGTAATAACAAAGATTTTTTTTGTTTTATCACCTGAAAAATATTCATTTCACTCCATTTATCTTCATCGTTAATCGAACTGTATCTTTCTGCATCTAGTTCAACACAAACACTGTCAGGTTGTTCCGTTTCTATAACTTCTTTAACCTGTTCCGCACTCTTTTTGGAAATATGAGCAGTTGGAATTAAAATTATCTCTTTACCAGCATACTCAAGTCTTTGAATATTATCTTCGTCCATAAAAACAGCTCCTTCTTAAAATTCTCTCACTTACTTATTATATCATTAATGAAAGAATTATCAAAAAAACTTATTGGTAAAAAAATCATAGACTCGATCAGGAAGCAGCCAGCGAAAAAATATAATAAGTTTTGCATGAGTTGGAACTGCGTATCTCGCTTTAGGATGAGAACTTTCAGCTGCTCTTATAATTGCTGAAGCAACAACAGCTGGTTCTGCTGCCATCCCATGATCACCATACATTTCTTTATATTTTGAAGCTTTTCTTTGAGCATGTTTTTGATAAATACCGTTTCCTGAAGTTTTCATTAAATTTTCACCAGCTGTTTTAGCCCAGTTAGTCTCAATTGCTCCTGGTTCAATTAAAATAACATCAATCCCAAATTCTTTTAATTCATTTCTAAGACAATCACTCAAACCTTCAAGAGCAAATTTGCTGGCATGATACCAACCTCCAAGAGGAGTCCATATTTTACCCGCAATAGAAGATATATTGATAATTTTTCCCATCTTATTTTCTCTCATTTTTGGAATTACTAATTTTGTCAATTCTGATAAACCAAATAAATTTACTTCAAATTGTCTTTTCACTTCTTCTAAAGGGACTTCTTCAACAGCGCCATAGGCTCCATAACCAGCATTATTTATTAGAATATCAATTCTTCCTTCTCGACTTATAATTTCATTTATACAATTTTCTCTCATCTCAGCTTCGGTAATATCCATTAAAATATAATGACCATTCTCATAATTATTTAAATATTGTAGTTTTGCTTCAGTTCTGGCGGCACCATAAACTATATAATCTTTTTCTAAAAATTTTTTTGCAGTAGAGCGACCAATACCACTAGAAGCACCAGTTATTAAAACTATTTTTTGAGTCACAATTGACCTCCTAAATTAATTTCTTTGCAAAAAAACTATCTTTACTATTCTTCTTTCTTATTATTTTTCTTCATTCTTTCTAAAATTTTCTACTTCTTCTGAAAGTGTGTTGAATTCTCGATCTGCTATTTCCAGCATACCGGCCAGTGCATAAAATCGCCTCTGTAGGTATTTGGGAAGTTTACCCTTAAATTTATAATTGCGATCATGTTCGATTTCTGCCCAGGCATGCTGTAAAATGCTTCTAATTTGTATTTCAAATTTTACTCCTGCAAAGCCCTCAAGTTCTGTAGCAGCTATTTTATCACTACTTAATTCTGCTATGTAGTGAATTGATTTATAACCCATCTTATCAGCATCAAGTAAATCAGATTTATCTTCACTTCTTTCATAATCAATTTTAAATAAATCTTTAATAATATCACTTATTTGATGAATTTCCTTTTCAAATAATGTAATAATTCTTATCCCAACTAAATCAGTTATCTCCTTAACTGGATTTTCATATTTTTCACGCAGGGCTTTATTTCTAAAGCTATTAACAGATTTAACTCTGCTTTCTATACTGTGAAAAGTTATATCATTTTCTTTTAAAGCTTCTCTTAAAATAACCTCTACTTCTGCTTTTAAATTCAAATATTTATGTCTCTCTTTTTCATACCATTTAACTGCTTCATTTACTTTTTTTCTATTTGCCATATTAATTCCCCCCAAATAAATGCAGTATTGATTTAATATTAAAGATTAATTATAGATTTTTAGACATTATTTTAATAGTCATTTTTTTTCAATTTATAATAAAGTTCAGCATTAACTGAGTCGTAATAAGGCTGTACAAATAATATCCCTATTCCAAAAAACAGTGCACCTAAGATAAACCAGCCTAAAAATGATAAATCGAGTATAAATATATTCATTTTTTCTCCAGCAGTCATTTCTCTGCTGAGGTCAAGAACTCTATTATGATTTAGTTCCGGATTTTCAGCCAAAATATAGGGAACAAATCGGTATTCATACATCTTAATAATCCCGGGAATAATTAATAACAGAGTCCATAAGAAAATATAAATGCCTCTAAATAATAGAGTAGTAACTATGTTTTGGTAATTTTTTTTATTAAAATATTTTAAAAGATATGAAAGATTAGAATTACCCCTACTTAACTCAATAAAATATTTTCTGCCTCCTACTTCTAAGATATAACCTAAAAATATTCTTAAAATCCAAAAAATCAAAAAGACAAGCAAAGCAAAAAAAGCAATTTTTAACGTGAAATCATCAGTACCATTAGTAGTTCCAGTACTACCGCTGGAGCCACCTAAATCAAGTTTATTATGGCTTCCCCCTGATATAATTAAAATAAGACTTACCAAAAAAGAGTTCCAATAAAACCCTTTTAAATTTATTTTACCCTTTTCTTTGAGCTCTTTACGATTCCACATCTATTTATCCCCCTTTAAAACTTGTACTTTATTAATAATTCAACGTCTTCTATAAAATTCCTTTTTAAAAACAGAAAAATCAGGCTTAGAGTAAGGAATCCGTGCTTAAAAATAAATTAGACCCAACAAATTAATGTTGGGTCTTAAAGATATAAATTATTTAATTATAGAGTTGTATAAATTATGTCCACATTTGAACTAAAAAAGCACCATAGGCTGAAATAGCACCCACAGCTGCACCTGCACCTGCAGATTTTTTCATAACATTTTTCATGATTATCATCCTTTCTTATTTACTTATAATATTATAGGTTGTTTTTAACCATATTCACATTATATACCTTTTTTAATTACAGTCAAGTAAAATAAGATACTTTTTAAAAATTAAATTTTGTAATGCAGGAATTACTATTATAATGTTTAATTATAATAATATAGTTACAGATTTTATAAGCAAAATATGAGATGACTTGTTGACTGGTATGGAGAATTTTTTAGACAATTAATTATCACTAAAATTTAGAAAGGGGTTATTAATTATGAAAAAAGTATTATTTATTACTATGATTCTGGTCTTTGTTTTAACTCTCAGTATTTATGCTCATCCTCCGGGAAATATCGAAATGAATTTTAATATGGAAAATAAGATGCTTGAAGTAACTGTCCCACACAATTCAGGTGATAATAGTGATCACTTTATAAACAATGTAAAGGTATATTTAAATGGTAATCGTCATATTGAACAGGACTTTATTATGCAGACTAATAATGATGTTCAATATTTGCATTATATGATTCCTGGAGCAAAATCTGGAGATACTATTAGTTTAAATGCCGAATGCAATAAATTTGGCAGCAGAGAAACTGAAATAACTCTAGATTAAGTTATTAAATAAATTGAGATTCTAATTTAAATAAAGGGGGTCACTATGGGGCAGTGGATTATTCCTTTAGGCATAAGTGCTCTTAGCTCACTTTTAATAACTTTTTTACTGGGGACTAAATTTTTCAGAAAAGTATTTAATTTAAATCCCAGATTAAACATGAAACTCCACAAAATATTTGCCTATATTACAATTGTTCTTGCTGTCATGCACGGTTTATTGGTCTATATTGTTTATATGTAAAAAATATTAATAATAAACCCGCTTTAGTATCACTCTTTTTTAGAGTCATCTGAAGCGGGTTTTTAATT
This sequence comes from Halanaerobium saccharolyticum subsp. saccharolyticum DSM 6643, assembly GCF_000350165.1. Lineage (NCBI taxonomy): Bacteria > Bacillati > Bacillota > Clostridia > Halanaerobiales > Halanaerobiaceae > Halanaerobium > Halanaerobium saccharolyticum. Next base: position 705,080 of record NZ_CAUI01000023.1, read on the forward strand.
GAAAATTTAGTTTTAGAATTTATTATAAAATTTAATCAAAAATCTCTGCTACTACTTTTTTAAATTCTCCATACATTTTTAAGCCTTCAAGTTCTTTTAAGCTCTCTACTAAAGACTGATAATACCACTTCTGCTTTTCTTTAGGAGCACTAAATCTTTGCCAGAAATCAGTTGGTTCTTTCTCTAAATCTCTTAAAATACTGCGCGCATTACTAAGCTTATCTGCACAAGCAATTACTTTGTTGATAAAACTTGCTTCCTGTTTGAGATAATTAATTGTTTGTTCTTTTCGTATTTCCCAGCTTCTATCTTCTCTACCCTTAAGTTTTTCTGAAGCAGATAAAACAAGATCAAGTATTTCTGCTCCAAATTCTTCTTTTAAATCTGCTTTAGAAACATTAGTATCTTCTAAAAGATCATGCAGTAGACCAGCTGCTACCACTTTATCATCAAATGAATTTTCTTTTAAAATCATAGCCACTTCAAATGGATGAACAATATAAGGTATATCACCACCTTTACGGGTTCCTCCTTGATGTTTTAGAGCAGAATATTCCATTGCTTTAGCTATTAATCTATTAGAAAACATATATCTCACCTCTTTCTAAAAGTTTAAAATCTATTATATAACCAATGAATTCAATAAAATTTAACTATTATTAACTTAAAATAAAAATTATTTTATGGCAAAAATTAATCTAAGGCAAATTGAACTGCTTTTTTAGCATGTAATTCAGTTGTATTGAAGATAGGTAAGCTGCTGTCTTTAGCTTTAATTAATAAAGGAATTTCTGTACAACCTAAAATAATTCCCTCAGCCCCTTTTTCTTTTAAAGATTCAATTATCTCTATAAATCTGAGTCTAGATTCATTTTTAAAAATTCCAGAAACAAGTTCCTGATATATAATTCGATGAACATCCTCTCTGTTTTTTGAATCAGGAATGATTACCTCAATATCATAATTATCTTCAATTTTATTTTTATAAAAAGAACCTTCCATCACATATTTAGTCCCCAGCAGTCCAACTTTTTTCAAAGATTCAGCTTCTATTTTTTCGGCAGCAGTATCTGCAATATGCAGCAGAGGAATCTTAATATTTGCCTGAACTTCAGCTGCCATCTGATGCATTGTATTTGCACAGATCAAAATTATATCTGCTTTTGCTGATTCTATTTTTTGAGCAATATTTATCATTTTTTTAGTTAATTTATCCCAGTCACCTGCTGACTGTAATTTTTCAATTTCTGCAAAATCAACTGAATGCATAATTATTTTTGCAGAATGTGGTTCTCCCAATCTTGCTTTAACTTCCCTATTTAATATTTTATAATAATCAGCTGTAGATTCCCAACTCATGCCACCAATTAAACCGATTGTTTTCATTTGCTTTCCTCCCTCTTAATATTAAGTTTAGCATTAAATAAATTTACTGTAAACAATCTAACTTAGAAATTTAAATTTAAATACTTTTTATATTCTGAAAATTAGCGCATTAAATAGTATTTGTTTAAAAATAGAAGATAATTATATCTATTATTATCTAATCGACATTTTTCGACCTTGCGTTTTATATATAAGAAAGCTATAATATATATACAAGGTTCTGAGGAAGTCCTAAGATTAAATGTTTACAAGTAGTATTTTGAAATTCTTATTTAAGTAAGTTTATTTAAGATTTAGAAAGAAGTTCAAAGGAACATCAAAATTGATCAGGTGTTAATTAAGTTTGATGATGATCAATTCCAAAGAAGTTACTATTAATGGTAAGTAAAAAGAAATTGTTAAGGGATCGCTTTCTTTAATGATAACTTTGAGCAAATCAAAGATAGTAATGGAGGACTAAATCTAAAATAAAACGAAAAAATAAGAAAAGTAAAAAGACAAACTGTAAACAGGAGATCGAGGAAGATTCGTCAGAACCTTGATTTTTTTTTGCCTAATTATTTTTTATGGGCTATATTGGTATTTTTTTTTTGCTTTTTTTAGATATTAATTATCTTATATATTTATTATATTTGCCTCAAATTCATCTGCTCTCTCGGGATCACAGGTAGTGTATATTATTTGATATTTTTGCTGATATTGATTGATTAAATCAACTGCATTTTTTCGGCGCTGAGGATCTAGATTGACCAGACAATCATCTAAAATTATAAAACCTCCATAATCACTGAATAAATTATCAAAAATAGCAAATCTTAATGCCAATGCTGCCGCATCATAAGTTCCATAAGATAACAAATCTAAATTACCAGGCAGTTCTCTCTTCTGCTCAGACTGCAGCTTGACAGAAAAATCATCTTCAATTATTGCTCTTTTATATTTACCAACTGTTAACTGCTGCAAATTTTTACTAAAACTTTTGACTAAAGGCGCAAAAGAGTCTTGATCCATCTCTTTAAGTTTCTTTTCAAAAACTTTTTTTATCTTATTTAAACTATGTGCTTTTTGCTTTAAGTTTTTAAATTCATTTTTTAATTCTCTTAACTCACTTTCCATTTCTTTACTGCTGGCTTCCGGCAAAATGTTTTCTAAATCTTTATGCTGCTCTATTTTTTCTCTCAACACTTGATTTATACTTTCTCTTTTTGCTCTTTTTTGTTTTAAATCAGCTATAAAAGCTTGAGAACTATCATAAACTTCAGGTAGAGATGCTAATTCGTCTAATTTGTTTTTTAGAGTTACTAGTTTTTTCTTTTTCTGCGTTAATGATAAGTTAAGCTGATCTAAACTTTGATATTCTTCTATCCATTCATCTAGTTTGCTTTCCATAATTTTAATTTTTGTTTTTAATTCTGCAGCTTCATCATTTAATTTTTTTAATTCATAAGTAATAGTTTCTAATTTTCTTGCAGTGTCCAGATTTTTTAATTTAATTAATTTAGCTTCTAAATCTTCAATCTTATCTGCTCCTAAAATTTCCTCAATTTTATTTCCTTTTTCTTTAACCTTTCGCTTAAGATCATTTAATTCAGTTAACTTTTCTCTAGCCTCAGTTAAACTATTAACCCCTAATTTATTCTTCAAATCTATAAATTCCTGTTGATTTTCTTCAAATTCTTGCTTCAAATTTGGAAAATCTATTTCAGCAGATTCAATTTCAATATCAATTTGATCTGTTTTAATTCTGATATATCCTTCTGCTTCAATTATTTCTCCTTCAGAAACACTTTTCTCGGATTCAACTCCACTTATAATATTTATTTCTTCTGCCGCAGAAAAATTAATTTTTGCTTTTAATTTTGAAGCCTTAAGACTTGCTTTACTTTCTGTTATCTTATTTTTATATTTTTCCAATTTTTCAACTTTAGCTTTATCTATAATTATTTTAGAAATCTTTTTATTTAATTCGTTTAATTCACTATTTAATAATTTAATTTTATTTAGTCTTTTTTCTAGTTTCTTTTTTTCTTCTAATTTTTCTGCTCTAACTTTTTCTGATTCTAAATTAGTGATCTTTTTATTTAATTTTTCCATTTCCCTTTCTAAATTTGAAAGGTCATTTTTTAGTTGAGGCCATTTTTTAGAAATTTCAGTTAAGCGCCTGCTTTCTTCTTTGATATTTTTTATTTGCAGTTCAAGAGCTGCCCGCTGATTAATTTCAGATTCTATTTTAGAAAGTTCTTCAATTTTTTCAATTAACGCTTTTTCTTCTGTTTTTAATTTCTTAATTTCAGCTCCCAATTCTTCAAACTTTTTTTCATTTACTTTGCTTTCTTTAAGTTTTTGTCTTAGTTTTTCTTTAGCAATATAGCTATCATAAATTTTACCGGTTCCAACTTTATAAGGATTATTAACTCCGCGATCACTGTTAGTAACAGAATCTGAATCCAAATCCCACTTTTTACTTAGCTGCTCAATTTCAGCTTCTAATTTGCTGCGAAATTTATCAATAGAAATACCATCTAACTCCATAACTGCTTTTCTTAAAAAAGAATTAATGGTGTCAATCAATTCAGGGTTTTGCTCAGAATTTATTCTTTCTAAAGTAGATTTTATATCCTGTTGACTGCTGAAAACAATATTATTATATGTGCTTTTAGCATAAGGTAAAATATCTTTTTTATATTCTAATATTTTTTTTGGGTTTTCTATTCTTCTGCCATCAGCTAATTCTAGATACCCTGCATAATTATTGTTGCTCCATTTTTTATAAAATTTATAATCTAAATTATCAACTTCAATTTTTAATTCTGCTTCTGCAAAATCTCCATCGGGATAGGGTAAAAATTTTTCTTTAAATTCCCGACCTTCTGTTGTATTTAATTTAATCTGTGGCTTAATAAATAATGAGGCATAAATTGCATTGATTATAGTACTTTTGCCAGCTTCGTTGGCTCCTAATAAAATATTTAAACCATCTTCAAATTGATAACTTCTATTATTGATTCCAGCAAAAATTTCAGTTTCAAAACTCTTTATTTTCACTCCTGGACCTCCTTCAGCATTTTATAGGCTAAATGCAGAGCCTGATTATTATCTTCTAACTCAGTTAAAAGTTGATAAGGAAAAGAACTTTCAGCAAATTCTTCTGCTATTATTTCTCTATCTATTTTCATATTTAAATTACTTTGATCTATTTTAGCATAAAAACAGTTATCCCTTAATTCTCTTAGGTAGTCATCCTTATTATTAAACTCTGTTCTAGTTAATTCTCCTGTTATTTTTAAGCGCAAAATTTTATTTTCAGGCTTATTTTCAAGGATCTTATTAACTAATTTTTCTAAATCAGATTCACTTAAAATTTCTTTTTCTAAATCTGAAAAATGATAGTTTCCTGTTTTAACTCTCTCTGCCTTTATTTCTTTAGCGCCAGCTTTATTTTCACTTAATTCTATATACCAGGCATAACCAGGATGACTGCAGTCCATACCATCTGGTTCAGGAGTACCGTTATTAAATATTTTTTGATTAGTTACCTGCTTTTGTTCAGGATAAGGCAGATGAGAATGACCTAAAAGCCAGAGATCCATTTTAATATCTAATAACTCATCTTTATTCATCTGAAAATAATTATCATTTAAATCTGGAGAAAACCCCTGAAGTGCTCCATGAGCAAGAGCTATATGGTATTTAGCTTCTGGTCTATCTTTTAAATTTTTAATCCATCCAATTTTATTTTGAGCAGAAAGTTTACTGTCACATGGGGCAGAATAAACAACAGCAGGTACAGCAAAATCAGCAAGGTTATAAATTTTTTCAGCCTCTAAAATCAGCATTCTACCTTTGATTTCCTTTTTAAATTGATCCCAAAGTTTGCTGATTCCATCACTATAATCATGATTTCCAGGTAAAATGACAACCGCATCACCTGAAAACTTATCCAGAATTTCAACTGTTCTTTTTATATTAACCTGCTTAATATTTACTTTATCAAAAAGATCTCCTGCTACAGCTAATAAATTTGCATTCCTTTTGTTAGCCTCTTTAATTACATTTTCTAAAGCTTGATATCTTGCATTTTCAAGTTTTGTACTAATCTGTGGATATTGATTAAACTTCATTCCCAAATGTACATCTCCTGTATGCATAATTCTTAAAGTCATATTTATTCTCCCTCCAGCAAATCAATAAATTTATCTGCTAATTCAGGATCAAATTGAGTTCCTGAACATCTTTCAATTTCAACAAGTGCTTCTCTTTTTGAGACTGCATCACTATATGCTCGGTCATTTGTCATTACATCATAAGCATCGACAAGAGTAATTATTCTTGCTAAATAAGGTATTTCTTCTCCCTCTAATTGTCGGGGGTAACCTGTTCCATCCCATCTTTCGTGATGAGCATAAATGTCATCAGCAACAGCAGCAAATTCTTCTGATGAGGAGGCAATTTTATAACCCTGTTCTGTATGTTTTTTTATTATCTCCCATTCTTTCTGATTAAGTCTATCAGGTTTATTTAGTATTTCCTCACTAATATTAATTTTTCCTATATCATGAAGTTCTGCTATAAGTGAAAGTCTATTTTTTTCAGATTCTGATAGTTTAAGTTTTTCAGCAAACTTTAAAGCTATATTTTTCATTCTAAGAGCATGCTCTTTAGTTTCATTACTTTTAGCTTCTAAAGCATTAATTAAACCTGCAACAATATTGCTTTTACTGCTTCTGCCTTCTGAAAGCTTATTTTTATACATTTGATTATCAGCATCTTTTAATGTTTCTTCTATTTCTTCATTTTTATCAGTTTTTGTAGCCTGTCCAAGTGCAATTGAAATCGGGATAGAAGTTCCTTCGATCATTCCCGTTTTATTTTTAATTCGTTTTATAATTTTGGCTGCTTCTTCTGGGGTGGTTTGCGGTAGTAAAATCACAAATTCATCTCCACCCTGGCGAGCTAAAATATCTTCTTTTCTAATTGATTTTTTTAATAGTTCAGCAGCCCTTTTAAGTACATAGTCTCCCATTTTATGACCATAACTATCATTAATTATTTTTAAACCATTTAAATCTGCCATGATAATAGAAATAGGAAGCTGACGAGCTGTATCGAGTCTTTTTAATTCTTCTTCAAAAAATCTTCGGTTGTAGATATCGGTTAAACTGTCATAATAACTTAGTTTTTTAATTTTTAAATTATCCTGATGTTTTGAAATCGCATTTGTAATAACATCGGTGAAAATTTTTAGCTGTTCAATCTTTATTTCATTAATGTCAATCTTATTTTCAACTAAATCAAAACCAAAAAATCCAGTTATTTCCTCTTCAATGTAGATTGGGAATACAATTAAAGATTTTATATTTTGAGATTTTAATAATTCTTTTTCTGCTGCAGCTTCTGCTTCTAATCTATCTACATCTTCTATAATTATTACATCTTTATTTCTTAAATTTTTAAACCACCATTGATAATTTTTAGTTTTTAGATTTTGTAATTTTTCTTTTTGAGAACTGATTCCTGGAGCAGTCCATTCGTACTGATTGGACATTAATTTTCCAGCTTCATTTAACATAAAAATATAGCTGCGATCGATATTAAAATATTCTCCTATTTCTTTTAAAGAACTATTAATTCTATAGTTTATGTTTTCAAGTCCCAAATCTACCAATTCTGAAGATATTTTTGCAAAAGTTTTTTGAAATTCATATTGAGATTTTAATTTTTCTAAATTAATTTGGCGTTGTTTTTGGGATTTTTCAATAAAATAGCTGATGTAAAAACTCAAAGAAGCTATTATAATATATGAAGTTAAATAAAAAGAAGTTACTACATTCGGTGAATTACATATATATAAAGATAGTGAAATTAAAATTATCAGAATAAGATTAGTATAAAATTTAAGCTTATTAAGATCAAAAATTAGATTAAATACTGCAATTATTATAATCAGGGGTATAGATAACCCTAAATTGAAATTAAACAGATGATTATAATAAAAAAGCTGCAGGATCGCAGATAGAGAAAGAAAGTAGCTAATTATTTCTATATTATTTTTAACAAATTCATTTTTATAAGACATAAAAAATGCTGTGGAAAACATTAAAGCTGATATAATTCTCTCTCCTAATGACATAGGATCATAAACATTACTGTTTATCCTATAGACAAAAGCAAAGATTATATAACTGGCAGCACCTGCAAATAAAATTATGCGATAAAAATTAATTTTGTTTATTTGCTTGGTCATCTTTATATTTTTAATTATCCCTTTCCCTCCTTTAATATCTGCTTAAAATTATTATCTCTAATTAATATTATTATATCTAATTAACATTATTATATCCAAAAAATCATTGATTAGAATTAAAATAATAATATTTTATTCATTTTCTTTAAAACCAATATGATAATGAGTACAGTCACAAAATGGTTTATTTTCTGATTCTCCACATCTACAAAGAGCTACTGAATTTCTGGGTTCATAAATTTCTCCATCAGCAGCTTCAATTTCTATCTTACCTTTAACAATAATAGCTGAACTAACATCCTTTTCTGAATCCTGCAAAATTTCTACTGCTGGCTCAAACTCTTTTTCTAATATTTCTCCAGTTTTGGAAACAGCAGTTAATCTTCCAGCCAGGCATTCTTCAGCTGATTTTATAGCTAAGCTTTTTTCCTCATTTTTATCTGATTTATCTATTAAATCCCAGGTAGTACCTTTTTCTGTATGACAAAAGCGGAGATAAGCACAACGATTATCATCCAGCAAATTAATTTCTTTTCCTTCCAAAAGTTCTGCTCTGGTTTTATAATCTTCTCTTGCTGCTGTTTCAGTTCCATCAAAATCTATTTCACTATGATAGCCATCACAAAAAGGAGGGGTTTTAGTCTGACCACAGCGGCAGAGTGAATAAGTATTTTTTTGAGCCAGTTTTCTGCCTTCTTGATATTCATAATGCTTATCAACTGGTGTGATTATCCTTTCTGATAAAGGTATAGAACCAAAAACACAATAAGGACCATTTTTAATTATTTTTATTTTAGCTTTATTTTTATTGATAATTATAGCACCTCTTATCTAAGATAATTCTTCTTATTTAACTGCTCCATTGTCACTGCTCTTTTAGACAATTAGTTTAGATTATGATTTCCAGGCTGCATAGCCACCTTTTAAACTTTTTGCTTTTTCATAACCATTTTCATTTAAAATTCTTGTAATTTTTATACTTGAGATACCACCAATACAATAAACTGCTATTTCTCTGTTTTTATCTATTTCCTTTAATTTTGGATTATTAATATCAAATTTTTTAAAAGGAATATTAATTGCTCCTGATATATGGCCCTTTTGATATCTTTCTTCATCCCTGATATCAATTTTAGGAATCTTTTTTCTTTTAAGTTCATCAACAGTAATCTTTTCGACTCCAATTCCTAACAAATTTTTAAATAAGTCTAATAACATATAATTCACTCCTATCAGTTTAATTAAATTTTATTTTTTGATCAAAATTATCACATTCTAGATTATTACAGTGGGCATTACCCACTTTATAGGCGGCTATTTCTTGAGAATAGTCAAGTTCATATTCCATCATCTGGCCACAGCTATCACATTTAAGTTTTTCTCTCATTTGATTTAAGTATTCGACATGTGAAGTTAAACTTTTTAAGTAATCAGATAAACTTTTTAACTCATTTTCTGAAAATAAGTTTAAAGCCTCAAAATCTATTTCAATTGAATAATTATCAAATATTTCTAGTAGAGAATAATCCATCATATTTAATTTAGGCTGCAGCTCTAATTCTTTTCGCTTAGAATCACCATGTGGTATGATTGGATTTAAATTATTTTTTTTATCTTTTTCTAAAGAATATTTTGTTAACTCATCAATTAACTGATAGTGAAATTTTTCAAATAAATTATTTATACTTTCCTGAGACTCTCCTTCTGCTTCTTTTAAAAAGTTAAGCAAGATGGTATTTAAAATTATATTGTCTCTTGTCTGCAGATAAACCAAATAATTTTCAAATTTTATTTCATCTGCAGCTATTAAGTTGTTAATTTTTTTTCTAATTTGTAAAGGAATTTCAAACCAATAATCAGCTATTTTTTGATTAATAATATTTATTTTGTCATCTGCAAACTTAAGCAGTATTTTATAAAAATCATTTTCAGGGTAAGTGTCAACACTCTCTAAATCCCAGTACTTTAAGATCAGCTCTGCAGTTAAATCTTGATCTATATTTTCATTTTCCCAAAAAGCAGCTGCCGGAAAGATATCATTTTTTAACATTTGTATAATTTCAGTATCAATTTCTCTATCATTAGCTTTAAAAGTGACTAATGAATCAGTGAAATCTTTTAAACTGGATAAGTCATAAGCATAATCAAAATGAGAAATAAACATCTTTTTGCTGCTTAATTTCCAGCTGTTTTCTCCTTCTAGAAAATCAACTTTTATTTCCTGACCAACCTGAGCATTTATAAGATGCTGTACATCAGGATCAGTATCTTCTAATTGATAATCAACATTTAAATTATAATCTGCTGGATCAATCTTGTTTTTTATAATTAATATATTTGTTTCTGCATTATCTTTATTTAAGGTACAGAGCATTGCTTTATTCATAAAATCCCCCTATTATAAATTTCAGTTATTTAATAATTAATTTTTTTAAATCATATTAGATTTGTAATATTCTTATTAATTTTTGATATAAATTAAAGATTAACTAAATTAAAGATTAACTAAATTTAAGACAAGTTAAATTAAAGACAAGCTAAATTAAAAACTAGTGTAAATTACCATCCCGATGAACTACATCATAAGCAAATAGTGCATAAGCAATTTCTGCAGTACTGTAATCAGTTTCAGCAGCCATTTTTCTAACTATTTTTGCTATTTTTAGATAATCATCTGCTTTAAAACTTTCTTTTTCTTTTTCGAAATAATTCAGGTTGTAGAGGGTGGCCCAGACTCTAGTATCAATAACACAATGTTTTTGAGAATCTAAAGAAGTTAAAATAGCAGAGGCTGTTGGAATTCCAATTCCCATTAAACTTGTATATAATGCTAAACGACAGAAATCATTTTCAATATTATAAGCTACTTCAGTTACTTTTTCTATCCTGCCTTCAGGATTTCTTTTCACATGATAAGAACTGCGGGTCGAGTTTAAATGAGCCAGCTGATATAATTCAGCCTTAGTTAAATAACCTTTACTGTGATATTTCTCACCTATTTTCATTAATTCTTCTGGAAAAAGTCCAGTTGTCTGATCATATTCTTTTAAATATTTTTCAAAATCTATTTTTTGAATTTTCATCACCCTAAATTAAGATAATAGTGTTTGTTCAACCAGTTTATTTAAATTATCTGATTTTTTAATACACATAAATTATTATATCATAAATTTTCTGTTAAAGAAAAATACCGCGTTTTTTAAGATTCTAAGCATCAGCAGTGATAATCAGAATCATTAATTTTTAGATAAATATGTAATTTATTTAATAATGTAACCAAAAATACAATATTGAAAATAGTTATCATTGTTATTGTATAATAAAGAATTATGTGGTAAAATTAATTTAACAGTTAATTATGAATATTAAGAAGGAGGAAATTTTAATGAAAAAAAGCATTTTCAAATCAAAAGTTTCTATTGTTATCTCAGTGATATTGGTTTTAGCTTTCCTTATTTCCTTATCTCCAGTTATTCTAGCTGATGGACACCTCAAAGGTGGTCCAGATGTTTTAGATGTTGCTCTTGAAGCAGATGATTTTAACACATTAGTTACAGCAGTTATTGAAGCTGATTTAGTTGCGGCTCTAAAAGGCGATGGCCCATTTACAGTTTTTGCACCTACAGATGCGGCTTTTGCAGCATTACCTGATGGTGTTTTAGAAAGTCTCTTAAATAATAAAGATCAGTTAGCAAATGTACTATTATATCATGTAGTATCTGGCAAAGTAATGGCCAAAGATGTTGTAGGAATGGATGGTGCCATGGTTGATACACTCCTTGGTGAAAAAATTGTAATAAATATAAAAAACGGTATGGTTTATATTAATGATGCACAGGTTACAGTTACTGATATTGAAGCCAGCAATGGAGTAATTCATGTTATTGATACAGTATTAGTTCCTTAAATTAAATAAAATTTAATGTTAAATAAGCAAACCGCAGATTTAGAATATACTTCTACTGCGGTTTATTTTTTTACTATTCGTATTTTCTGGCTACTGCAACTATGATAACACCATAGGCAATACCAGCTAAAAATGAGATATGATCATTCATCCCTGTTGAAAGATAAAAAGCTAAAGAAACAATTAAACCTAAAAATCCACCTTTAAATAAAGCTGTAATTCCAGCATCCATTTTAGTTAAGCCTATTAGAATACCCATAATTAATCTGTTATACCATAGAGCAAACAAATAAAGTTCATTGCCAACATAACCCATTCTAATTCCACCACCAATAATACAGATGACTCCCAGTAGTGCACCACTGACAATTGAGACCTTTAATTTTTTTGTCATAGCTAGCTCTCCTCTTTTTTTGCTTTTTAATCAAATTTTGATAAAATTAAATTAATCAATAAATACTATTTATCTATCTAAGATAATCAATTTAAAATAATCAATAATAAAATCAATAATAAAATCTTTCAATTTTAACTAACTTTTAATTTTCACTAAGTATATCATATAAGGAGTTGTTATTATGAGTTTAAAAAATGAAACAATGAAACTTAAAAACTGGGCTGTTGTTGGTGCCACTACTAAAAAAAATAGATTTGGCTATAAAATTGTTAAAAAACTAAAACAAAACGACTATAATGTCTTTCCAGTTAACCCTAAATTTGAAGAGGTTGCTGATCTTAAATGCTATCCTGACCTAAGTTCTATCGAAAACGATATTGATGTTGTTGATATGGTTGTCAACCCAAAAAGTGGAATTAAAGTAATGGAAGAAATAAGTAAGCTAGGAATTAAATATGTCTGGCTGCAGCCGGGAACACGAAGTCAGGAAATTAGAGACTTTGCAGCTGAAAATAATATAGAATTAATTGAAGACTGTATATACGCCAGCTTATAACAAATGTTCCTATTATTATATTTCAATATTTTTTAAAAAAATCCTTTAGCTTATTTTTCTGCATACGACTTTTTAGTCAAAAACATTAAATTGCCAAATTTTTTAACTTCAAAATCTAAAGTTTTATCTTCAGCTGCTTAATTTTTCAACAATCTTTATATTTTTAAAAGCTGAGTATCCCCAAACATTAAATTCGATTTTGGCGATGCCAGTTTGTTTAGGAATTAAAGTCCCATAATTATTTATTTTTAATAGTTCTGGCTTTAGAGATTTATATTCACCCTCTAAGGCAGTAATCTTAAAAGAACTGTCGAAAGTTAAGACGGGATTAAGTCTAATTTGAGGGCCATTAAGTGATATTTCTTCTCTTCCAATAAGCTCAACAGTTTCAATTTCTCCAATTTCTCCAAAAAAGTATAATAAGGGAGAATGAACACGTTTAGCCCAGGCTGATTCACTATGAACAGCATCGGGAGCCTGATAATAAACTAGGTCTAAGTCATAATTATTTTTTATATTTTTAATCTCGGCAATAACATCTTCTGTAAAAGACATAAATCTTCCCTCAGCATCACCTGTATCAAGCCAAATTTTAGATTTCAAGCCCGGATAATCATATGACTTTAATTTAGCCGCAGCATCATTATCTCCCCACCAGAGAGAGGGAGAAACTACTCCCAATTTACCGAAAAGATCTGGCCTTCTTAAACCCATATTGAAAGTAACTAAACCACCCATCGAAGACCCCATTAAAGCAGTATTTTTAGAACCTTTTTTCACTCTATACTTTCTTTCTATAAATGGCATCAATTCTTTAATGAAAAATCTTTCGTATTTGATACCTCTACTCTTAATCTCTTTTCCCTGAAAAAAACCATCCTGATGAGCATATTCACTTAGTCTTTCCTCACCCATATTATCTACAGCAACTATTATTATTTCTTCTATCATTTTTTCTTTAATTAAAGAATCTGCTGTATGATGTAAATTCCAGGATTGTCCCGAATAAGATTCTAAAGCATCAAAAACATTTTGTCCGTCATGCACATATAAAACTGGATAATATTTATCAGGTTGAGCCGAATAAGAAGGAGGCAGATAAATCCGAATATTTCTTTTGTTGTTCATAATTTTAGATTCAAAGTTTTTAATAATTTTTATATTAATCTTATCTTTTAACATTAAAAAAGCTCCTCGTTAATAAATTGTATTATATCAAATTAATATTTAAAACTAGAAAAAATAAAGGAGATAGCTAATTATTAACTAATTATATATATGAAAGCAGGTGTATATTTTGTCACACAAAACAGCTAAATCAGCATATAAAAATCTAGAAGAAAGACTAAATCAATTTCCACAGGGTGCACCACCTTCTGAAACCCTTTATAAAATTTTATCTACACTTTTTAGTGAAAAAGAAGCAAAAATAGTAGCTAAACTGCCGATAAAACCATTTACAGTAAAAAAAGCAGCTAAAATTTTAAAAATGGATCCAGTTAAAACAGAAAACATTCTGGATGAACTTGCAGAAAGAGCAATACTACTTGATTCTAGGGATCAGGGGGTTAAAAAGTATATATTACCACCACCAATGGCGGGTTTTTTCGAATTCTCGATGATGAGAACCCGTAGTGATATTAATCAAAAACTCCTGGCAGAATTATATTATCAATATTTAAATGTTGAAGAAGATTTTATTAAAGATCTATTTTTAGCCAGTGAAACCAAACTAGGACGAGTCTATGTAAATGAAGAAGTACTTTCAAAAGACAATATGGTTCATATTTTAGATTTTGAAAAGGCAAGCCATATCATAGAAAGTTCTGAACATATAGGAATCAGTACCTGTTACTGCAGACATAAAATGCATCACCTTGATCAGGCCTGTGATGCCCCACTTGATATTTGTATGACCTTTAATAATACAGCTGATTCTCTAATCAGACATGATCATGCACGTAGAGTTGATAGCTCAGAATGTTTAGAACTGCTTCATCAGGCTTATGAACACGGTCTCGTACAGTGTGGGGAAAATGTACGTGAAAGTCCAACCTTTATCTGCAACTGCTGTGGCTGCTGCTGTGAAGCACTTTTGGCAGCAAAAAAATTCGGTAATTTACATCCGGTCCAGACAACTAATTATCTGCCACAACTTAATTATGAAAGCTGTATTGACTGCGGTAATTGTATTGAAGCCTGTCCGATCGATGCAATCTCCAGAGATGATGAAAAAATAGTAATCAATGAGGATATCTGTCTTGGCTGTGGTGTTTGTGTTAGGTCCTGTCCAAATCATTCGCTCAGTCTTAAAAGACGAGAAGAAGAAATTATAACTCCAGTTAATTCAGTCCACAGAACAGTTCTAATGGCAATTGAAAGAGGTAAATTAGCAAATCTTATTTTTGAGAATCAGGCTTTTGGCAGTCACAGGGCAATGGCAGCTGTATTTTCAGCTATTTTAAAATTACCTCCTATCAAACAATTAATGGCCAGCAAACAGCTAAAATCTAGATATCTGGAAAAAATAATAAAAAAGTTAGCTTAACATCTGTAATTGTAATTCTTATGTAATTATAATTAATGTTAATCTAAATAATTTTATCTAAATAATTTTATCTAAATAATTTTGTCTAATTAATTTCTATCTGTTAATCTTCAATTAAGAAAAGCCGGGGGATTCCCGGCTTTATTTTTTTGATTATTTATCAGATAATATTTCTTTCTTTTAAAAGCTCTAAAAAATAGGGCATCTGTTCTCTCCACCAGGGCCAGTCATGATCCACATTATAACCCCAGTAATCAAACCAGGCCGGTATGTTTTTTTCGGCAAGAATAGTATCTAAAAGTCTGGTATCTCTTAAAGTATCTTCTTCCCATCTTCCCTGACCGGCACAGATTATTAAGTCATTACTTCGATAATGATTAATATACCATTCATCTTCCAGTTCTTTTAAATAATCTACTGGAGAATTCAAATAAATTTCTTGGTCCATATAGCCTCCAGTAAAAAATCGGCCATCATAAATACCACTTAAAGCTATAGCTGTATCAATAGCGTCTGGATGACGGAAATAAAAGTTAACTGCATGATAGGCACCCATACTGCATCCCGAACTAATTATACCCCCCTGCCAGTTGGAGTGATATTTAATCAATGGCAGCAGCTCATCAATTATATATTTATCATAGTTATTATGGACTACTGCTTTATCATGTGGATGCATCTCATGGTTTAACCATGATTCATTATCAACACTGCTAACAGTATAAACTGTTATCTGGCCATTTTCTATATATGGCCAAATTGAATCAATCATACCAAAATCTTCATATTCATGAAAACTGCCTCCCGATGATGGAAAGACAAGCATTGGTTTACCTGCATGTCCATAAATCTTAAATGGCATTTCTCTATTTAAAATAGAACTATAAAAACTTCTATATTCAATTTTCATCTAAGCTCTACTCCCTCCTAAACATGCTTCATTGCATATTCGACTATTTCTTTACCTTTTTCAAGGTTCTCTGTTCTTAAAATAATACCATAATCTCCAATTGCAGGTGCTAAAATAGGCGAAATTTCTTCATGTCTAATTACATATTCTCCATAATTATTAATTACGTCATTTACGGAGTGTTTATAGTTTATAAAGTTTTTTCTACCAATATAGAAACAATTGTATTTTCTGCTGATATCAGCCTCAAAAACATTATGCTGAACTACTCTAGCATATTCTCTATAAACATCAATATCATTGGCATAATTAAACATATCAAGAGTTAGCCCACCTGGAGGTCGAACATTAACTTCTAAAGCAACAATTCTGCCATCATCCATTTTAAAGTATTCAAAATGAAAAAATCTTTCTTTTAGCCCAAAAGCTTCTACTGTTTTCCGTCCAGCTTCGACTATATCGGCAGGCAGCTCTCTTGGGATATAATAAAACATATCCAGTCCATTATTTACAGTTTCCATAATTCCGTCATTAAATACCATAGAAGAAGAAAAAACTATCTTTCCATTTTGATCTGTCAGACCATCAAAAGTGTAAATTCTACCATCAATATATTCTTCCATTATATAATCAAGATCTAATTTGTTTTCAAAAAAATTAACTAATTCTTCGTAATTATTTATTTTATAAGTATCAGCAGCGCCTACTCCATTATCCGGTTTAACAACTACTGGATAACCAACCTCCTCAATAAAGTTCTCTGCTTCTTCTAACTGATCAACAACCTTACCGCGAGCTGTATTTAAACCTGCTTGATTAAAAACTTCTTTCATTTTAGACTTATATTTCATAGCTTCTATATCATCAATTTTTAAGCCTTTAACATTAAAATCTTTTCTTAATCTAGCGTCTGTTTCAAGCCAGTATTCGTTATTAGATTCAATACGATCTATTTTACCATATTTATAAGTAAAATATCCGCAGGCTTTTTGCATTTGAGAATAATCCTCCATATTATCTACTCGGTAATATTCTGTCAGAGAATCTTTAAGCTCAGCCCGCAATTCATCATAGGCTAAATCTCCAATTGCTAAAACATTAATACCTGCCTCTTTCAATCCCACACAAAAATTATAAAAATTATTTGGAAAATAAGGTGATAAAAATATAAAATTCATAAATTCCTCCCTTTCTCTACTTCTCATTGGTTTTAATTTTAATCTGATTACTACTAATCGTTAATACTACTAGCTGTTCACTACTTTTTATTAATATAACACAATCAGTTATAAATTGATGTAATTTTATCACTTTAAACTAAATTTGTAAAATTAAAACTTGATTTAGTCATACAATTTATCATTTAGTCGTATAAAACCAAAAATAGCCGGAATAACCGACTATTTAATCTCTATTTGCTTCTTTTATTGATATACATTTTTTTATCTGCCTTTTCATAGGCTCTGTTTAAATTATCTGTACAACTTTCAGTGGTGCAGCTCCCTAAAGAAATTGAAAGATTTTTTAAGAAACATTTTTGCTGATTATACTTTTTAAATTTTTCTTTGATTCTATTGCAAATCTTTTTTACAGTAAACTTATTTGTTTCAAGTAGTAAAATTACAAATTCATCTCCCCCAGTTCGTGCAATTATATCTTCACTGCGCAGAACTTCCTTTAATAATTCAGCAGTTTTTTTAAGGTATTGATCACCAATACCATGGCCAAAACTATCATTTACTTCTTTTAAATTATCCAAATCACCTACAATAATGCTAATTGGATACCTTCTTGAACCATTTAGGCGTTTAATTTCATTCTGCAGATAACGGCGGTTATATAATCCAGTTAATTCATCATGAAAAGACAAAAATTCAATCTGCTGCTGTCGTTTTTTATATTGGTCTATATTAAGGTGGATACCTGTTGCCCTCAATATATTTCCATTTTCATCTGTTTCAACAACTTTACCAATATCTCTAATCCAAATATAGTCCCCAGATTTAGTTTTTAAACGATGCTCGCTAATATAAATATCCTTATCCCCTTTTAAATGTTTTTTCATCTTTTCTAAAGCACTATCTATATCTTCTGGATGAACTAAATTTTTCCAGCTATGAGGCTTTTGTTCAATCTCCTTTAACTTATAACCAAG